>JBEKPM010000103.1:0-11988 GCA_049520735.1 Bathyarchaeia archaeon | reverse complement strand
AGAGAGAAAGTTAGACGTCGCGCTTTTCTGGTGAGGGAACGCGTTAAACTCAGAGTGAAAGTTAAGAGCGTCTTGACGTACGAAGGTTTGAAGTGGCCTTCAGACCATGGCTTGTTCACAAAGAAAGGTGTAGAATGGCTTCATGAGCTGAAGATTGATTCGGTGGAGTCTTACCTGCGTATCCTCGAGTCGTTGGATGAAGAGATTAAGCTTCTTTCTAAGGAGCTTGTCGGAGTTGCTGAGGATGATGAGGATGTAAAGTTGTTGATGTCTATTCCTGGAATCGGCTATTACACGGCGGTTCTTATGAAGAGTGAGATTGGTGATATCAAGTGCCTTCTACGCATGCTTCTGGAAAGAGTGTTTGGCATGGAGGAATCACTAAGGAGGGGAGCAGGTGGCTTCGTTGGGTTATGGTTGAGGCTGCTCAGACCCACGTTCACAAGTACGATACTTCCATTACTCGAGCGTATAGTCGGATAGCTGAGAAGAGAGGCAAGAAGATTGCAACTGTTGCGGCTGCTAGGCGTCTTCTGATGGTAAGCTTCTCGGTGTTGAAGAATAAGAAGCCGTTTTACGATCAGGCCTAAAAGCTTCCTCGTTGCTGCGCTGTCTCTTTGGTGTGGACGTTAGCGCGATTGAGGAGGGTCTGGATGCGGAGCCATAGTGCCCCAATGTGGGCGAATAGGCGCGTGCCCTTCACTTCAGCGAGGAAATTGGCAATAAAGAAGTCATGAAAAGGAAGAAGGAAGGAAAGATTAATTAAAGAACTTCACATAGGCGTGCTTTTTGACTTTTGTAAGAGGGTAGGCTTACCAAGTGCTATTCATTCTGCACGTTCGAGTTTCTTTCTTGTTTTAGTCACTTAACGCTTAGGGCACGGCAATTCTTGATCTCCAAATGAACGGCGCAAAAATCTTATTTATATCAGGCTGAATAATAGTAGGAAATAACGGGAGTTTGAAAACCATATGACGAAACGAATTAAGGCGGGTTTGATTGGGGCTGGATTTATAGGTCCAGCTCATCTAGAGGCTGTGCGTCGGCTGGGATTTATTGATGTCACAGCAATATCAGAACTTAATCAGGACCTAGCTGATTCTAAAGCAAGACAATTAAATATTCCAAAGGCTTACGGGGACTATCACGACCTTTTGGCTGACAAGGAGATTGACGTGGTTCATAATTGTACTCCCAATTACATGCACTATGCGGTGTCAAAATCGGCAATTGAAGCGGGGAAGAGCGTTATTTCGGAGAAGCCGCTCGCGATGACTTCGCAGGAGTCTGCGGAACTCGTGGAATTGGCCCGAAAAGAAGGTGTGTTGAACGCGATTAATTTTGTCTATAGATATTATCCGCTTGTTCAGCAAATGAGAGGAATGGTAAGTCAGGGGCAACTTGGGAAAATCTATTTGGCCCACGGTTGTTATCTTCAAGATTGGCTTCTTTTTGATACAGATTACAACTGGAGGGTCGAGCCGGATATAGGTGGAAAGTCACGAGCGGTTGCCGACATCGGATCACACTGGTGCGATCTAATCCAATTCGTGACAGGGCTGAAGATAACTGAAGTAATGGCTGACTTGAAGATAGCCATTCCTACGAGGAAAAAGTCAACGGTTACGGTAGACACTTTTGGCGGAAATAGGAATGAACATGATTATGAGTTAAAGACTATTGTGACTGAAGATTATGGCTCAATCTTACTAACTTTTGAAAATGGAGCGAAGGGAACTTTTTTGGTCTCTCAAATAAGCGCAGGAAGAAAGAATATGTTGTTGATCGAAGTGGATGGATCCAAGTCTGCGGCGGCTTGGAACCAGGAAGAACCAAACGAATTGTGGATAGGGAAAAGAGACGGCCCAAACCAAATTCAGTTGAAAGATCCGTCTTCATTGATTTCAGAAGCCAAAGGCTACGCAGATTATCCCGGAGGACATCCGGAAGGCTATGCAGATGCTTTAAAAATGTTAATGAAGGATGTGTATCTGGGCGTAATCAACAAAAGCGAAGACCGTCATGCGCCAGCTAATTTTCCGACATTCGAGGATGGGCACCGTGAAATGCTTATTGTCGACTCCATCGTTCGAAGCCATGAAACAAGAAAATGGGTAGGTGTGCAATATCCGTGAAATCTGCGGTACTTCCTCCTGATAAAAGCGTCCAGTTTGACACTCTCCCAACTAAATTCTGGAGATTCTTGCTTCCTCGACTAAAACTTGTTTCATCATGAACGGAAAAAAGTTTTTAATTTCTGCAAGCGTTTCGCTCTTCACGTTAGGAGAGTAAGATTCGGGTGTTCACCACCAAGCGCGTTCTCGTTAACGGTTGGACACGATCTAGCGCGTTGCCTTGTCCCGATTTTACATGCTAGCGCGATGGTATGAGAAGTGTTAAACGAGCTGGGCGCTCATGCCATACTATGAGCGCCTTAGTTTGTGGGTTGGACGTGCATAAGGACAGTACTTATGCGACTATTCTGAATCCTGAAGGAAAGATAGTTAACCAGACAAGAATGACTAATGAAAGAGTGCTTCCGTACCTTTCACATTTTGACGTAGGCAAGGTTGGTATGGAATCTTCCAATCAGATCGCGCCATTGTTCAGACAGCTGACTGCCAAAGGATACAACGTGGTTGTTTCGCATCCTAAGAAGACTCGCTATATTGCTGAGGCTAAAATTAAAAGTGACCGAGTAGACTCTAAAGCTATAGCTGAACTGGTAAGGTTGGACGCTTTGCCACTTGCGTACTTTCCAGAAGGAGAAATAGCCAAACTCAGAGAGAAGGTTAGACGTAGAGCTTTTCTAGTCAGGTCACGCGTTAAGCTTAGAGTGAAAATTAAGAGTGTTTTGACGTATGAAGGATTGAAGTGGCCAACTGATCACGGTTTGTTTACCCAGAAGGGTGTGGAGTGGCTTCATGGTTTGAATCTTGATTCGGTAGAGTGTTATCTGCGGGTTCTGAAGCCGTTGGATGAGGAGATTAAGCTTCTTTCTAAGGAGCTTGTGGGAATAGCTGAGGATGATGAAGAGGTTAAGTTGTTGATGACTATTCCTGGAATAGGCTATTACACGGCGATTCTTATGAAGAGTGAGATTGGCGACGTTAACCGGTTTGTTTTCCCTGAGCGGCTTTGTAGTTATGCTGGTTTGGTGCCTTCTACGCATGCTTCTGGAAAGACTGTTTGGCATGGAGGCATTACGAAGGAGGGGAGCAGGTGGCTTCGTTGGGTGATGGTTGAGGCGGCTCAGACTCACGTTCACAAGTACGATACCGCTATTACGAGAGCGTATAATCGGATTGCTGAAAAGAGAGGTAAGAAGATCGCCACCGTAGCGGCTGCCAGGAGGCTTCTTATGTGCAGCTATTCGGTGTTGAAGAATAAGAAGCCGTTTTACGCTCAGGCCTAAAATTCTTCCTCGTTGCTGCGCTGTCTCTTTGGTGTGGACGTTAGCGCGATTGAGGAGGGTCTGGATGCGGAGCCGTAGTGCCCCAAGGTGGGCGAATAGGCGCGTGCCCTTCACTTCAGCGAGGAAAGAAGGAAAGGAAATGTGAGAAGAATGAAAGGATGGAAAGGTTAATTAGCGGACTTCACATAGGCGCGCTCATAAAATGGCGTGAACGCCCAGCTCGTTTAACACTTCTCATATCATCGCGCTACACAGGTTGATAAAGCTTTTATTCGGTCGATTTTGACTTATTAATTTAGGCGATAGTTTGTGGGCGAGAAAGAATATGTGATAGGTGTTGACGTTGGTGGGACGTGGACAAGAGCAGTTCTTCTCAACGTAAAGAGCAATTCGGTAGAAAAGATTAAGGAAAAGGTTGATGCACGTTATGATACAACAATAAGCAGACAGATAATAAAGATAATTCACACCCTTTGCCAAAAAAACGGTATTGACTCGTCGCACTTGGAGGGTGTAGGTATAGCTTCAGCAGGGCCTATTGATGTTAAAGAAGGTGCTCTTATCAGGCCCACAAACTTTCCTTTTGAATATGTTTCTTTAGTACAGCCGATCAAAAAAAAGTTGAATGTTCCGGTATACTTGGTTAACGACTGCACAGCCGCAGTTTTAGGCGAAAAAGAGTTCGGAGGTGG
This sequence comes from Bathyarchaeia archaeon, assembly GCA_049520735.1. GTDB lineage: Archaea > Thermoproteota > Bathyarchaeia > Bathyarchaeales > Bathycorpusculaceae > Bathycorpusculum. Next base: position 7,881 of record JBEKPM010000103.1, on the reverse strand, counting down.
CAAAGGAATCAGCAACCTGTTTTATGTGGCAATAGGAACAGGAATCGGAGGAGGAGCAATAGTAGATGACCATCTTTTAATGGGTAAGGATGGAAACGCCGTTGAGATAGGTCATTTCACGATAGATTATAAAGGAGAGCTTTTGTGTGGCTGTGGAAGACGCGGTCACTGGGAAGCCTATTGTTCAGGAAGGAACATTCCGCAATTTGTCAAATTTAGGATGAGAAAAATGGGAAAAAACACTATAGAAAGCAGCCTGATCTTTGGCAAAATTGGCGGAAATATTTCTAGGTTGAGTTCAGAGATATTGTTTGAGGCAGCAAAAAATGGAGATCCCTTGTCTCTCCAGTTTATTGAAGAAATTGGAGTTCTAAATGCTATAGGGTTCGCGAATGTTGTAAACGCCTATGATCCATCCGTAATACTTGTTGGTGGCACGGTCGCCTTAAAAAACGCCGAGTTTGTATTGCCACATATCAAGAAATACATAACTGATTATGCGCTGAACAGAATACCCGAGATAAATATAACTCCACTTGGCGATGATGTAGGCATCTATGGAGGAGCTGCCGCAGTTCTCAGATTTGCTAACCATCCGAGATAGCTGAATATGACGCGCGTGCGTGTTGAGACCGTGTGAAAAGTCTCTTTCTTTGATGGCTAATTACCGTTAACCTTAAATCTAGATTGGTTTTACAGCGACAGAGTGAGCAGTTGAGAAGCCGTCAGGTTCATAGACGCCTTCGTTGACAGCCTCAACCTGGAGAAACTCGGCTTCAAACACTCAATACCCGCCGAAGTTGGAAGACCGCCCTACAACCCTTCAGACCTTCTTAAACTGTACGTTTACGGATACCTCAACCAGGTAAGGTCAAGCAGGAAGCTTGAGCGGGAATGCCACCGCAACTTAGAGGTTATGTGGCTCATGAAGAAACTCGCACCAGACTTCAAGACAATCGCTGACTTCCGCAAAGACAACATCGACTGCGTGAAAGGCGTCTTCAAAGAATTCGTCAAGCTGTGCATCAGCTTAGATCTTTACGGTACCAAGTGTATAGCAGTAGACGGCACTAAATTCAAAGCCGTAAACTCGCTCGACAGCAACTTCAACCGCAAAAACTTGGCCTACCGAATGAAAATGATAGACGAACACGTATCAAAATATTTAGCCGAGATTGAAGAAGAAGACCGCAGAGAAGAGCAAGCCAACTCCAAACATGCAGACATTCTCCAAGAAAAAGTCCAGAAACTCATGAAGCGCAAGGAGGAATACTCAGAGCTTCTTTGCAAGCTCAAAGAGTCCAAGCAGAACGAGGTATCCCTCATCGACCCTGATTGCAGGCTCATGAAGAATAGAGGCAGAATAGAGCCATGCTATAACGGCCAAGTTGCAGTCGATGACAAGAATCATTTGATTGTTGATTATAACGTAAGCGCGAAAGACATACTTGGAACAGAAAGGTTGGACGCCGTTGCTGACAAGGGGTACTTCAGTTTTGTCCAAATCAAAGACTGCGTCGACAGCGGAATCACTCCTTATGTACCTGAGCAGAACAGGTATGGAGTTGGTTTTGTCAAGAAGAAGGGTATTCCTACTCGAGAATTCCATGTTGATAAGTTCGTCTATGATATCGGAACGGATACATTTGTTTGTCCCGCGGGAAATAAGCTTGTCTTCAGCTATCTAGATCATGCTCATCAGAAAAACTTTCGGGTTTACAGCACTGATGCGTGTTTCTCGTGTGAGTTTTTCATGACGAAGTGTACGTTGAATAAGCGTGGTCGAACGGTGTGGCGTTGGGAACACGCTGAAGTGCTGGATGAGATGAGGGAGAGGATGCTGCGTAAGCCTGAGAAGCTGGCTATGAGGAAGAGGATAGTTGAGCTATGAGGCGGGTTTTGAACATTCTTGGACCACAACTTATGCGGGTTTTCTGATCAGGTCGAGGAAGAAAGGAAGTAGAAAGGCAGAATAGTGTGGTTGGAGCAAGTCGGAAATATTCTAACGTTGAAAGCAAGCGTTAATTTTCACACGGTCTCAACGCACTGGCGCGCTCCTCAGAAAATTACCAATTACTGTTAATCCGCGTGCGCTCATAGCGTGAGGCGCGCTCAGAAGTGAAATGAAAGAACACTTTTCATGGCAAAAAAAGGAAATGGGAATTGTTCATTTTCGTTGAACGCAGGTGACCGATAACCTTAAATCTAGACTATCTTTAGAGCAACTGATGAGCCATGAGTGAACACGTAGAAGGCCTCAACAGAAACCAGACAGCCCTCTTCCCGGAAATGCTAGAAGGATACGTGGATGAGGACAACCCAGTCAGGTTCATAGACGGTTTTGTCGACAACCTCAACCTAGAGAAACTAGGCTTCATACACTCCATTCCAAGTGATCTAGGCAGACCCAGCTACAATCCCTCAGACTTACTCAAACTGCACGTTTATGGCTACTTGAATCAAGTTCGTTCAAGCAGAAAATTGGATCGTCAATGCTGTCGCAACGTTGAAATCATGTGGCAAATGAAGAAGCTGGCTCCAGACTTCAAGACCATCGCGGACTTCAGAAAAGACGACGTAGACTGCGTCAAAGGCATGTTCAAAGCTTTCGCGCGCTGGCTTGCCCCCTTGTTGGTGTAAAGTGGTTATAAGTCTTATTTTCTGATTTGGGGGCAAATTTGAGGTGTACAGTCTCTGCGTGTTTCTTTGCAGTGGCCGCCCTTCTCAAACCTGCAAACGTGCCTTAAGCGACTAAACGGCAGGGCCACTAGTTCAATATGCGGATCTTGAAGGGCGACAGAGACCTGTTTCGTGGTCCTGGACGGCACATGATACGCGAATTTGGGTCTTCCGAAACTGTTTGTAACTGCTTTCTCCCTAATAATAAGACTTCGAGCCATTAGACGCCCGAGGTGCTCCTGCAAAGTGTTATGAGTAAAACCCACTTCACCCAAAAGCGTACTGAAGTCTCTGGGTTTGCCGTCTTTAAGCGCAGTCAAAATACGTTCATCAAAAAGGTCCATTACAGGCTCTAATAAGCAAAATCAGACTTATAACCATTTTTAACCATTTTCGGGACAAAGCAGCGCGCTAAGCAGTGAAATAAGCTTTTAGCGAGCATCATGCCTGAAAAATTGTGTCCGGAAAAATACTAAAGAGAAATGGATCTATTCTAATCCGCGTTTTTTCTCGACGAAGTTAACGAAATCTGGAGCATAATCCTTATCTAGCATCAAATGAGTCGTATCCGGGGCCTTCCAGTCGTCAACAAACTTTTCATCAACGTATCCAATGTCAATGTGTACTCGTCCACCAACTTTTTGTTTCCAAGTATCGTGCAATCTGAGGAAGTAGTAGTCTCCGCCTTTAGATTTGGAGTAAGTTACAACGCTGTAATCATCTTGGTTTAAGTCTGCGTAATCTTGAATTTCCTGGGGAGTTGGCTTAAGCTTCTCTAATGCCTTAAACGCGGCAGAAACAATTTCAAAAGCAGTTTTTCTCATGCAACCTACGTTCTTTCAGTTGAGTTAAGCAAGCCTGTTTTCATGCTTTTTTGCGCAGTCTGCACAAAAAAAAGCAGAGTAAAGACCGCCTTTATGCACGCCGCTTTCGATTTTTCTGTTGGGCTCAAAAAAGCAAAATGCATCGTTTAAGCTTAATTTTTTGCCACATATTGAACATTCGCATTCTAATGTGTTCCCTAGATTTTTAGGATTAATTTGTATATTCTTGATTTTCCATTGGGATGTGCTTCCGGATTGTTTTGTTTTCAATTTCTTTTCTTGTTGCCGTTTTTCTTCGTTTTCATCGCCAATTTTCTTGGAGCGCTTTGTTGCCGTTTTTCATTCCTCACTGAATTTGACATCGGCCACTGCGTGCATTGCGTACTCTGTCGCTTTTTCTAGAACCTCGGAGGCAAACTGCATCAGTTTTGGAATGAATTTGGGTCCACAAAGATCCGAATGGAAAACCGCTGGAGAAAAATCCATATTATCGATGATATCCAGCGTTTTCTGTACATTATGGGTTGCCGCCAGGAATAGAATGTAGGCATGTCCGGCGTCCCATAACAGCCTATAAGTTCCTTCAGGCACCTCTCCAGTAGCAACTACCTTTTGATCAATAAGGCGATATAAATCGTACTTCATAACGCAGTTAACGGTTTGTAGCCACTGAACCTTCAGCAGGAGTTGGCTGGCAATTGAACTCAATTCAGCTTTTATTGTCGCTATTTTTTCGAGTTCGATTTCTTCGGTGAAGATTGAACCATTTTCCTGAACAATTGCGATTCTGCAATCATTTTTGTTATCGTCTTTTTGGTTAATATTCTCACTGGCTTTTCGCTTAGTGCTAGCCCAACTTTTCACAATTGCTTTCAAGTTATCGTTGGCCGATTGAAGCTTGGAAACCATCTTCACTGCCTCTTTGTTGAATGAACTTGAATTGGAATTATGGAAATCTATAAGTTCCTTGAAGGTATGGAACTCACTGATATCAGACAATCAAAGTCTCTCCATCTGAAATCCTTCATCAACCTAACATCTTAACCTCTGGCGGGTTCATAGAGGTTGAAGCCGATTATGGAAAAGTTGTCATCAATTTGAAAGCTGACGTTCCGCGCGATCTTTTGTGCTCCACCTATTGTGTACTCAATTAGTGCTTCTACCTGCCATAGCCCTTGCTCTTTCCAGAGTTTCGAGATTTGGCTGACTCTGCCAAACTTGAAGTCGCTGATTCCATCGTCAAATTGATAAATTGCTTTAACCAACTTTTCCTGTGCCCAATCTGAAACTATTTTGGAAATCTTCTCGATTGTATAGTGGTTTTCATCATCGCTCGCATCCTTTTCTTGTTTTGCTTCGACAGTCGGGATATCTTTTGAAATTAGGCTTCTTATATTTTGGTCTAATCTTTGCCATTCTTTTTCTTCAGACTTAATTTGATCTATTGTGGTTCTTGCCTTGTTTGCACTTTCGTTAATAATTGCTGTGGCAACTAGTATTGGTCTAAAGCTAAAGCCAAAAGGGTCATTTATTCTAACACATGTGTTCAATGGTTGGCTGTTTAATAGGCTTACAGCTTTTTTCAACGCTTCGGCTACAGATAGGAAATTGTAAAGCGCGTTTTGTTCATCGTTCACTCTTATAACAAAATCCAGCAATAAATTGTTCAGTTCAGGATTATTTTGTGAGAAGGACAATGCAGAAGTGTTTTCGTCTGCGAATTTGATGAGGAAAATGCAGGTTCCTTGAAAAGTTTTTGAAATGCTCTCAACTTCATTGATAAGCGCCCCAAGCAATTGAACGTCCGAATCAATTAAGCAGCCTTTTTCGTTTTCGACCCAACGCACAGATATGCCGCTCAGATAGGGGGATAACGCTTCAAGCTCCAAAGTTTTTTGATACATTATTCTTGTGACTGCCCGTTGTTTATCGGAATACTTTTCTAGCTTGAGCAAAATTTGATTAATCTCCGCTGTTTCAGCCAGGTTGAGACCGCGCGTGTGAGTAGTGACTTGTTCATTTTCTCTTTCAGCCATATTATTACTTCTCCACGACAATTCTGTCGCTAATTAATAGGAAGTTTTTCACGTCCCAGCACATGACCAGTCCAATGAAGCATGTGTCAAACTTGTCCCGACAAGAAACATAACCAACAATGCAATCATATCTTTGCGACAAGAATCTGGCTTGGACTAGTTTATTTATGGATTTAGAACCCTTTTTTTCTAGAAACAAATCGCCAGAAAAAATCAGGCCTTGACTGCAAAGAAACTTTCTGCAGGTTTCAACCTGATGGGCAATGTTTGCTTGTGGTTTATATTCTTCTGAAACGTGTATTGCGGCTTTCCGTAGACGTTGCGGTGATTTTTTGCTACTTAACCTTTTAAAGAAAGCGTTGTTAACTTTTTCTGGGTTTTCAAGCTCTTTCTTTGGAATGTACGTAATCATACCCCGTAATACCTCATCATACCCTTAGGGGGTAGCTAATTATATATTTATTGCGGTAGTATGGGGTATCTGGCGGTATGGTGGGAAAAAAAATAAAGACCTCCATAGCTTTGGATGAAGACCTACTGAAATGGGTTGATTCGCAAATCAAGACAAAGCGTTTCGCAAACCGCACACATGCCGTGGAGTTCGCTTTGGAGCAGTTGCGAAAAAGCGGATAGCACTCTTATTAAAGTGGGTAAGCGAGCGCTTGTGGGAAGACCCGATTTCTTGAACAAATTGAATCACCTGACGTCAGAGTTGACGGGATAAGAGCTTAAGTTTTTTGACAATTTCTGTGTCTTAATTTGACTACACTGACGCTGCAATTTTAAACACTTAACTAAAGTGGCCACTTGCACTATTGTTTGTAGTGGGTTTTCATCTGTTCCTCTTTCAAAATAAGTTGAATTGGAGCTACAGTTTCCAATTGAGACTGAGTTTCGGGCAAATAAAGATAAAAGGCAAGATATTCATCGAATAAATCTAATCTTTTCCTTTATATTCGATTTTGGCTCTAAGAGATGCTAGCACGCTTAGCTTGGAAACTTATGTCTTAAACCTGCAAAATTTGCTGATGATTTTAAATTTTAAGTAGATCCGAGGGGTCCTTAACATTTTTTGTTCCGATAATTATTAGTCTGCGTAAAACTTCCGCTTCTTTTAGGCTTGTTTGCTCTATCAAGCTCTGAATTTTTTTCTCTGTGTTTTCGTCTAGCCGGGTCGACCATGTTTTCTTACTCAATTAGGCCACTGCCACTCTCTTAACAATTGTTAAAATAATAAGTCTTGTCCTAAGCAAAACGCTTAAATGTACCTAACACTTGTTATAAGACAAACAAGACAAATAAGACACAATGGGTGATTATTTAATGGACTTTACTCAAGGAGGCATAAAAGGAGAATGTTCTCGAGAACAACTAACTACACCGGAAACTCTCCAGATGCAAAGGCAGCTAAATTTTCAGCCCAATAAGACCGAACAACAAACAACTAACGATTGGACCGAGATATTATCCCTCCTCGATTATATTTGTTCGCAAATAGGCGATCGCTATGACCTTTTCTCAAAAGGTCAACTCCGAAGAGCAATGATACTGGAAGTTTTGGCAAAAAATGCTTGTTTAGGCTGCTTAGACAAACAATTGCAAACAAAAAGCTTCCAACGAATCGACAGCATCTACAGTGAACTTCACCAACTCGCTGCGAACCTGCTCGTTGAAGCGCTGCACAGTCAATTCATTAAAAACGGTCACAAAGTAACAATTGCTACCGAGGCAAGTATCAGATATGGCACTGCTGACATTCTTATAATTCCCTCCAACCACGGCATTAGCATACATTCAAGCAAGCTGGAAATTGTAGTTGAGATCAAAACAGGCTTCTCACTATCAATCCCTCAACTCTTCAGATACTTGATTGACAATAATCATCGAACAATAGTTTTGTGGAGAATTAGAAATCAACAGCTGCTTTTCTTGGACGCAAAAGAGATTGAAGCGTTGCTCATGCAATTCGTTAAAATGATAATCGCTCGAGGCGAAAGGCTACTGAAAGCTTCTGAAATCGACTGCAGTCACTCGACAGAAACAAAAAGCTGGTCGCCCAACTCACAACAACTCCAGGAAACATTCTCGGATTTTTCGAGAGGAGTAATGGAGACTCTACCTTCTGTAGTAGACGTCGTTGTAGCAAAGTTTGAGCAGGAGGTGAATTAACCAATGTCAAATAGCAAAAAGTCATTAAACGCGAATGTGACCGACCCGGCAATCACCAAAGAAGAAAACTGCTGCGGGACAAACATTGTTCGAGCTGTGATTTATACGCGGACAGCTCTAATAGAGCGGACAGCTCTAGCAGATCAAACGGGCAGTTATGTTAAGCAAGTAAT
>JBEKPM010000102.1:0-11183 GCA_049520735.1 Bathyarchaeia archaeon | reverse complement strand
TTCAGGGGTCACGTTACTTGTATAGTGAGTTCTACTCCAGTCGCCTATAGAGTCCAAGGTCATGGCAATCGCCGATCCTTAATCCGCGATTTCAACGCGTAAGGACATTTTACGTACTTTACTGGCGATTTCCTTTAAAGCCTTAAGGTCATAAGGCATCTGCGCGCCACGTTTGCGCTTAAGAATCACTCGGGTCTCTGTTGTGCCGTCTGGAATCCAGATAGTGTTGATCGTCAGGATGCTGAAGGGTATGAAGAGGTCTTCGAGGAATTTGCGGTCGTCCACCCCGTTCTCCAAAACCTTAACGTTCTTGCCTGTTTCATCGCCTATGGCCTTCACGATTTTTCCACTGTAACCCAAAATTTTCGGGACGTCTCCGTGGCCTACGATTATGGCTAAGGTCTTCTCTACGTCGACAGCTTTGTAGAAGCAGACGTTTTGTAGACTTGGATACTTGTCTTCGAGGGACAGAAGTAGACGTGCGATTTTCAGGTCTACCTCGCTGATTTCGCCTGCTTTAACTTTAGCTGAACACTTCTGACATAACATTCCGCTTTTCAAGCAGAAACTGCATAGTTCCGTTTTCATTGCTTGTCTGTTTTCCTGCAATTAGGAGTTTGGCTACTACGCTACCTGATCAACGTTATTTCAATTGTGCTCACGTTAGTTGCTGAGTTTCCTTCCTCTTGCGAAAGCAACTGATCCGTTCCAATTCCGATGCTCTTAATCTTGACCTCGGGAAGGAATCTGTGCCTAACAACCTCCGCGACATCTATCGCTCGGCTGATAGATCTTCCTCGCGCTTTGATGCTTACTTCTTTTGCTCCGCCATGGAAGAACGTGATGCATGCAAGGACATAGTTCATGATTGGCTTTTTTCCAATTAAGACCGCGTTGACTTCGGGCACGCCCTCGCTTCACTCCTAGTTCACTTTTTAAGTGGCTTGACTAAAGATTTCTTTAAAAATAAATATGTTGTGGTACAAGCTTTGACTAATTGCTGAAGTTTGTAAATTAGTCTTTTCATCGGTCTATTCTTAACCACTGACAGGCAGTTGTCTATTAATTTTTTTTCAGCGCTCTCTTTCTTGCTTTATTCTCAAGCATCAAATTCTTAAGCAACTTCTCACTATTGTAAAGGTTTAACTTAACAAAACATCACGTAAGTGACCAATTTGGAACCACTAACTAAACGTTCAATACAGCTTTTAAAAACCCTCTACGAGAAAGGAAAATCCACCAACACTTACACCCTTAGAGTAAAACAGGACGAACTATCAGGACAATTAGGAGTCAGCAGGCAAGCATTAAACGTGCATCTGCGCAAACTAAAAAGCCGCGGCTACATCCGCACTGGCAGAGGTTTCATCGACGTCACCGACAAAGGCTTAAATGCCCTAGGCATATCCACAACTCCAGCCTTCATTCTCCTCAAAGTCTCACCCATCAAACGAATACACGTCTACGACCAAATCCGAGAGCTCGCTGTCTCTAGAGCATTCCGCATAGCTGGAGAAGTAGACGCCCTAATCATCGTAGAACGCGACAACCTGGACGATGTCCTAAAGAAACTCTATGGAATAGACGGAATCGAAGACACCCGATCGTACGTTACGATTGAAGAAATCAAATAGCTTCTTCTTTAGCCAAAACGCAGCTGAGGACAAAAAGGTATATTTGATACTTAAGCATCAAAGAGTTAGCCAAAATAGAAGGTCAACAACAAATGCCGATATTAGACCCAGTAAAGAAGGCCATCGCGCAAAAGCACAGGCTTTACATGAAAATCTGCAGGGACTGCGGCGCAAGAAACGCTGAAACCGCTGTGAAATGCAGAAAATGCAAAGGTAAGAACCTGCGCTGGAAGAAACGAGAAATAGTAAAGTAATCATTAACTTTTCTTTTATTTCGTTTATAACGCTTAGCAGAGCCTCTGTTAGTTGGAGAAAAAGCGTTCAGCTGTCTTTTGCACAAAAGCCTCTAACTCGTTATTGCAAACAGGTTTTTGATAGAATAGCGGCGATGTTCAACTAAAATTAAGGAACCCCAGATGAGTTACGTTGGTTTAAGCTATCAGACTTTTTTAAACCCAAACCTCCACCGGGCGTTAAATTCCTATACTACAGGACTTTTACTAGTGTTTCCAGGTTGAAGATAGTGTTTGCGCAGCCGTTTTTCAGCAGTGGAACAGATTGCCAAGCCATGCCCATACTGCTTAGCTTTTCACCAGACATAACAACTTCCGGACCGCATGCAACGCCCACAACACCCTCGTACTTCCTCTGCTTCAAGATATTAGGCATACATGAACCCCCAGATAGTACGTAAACGTCATAGCCTTTTTCTTTGGCGATGCGTTCTGCCTTGTTAATGTAACAGTCAGCTGAGCAATGAGCACAAACGTAGGAAGACAAGCTTGGTTCAAAAATGGCTTGGCATCGACTATCCATGTATTTCCTGGAGCAGTGAGGAAGAAACAGCGCCCTGTTTTTGGTTTGCGAAAACTTGGGTTTCTGTACTAGATTTAAGGTTTGCATCTTAAGGAGATCTTGGATTAGAACCACAGTATCTTGTACGTTTAGTCCTGAAACTTCCTGAATTTTGAATTTTCTGATTAGTTCCTGTAGGGTTTTCTCAAATACTTTTTGCATGCCCATTTGGTTGCCGACGATGGCGAGTTCTATAAAGAAGTGTTGCGGGGCTTTTGAAATGTCGAAAGTGAACTTGTAGGGCATGACTCACATGAATAAAAACCCGAACTTAAAAAGAATATCATGTGCAAGTGCTTATTGAACCTGGATTTTGTTTTAGCATGAGCGTCTTGCCAGTTTTTCATGTTCTTAACAGCGCAATCTCTTGCCCTAAAGTACTTTTACGAGGGTTTCCATGTTAAAAACGGTGTTTGCGCAGCCATTCTTTAGCAAAGGTACAGCTTGCCCAGCTACATCCATGCTGTTCAAAAGTGGACCTAGAACTTTCATTTCTTCGCCACACGCAATTCCCACTACGCCTTCGTAATGTGTGCTTTTCAAAATCTTGGGTATGCAGGAACCGCCGGGCACAACGTAAACGTCGTATCCTCTTTCTTTGGCTAAGCAGTCAGACTTGCTGACTAAGCAGTCTTCTGAACAATGGGAACATGAATAGGATGGAATGTTCGGGTCAAAAACTGCTTTGCAGCGGCTATCCAGGTATTTTCTGGTGCAGTGAGAAAGGAAAAGCGCTCTCTTCTTTGTTTGTAAGAATTTGCCTCTCTCTATAGAGTTTACGGCCTGCAAGTCGATAAAATCCTGTAGCAAAACCAAAGCGTCAGAAAGGTTGAGTCCAGTGGCTTCTTGGATCTTGAATTTCAGAATCATTTCTTGCAGTTTCCTAATTAGGGTTCTGTGCATGCCCTTTTGGTAGCTCACCGTCGCAATCTCGGTGAAGAAGAAATATGGAATCTTCGAGAGGTCAAAGGTAAATTTATAGGGCATATGCAATAGGTATGCAATCAGGCTGCTTAAAAAAATAGCTATGTAATTTGAAAATAATTCGGGAAGTAACTATTTTTTTTCGCCGTTGGACCCCAAAAGGTCTCTGATGGCTTTGAGTTCTTCACGAAGCTGTTTTACTTCGGCTTCAAGACTACTAGCTCTTCCTTCTGCATCAAGCTTGGCAGCCTCCAGATCCGTTAACAAATCTGGACCAGAATAAAAAGGCTCCAACTTCTGCTGGAGATCAGCTAGGCTAAGCTTAAGTCCAATCTGTATTTCCCGGAGTTTACAAACTAACTCTGTCAATTCGGGCTTTTGCGCCGCATTCCTGCAAGACTTAGTCGCCGTCTAAATCCTCACCGCTAGCAAATCTGGAAAATGGAGAAGAGCGGTCAGATGCTTATCTGGAACAACAACCGTTCAACAAGTTCCTTATACCTGTTCCGAATGGTGACCTCTGTTACCTGTGCAATTTCAGCGATTTCCCTTTGGGTTTTCCGTTCGCCTGTTAAAACTGATGCTATGTAGCTTGCTGCCGCTGCGATTCCCGTTGGTCCTCTACCCGAAGTGAGCTTAAGTTCCTTAGCTGCTGCAAGGATTTTGTGTGCAATTTCTTCAACTTTCCCCTGCATAGTCAGTTGGTTGGAAAACTTTGTTATGTACTGACTTGGCCTCAGCGGCGGAATTGAGTAGTTTAGTTCTCTTATCAGGAAACGGTAGCTTCTACCAACTTCTTTTTTGTTCACGGTTGACGCTTGAGCGATTTCGTCTAGGGTACGCGGTAAACCGCATTGTCTGCATGCCAAATAAAGCGCTGCTGAAGTAACACCCTGAATTGACCTGCCTCTTATCAGGCGCTCTTTCACAGCTTTCCGATAGATGACTGAGGCAGTTTCGAGAATGTTCTTAGGCAGATTCAGGTTGTTGGAAATCTTTGTTATTTCAGAGAGAGCAAACGCCAAGTTGCGTTCTGTTGCGTCTGAAACCCTGATGCGTCTCTGCCATTTTCTAAGACGATAAACCTGCGCTTTCTGCCCTGGCGAGAGACTTTTACCGTAGATATCTCGGTCGTGCCAATCGATGGTCGTTGACAAACCTTTATCGTGAATCGTATAAGTTAAGGGTGCTCCTACCCTGGTTCTTTTCGACCTCTGCTCATCATCAAACGCCCTCCACTCCGGTCCGCGGTCAGCTATTTTCTGCTGCACAACGATGCCGCAATCCATGCAAACTATTTCCGCTTGTTCGTAATCGCGCATAAGACGGGTGCTGCCGCATTCAGGGCATGACTGAATCTTTGGGGGTTCTGGTTTTGCAGATAGGTCAGATTCCTCACTTATCTTGCTGTCTCCAATCATTCATTTTAGCTCCTCTTTGTCTTCGAAAGAAGCAAGTACACTGGCTTATTCAATAGTTTAACGGGTTCACTTATTGTTGGCCTAACCACTGCATAAGGAGCAGACACTGGACCTATAATATCGAAAACTTTGCCAACTACTTTGAGGCTTTCATCAACAACTTCTGTGCCGATTTTTGGGGCTTTTTCGGTCTTAACAATAATGTTTTTAGATGGAGTTAACGCCCGCACTCTTCCCAATTTTTGCAACTGCGCCATTCCCCTCTCGAAAACATGTAGGTGACCGTAGATGTTTATTTAAAGCTTTCTAAAGTCTTTATAAGGGGTACGCTAAATACAGGCGTTTTCGAGTCGAAAGCTTCTTAAAGAAGAAGTGGGGATAAAACTGTGCCTTAAAAGGGTGAGGCTAATATGTCCAAACCATTTTATGTAAAATATGAAGTACCGAAAGAAATCGTAGATGCAGCCTATGAAGCCCTATCCATTGCTTCTAAAACAGGAGTAGTTAGGAAAGGAACAAACGAAGCAACAAAAGCTGTTGAACGAGCCCAAGCAAAACTTGTCATAATAGCAGAAGATGTTGATCCACCGGAAGTGGTAGCACATTTGCCGCTTCTTTGCGACGAAAGAAAAATTCCGTACGTTTTTGTCCCCGAAAAAATCAAGCTAGGCAACGCATTAGGCATAGATGTTCCCTGCGCAGCAGCATGCATACTTAGAGAAGGCGAAGCCACAGGATTAATCAAAGAAATCATCACTCGGATTGACCAGGTTAAACGAGGATCCCAGTAATGAGCAAAGAATCAGCTGAAGAACTTATTCCCTCTGAAGTCATTCAAATCATAGGCCGCACGGGCGTTACTGGAGAAATCACTCAGGTTCGAGTGCGCATAATGGAAGGCAAAGACAAAGGCAGAATCATAACACGCAACGTTAAAGGACCAGTGCGAGTGCAAGACATTCTGATGCTGCGAGAGACAGAAAGAGAAGCAAAGAAAATCACCAGGTAAATTGTGTAGGAGAAAATATCCATGCCGAAAAACCGTAAATGTTCGTTCTGTGGTACTGATTTCCCAGCTGGCACAGGCATGATGTACGTTAAAAACGACGGATCAATTCTGTGGTCCTTACTATTCAAACGCGATGCACGCAAACTAAAATGGACCAAATACTTCGGTAAAGAAGAGAAAGGCAAAGGTTAAACCAAGCCATCTCGTTCCACCCATTTTTTCATATCCTTCTGGTTATTCGGATTTCGACTTAATGCTTATTTTCAAGACGTCTGCATTCTCAGTTTGGTGCCGACTTGCCTGTTTTCCGCACAAAAAAAGAAGCATTCGAATGGTTAAGGAACGGTAAAAAAACAATTGATGTCAGAAAAGGTGAACCGTGCCGTGGCGAGAATGCGGTTTACCTGTCTGGTCGAAACGTTCTGCGACTGAAGATAACAAAGAGGGAAATGGGATGGATTGAAGAAATTGTGCGGTCCGACAACTACCGACTGATTATTCCTTCTGCAGGCACTGTAGAGGAAGCGGTTGCCTATTTGCGCCGGCTCTACGATGGCTACGAAGGTGTCTTTACGGCTTATCATGTTTTGCCACTGGAAAAATGAGGGGCCGTGAGGTAAGACCGGTGGGTATTTCTAAGCGTTTGTAACTTTCTCCGTGAGTTGTTACTGTTTTAGTAAAAAATATGATGAAAACGTAATGCTTAAATATAGTCAATACTTGATTGTTTCAGCCAAAATGAGGAATTCGGAATGGTAAAATTTAGTGGCTGCTATACTGCCTTAATAACTCCTATGACGTCTGATCGTCAAGTCGATTACGAAGGATTACGTCAACTAGTAGATTTCCAAATAGATCAAGGTGCAAAAGGAATCCTTGCCGTCGGAACAACCGGCGAAAGCCCAACTTTAGAGTGGAGAGAACACAACAAAGTAATCGAAAAAATACATGAGTTTGCAAACCCAAGAGTCTTAACCATCGCTGGGACGGGAAGCAACTCAACTCAGGAAGCCATAGAAGGCACTGAACATGCCCAGCGCACAGGCGTCAAATGCGTCCTGCTAGTTGACCCATATTACAACGGTCCAAGCTCATTGGAGATTCGAAAGGAATACATTGAGCCCATCGCAAAGCAATTTCCCGAAACCCAGATTATCCCATACATTATTCCAAGTAGAACGGGAACCCAACTCCTACCACAGGACCTCGCCATTCTGCACCAGCAATATCCAAACGTCAGTTGTGTAAAAGAAGCAACGTGTGATTTGAAAAACGCAGAGTTAACAAGGCAGTTCTGCGGCGAAGACTTTGATATTTTATCTGGCGACGACGACAAAACCTACACTATGATGATTTCGCCAGACATTTCAGCAAGCGGAGTCATTTCAGTTGTCTCCAATGTTGCCCCAGGCTCGGTCGTCGACATGGTTCACTATTTGTTAGATGGAAACGAGGAAGCTGCCAGTGCAATTGCGCAAGCGCTTCAGCCGCTGTTTAGCATAGTTACGGTAAAGACACAGGAACAGACGCCTTACGGAGCGGTCTCCAGCAAAGCCCGAAACCCGCTGGCATACAAGACATTGATGAATGTGTTAGGGATGCCTTCTGGTCCATGCAGGCAGCCTCTTGGAAAGATGACCAGCAACGGCTTAGAAGTGGTCCTTTCCAGTGCCAGAAAAGTCTACGAGAGCAACCCTAAAATTCTGCAACCCATCGCAGACTACTTTAACGTGGACTTGAAAGACAGATTGTATAATGAACGCTACTTGGAAGGTCTCTTCTATGCTTAAGTTATGCATAGCGGGCGCCGCGGGCAGAATGGGCAACGCCATCATAGCCGAAGCCGCAAGCAAAGGTCACCAGATAGTCGGAGCCATTGAAGCGCCAAATAACCCATGCATCGGCAAGACCCTAAGAGAACTCGGCTTCCACAATTCAGATACCCAGATTATGGGACCCGACAAACTCAAAGAGGCGGTTCAAAACGCAGACATCTACATCAGTTTCACGTCGCCAGCCGCCGAAATGATAAACATTCCAATCGTTGCTAATCTTCGAAAACGAATAATTCTAGGCACAACCGGGTTCACCCTAGAGCAGAACAAGGAAATCGTCGCCGCCATGTCAGGTAAAACTCCAGCTGTCTTCTCACCAAACTACTCTGTAGGAGTCAACATACTCTTTAAGCTGGCAGAGTCTCTGAAGGCTTTTCCAGAAGGGTACGATTTCAGCATAAACGAAATACATCACACTGGCAAGAAGGATGCTCCAAGTGGAACAGCCAAAAAACTTGGGGAAATAGTCGCTAACACCCGCGGCTACACCAAAGTTGTTTCTGGACGCGAAGCCATAAGCCCACGACAACCCGGAGAAATCGAAATCACGGCGTTGCGCGCAGGCGGAGTCCCTGGAATCCACAACTTGGTAGTTGCTGGACCTTACGAGATGCTGCGGATAGAACATACGGCTTTTTCGCGAAATGTTTTTGCCCAGGGTGCTGTTTACGCGGCTGAATGGTTAAGCAGACAGAACGAGCCAATGGTCTATAGCATGGCTGACGTGTTAGGCTTATCTTAAAGGCGGGGCATCTTGGTTCGTGTAGTTATCAAGTTCGGAGGTGCTGATTTATCGTCTGGGGAAAAAATCCAGCGGGCAGCTAAGCTTGTGGCTAATTCACGTTTTGCGGAAGTGGTTGTTGTGGTTTCTGCCATGGGTAAAACCACGGACAGTCTTACTGAAACAGCCAGTCGGATCGGTGTTGGTGACGCTGAGTGGGCAGAGATAATATCTACGGGTGAGAGGACGAGTGCCCGTATTTTCTGCGCAGCTCTTAGAGCTCAAGGGTTAAAAGCTGAAGTGTTCGATCCAGCAAACGATAACTGGCCAATCATTACTGACCAAAACTTTCTCAACGCAACACCCGACTTAGAGAAAACGGCATCTTTAGTAGCGAAGTTTTTAACGCCACTTTTAGGTAAGGTTATTCCTGTTGTTTGCGGTTTTCTTGGAAAGGACACGCAAGGCAGAGTCACGACCCTGGGAAGAGGGGGAAGCGACATAACGGCAGTGCTTCTTGCTCGATGCATCTCCGCTGACCAAATCATCCTTGTGAAAGAAACAAGCGGGGTTCTATCAGCAGACCCAAAAATAGTTTCGAACGCTAGACGACTGGACGAGCTGGAAATACACGAAATGTTCGATTTAGCCCAAGGCGGAGCAAGAATCGTCAAGGCAGGAGCACTAAAATATAAGCTGCCCAACCAGACTCTCAGGGTAATTGACTTTAGCTCAGACAATCTATCTAAGGGTGGCACAGAAATCACTGGGTTCTTCAACATTAACTCCGCTGAAACACTAATACAACAAGGGCTAATTGCCGTAAGCATTGTCTGCGAAGTTAACGCGCAAAACATCAAAGAAGTCTTCTCGGTGCTTAAGGAAAAACCAGTTTATGGGGTCAGTTCAGGAAGAAAATCGGTAACCGTCTTCACCGCAGACGGCGACGTCTCTCAAATTCTAAACCAACTGCACAGCATAAAAGACTTCAAAGCTGTCAGCCACAGAGAAAACGTCGCTATGATCCAAATCAGCGACCCTGACTTCATTGCTTCGCCAGGCGGGATCGCAAAAATAGCTAATGCCTTAAGTCAGGCGGGAATCAACATTATAGAGGTTACAACCAGCAAAGCAACCATTAATGTTTTTATCGAAGAAAAAGAAATCAAAAGAGCAAAGGAAGCAATAGAAAATGTCGCATAGGCGTAAAGTAGCAGTCTTAGGCGCAACGGGAGCCGTGGGACAAAGGTTCATTCAGCTACTTCAGGGACACCCGTGGTTCCAAATTGAAGTACTTGCCGCTTCAGAGCGGTCAGCAGGCAAAAAATACGGCGACGCCTGCACTTGGGTTATGGAATCAAACCTGCCAAAAGAAATCGCTGAAATGCAGGTGGCGAACGCAGACGTAGAATCTGTGGAGAAAGCGGGCGATATAGACTTGATATTTTCTTCGCTGCCAGGTGACTTAGCTGGTCCAGTTGAATCACAGTTTGCGGCGCTTTACCCAGTTTTCAGCAAGGCAAGTGCGCATAGAATGGAGAAAGATGTCCCATTGCTTATCCCAGAAATTAACTCCGAACACGCCGACCTGATCAAGGTTCAGCAGAAGATGCGGGGCTGGAAAGGCTTCATATCGACAGATCCCAATTGCAGCACGATACAGCTTGCAGTTACCCTAAAGCCTCTGATGCAGTTCGGTTTAAATCAAATTATAGTTTCAACCATGCAAGCGCTTAGCGGCGCAGGTTACCCAGGCGTGGCTTCACTGGACATAATTGACAACGTGGTTCCGTTCATCCCAGGCGAAGAAGAAAAAATGGAAGCCGAAGCCCTCAAAATTCTGGGTACATTCAATGGCAAAGCAGTTCAGAACGCTGACTTCAAGCTTAGCGCAAGCTGCAACCGAGTCAACGTGAAAGACGGACATTTAGAGTCGGTCTTCATCAAAACAGAATGTGACCCCTCGGTAGAGGAAATTGAAGCTGCATTTACAAACTTCAAAGGCGAACCTCAAAAACTCAAGCTGCCTTCCGCACCTAAGCAACCTATCGTAGTGCGCCACGAAAAGAACAGGCCTCAACCACGGTTTGACCGTGACACAGGCTGCGGGATGAGCATTGTAGTCGGCAGAATACGCAAGGATCCGATAATGACCTTCAAATACATGTGCCTAGGGCATAACACGGTTCGCGGCGGAGCAGGCGCAGGAATCTTAAGCGCTGAACTCTATGTCGCCAAAGGCTTGGCTTAGGCTTCCGAGTAAAGCAGACAAAGGTTGGTGAGAAGGATGGTTAAGGCAAAAAAGTTTCGCGAGCCCTTAGAAGACCGAAAAGGCAGTTTATACTTCGACGGTGTATCCGTTAAGGAGCTAGCCCAGAAATATGATACTCCCCTTTATGTGGTGAGTGAGAAACGTATCAGAGATAACTACAATCGAATTTTTGATGCCTTAACCAGCAGCTACAAGTACCTACGGGTCTACTATGCTGCCAAAGCCAACTCGAACCTCACCGTTCTCAAAATTCTACAATCGCAAGGCGCATACCTAGACGCTGTAAGCCCAGGCGAAGTTTTCATGGGCTTAGTCAGCGGGTACACACCAGACCGCATCATGTTCACGGGAACCAGCGTACGAAACGACGAGCTAAAAATGCTTGCAGATGCAAACATTACAGTAAACATCGATTCGCTCTCCGAGCTTGAGAGGCTTCTCAAAATTGGGGTTCCGCAGGTGCTATCGATTCGAATCAACCCAGAAATCGGCGCTGGACATCACGAGCATTG
>JBEKPM010000101.1:0-6200 GCA_049520735.1 Bathyarchaeia archaeon | reverse complement strand
AAGAAGCTCTATCCTACGCAAGAAAGGCGTAGTCTCCAGTTCTTTTTTACGCAATTACGAAATCATGCAAATTTGACTCTGAACTTGAAAGAATTAAACTAAATATTAATAAGCAAAACAAACGCATTTTGAAAACTGAAAACCAATGGTAGATCTTCTAATAATCTACGTAATAATTACCGCTATTGTTTTCATAGTTGTTTTTATGCTGCTACCGAGGTACGGACCCCACACCGTTTCGAGGCTAACCTGTCCGAAATGCAAAAGGCAATTTAATTATCATTGGGTTCCAGGAGCCAGCTTCATCTCCATCTACCGCGGAAACACGCGTCGGCTTCACTGTCCCTACTGTCATGAAGTGTCAACCTTTAATGTAGCAACTACCCGTTTGAGCAAGCAACAAGTTGCTGCCTTGAAAAAGAAAATCTAAGTCAAGAATGAAAGCAAAAACATCTGCTTCTGAAGAATATTTAATACCGTAGATTGCCAATCAGCTTAAATCACCAACTTGCTAAGCATAGGAGGAGTTGGCTAGAAATGAAAGTGCTATTAAATGATGGTTTGGAAAAAGAAGGCCTACAACTGCTACACGAGGCGGGCATAGAAACAGACACCCAGAAACGAGACGGACAAAAGCTTTTAGCTGACATTGAGGGCTTCGATGCGCTAATCGTGCGAAGCGCTACCAAAGTCACGAGGCAAGTTATCGAAGCAGGCGCAAAAGGCAAACTCAAAATCATCGGAAGAGCAGGCGTAGGCTATGACAACATCGATGTCTCGGCAGCGTCTGAAAACGGAATGGTTGTAAAATCTGCTCCTTACGGAAGCACCAACGCAGTGGCTGAGTTAACCATCGGACTAATGCTTTCGATCTCAAGAAAAACTCCCCAAGCCCATCAGTTGCTGAAAGACGGCAAATGGAAAAAGGCGAAGCTGAAAGGCAACGAGCTGTCCTATAAAACCTTGGGGATTTTAGGCTGTGGAAGAATCGGGCAAAGGCTGGCTGCAATTGCGCATCGTGGCTTTGACATGGAAGTCATAGGCTTCGACATCAAGCCATGCTTAGAGTCAGGCATAAAATTCATGACCAAGGAAGAGGTTTTGGCAAAAGCCGATTATGTGAGCGTTCACACTCCAGGCGGGAAGGAAACGGTTATCGGAGAAAGAGAACTTGGCATGATGAAGCCAACATCCTATTTAATTAACACTTCAAGAGGCAGCAACATCGACGAAGAAGCACTGTACAAAGTGCTAAAGGAAGGAAAAATCGCTGGCGCAGCACTCGATGTCTTCGTTGATGAACCGAAAGCAGAAGGCGCGGAATTCAAAACCAACCTCAAAGAGCTGGATAACGTTGTTTTAAGCAGCCATCTAGGAGCCTCAACCGTTGAAGCTCAACGAGAAACGTCAACCGAAATAGCACATGTAGTTTCAGGATTTTTGCTGGGTGGAGACTTTTTGAACGCTGTGAACGCTGGCGAAAGCATCGAGCTTGAGGAAAAGCGCGTATACACCTTATTCATTCATCACCGCGATGTTCCGGGCGTCTTCGCCAACATCGACAAGGTTTTGGCTGACAACGACATAAACATAAGAGCTAATTATTCGAGGCAAATAGGAAACAGCGGCTACGCCATATCAGTGTACGTTCTTCACCAAAAAGTCAACCCCGACATAATAAAGAAGCTAAAGGCAATCCCTAACATCTGCAACGTAAAAGTTTAAACAGCGAGGCCGTCAAACAGGAATATTAACCAGTTTTCTTTTTTAAGGTAGCCATGCGATTGGGAGTTTTGTTTTCAGGCGGCAAAGATTCCACGCTTGCCCTTCATTATGCGGAAGAGAAGGAAAAAGTTGTTTGCCTCATTACTTTGCTGTCTGAGAACAAGGAGAGCTACATGTTCCATACGCCAAACATCGAAATTACGGCCCTCCAAGCCGAAGCCATAGATCTGCCACGGATCACAAAGACAACTCGGGGCGAAAAGGAAAAAGAACTCTCAGACCTCGAAGAAGCCATCGCGCAGGCAGCCAAAGAATTCCAGATTGAAGGCGTCGTGACAGGCGCGGTCGAGTCGGTCTATCAGGCGGAGCGCGTTCAACGTATCTGCAATGGCTTGGGTCTTTGGTGTTTTAACCCGCTTTGGAAGCTTGACCAGAAAACCCTTTTGGAAGAACTTGTCCAGAGGCATTTTGAAGTGGTTATTTCAGGGGTTTTTGCGTATCCTCTTGATGAGAAATGGCTTGGAAAACAAATCGACCCTCCGCTGATAAATAAGCTTTTAGACCTTAAACAAAAATACTCGATTAGCCCCTCTGGGGAAGGCGGCGAAATCGAAACCACAGTTTTAGATGCACCACGATTCAAAAAGAAAATCGAAATCCTCGATTATACCTCCACAGCAAGGGGAAACTCCGGAGTGTTCAAGATTAACAGAGCGCGGCTGGTAGAAAAATGATCCTGATTGTTGACATGAATTGCAAAAAGGATTCGTTGGGCTATTTCGAGTTCGTGTTACCCATAATTGAAGTTGCCAAACCCTTAGACACTTGGGTCGTCAAGCATTACCTCGACTTAACCAGTGAGGACCTCAGCCCGTGCGAGGCAATCATCCTTTCAGGAACCCCACTCAAAGATACAGCTACTTTAAGTCAGCCAGACAAATTTCAATGGCTCAAGGAAACAGAAAAGCCGACGCTGGGCATCTGCGCGGGCATGCAAACAATCGGCGTGGTTTACGGCATGAGTTTGAGGCAATGTTTGGAAATTGGGATGACCCCTGTGAACATTTTAAAGGAAAACCCGCTCTTTTCAGGCGACTTTAAGGCTTATTCGCTCCACGGCATCTGCGTGGAACCCACAGCGGATTTTGAGGTCTGGGCAAAATCATTACTGTGCATTCAGGTAATAAAGCACAAAAGCAAAAACCTCTACGGAACCTTGTTCCACCCTGAAGTTAGAAACCAAGAAATCTTAAGAAAATTCGTTCAAACACAAAAATGAAAAAATAAAAAAGGATCGGGGTTAACTGGTTGCTTTTATTTGTTTTTGGCGGGCACATGATCCTGAAATACATAGACTTCGGTGGTAACAGAAACTTAATTACCGACCAACTCTCATTAAAATTGTAACTGGTTTTGTCTGTTTAATGAAGTGACTTTGACATGGTAAACAAGTTACCGATTGAAAAACTTAGAAAAACATGTTCCCCAGACCTTATGCACTGTGATTCAACAAAGGAACTAACGCCTCTTGATGAGATTATTGGGCAAGAAAGAGCCGTGCGCGCCTTAAAATTCGGCTTAGGAATAAAGAACCATGGCTTCAATATGTACGTGGCAGGTTACCCTGGAACGGGCAGAAAAACAACCGTTAAAAGCTTCGTTGAAGCCCAAGCCAAAACCCAGCCTGTCCCACCTGACTGGTGCTACGTCAACAACTTCGGAAACCAGTATGAGCCCAAAGCCATCCAGCTTTCAGCGGGAAAAGGCAAAGAATTTCGAGATGACATGAAGAACTTTATTGAAAACGTCAAAAATGCGCTTCCTAAAGCTTTTGAAAGTGAAGATTATGCTGCAAGGCGGGAAGCAACCATCCGAGGCTTAGAAGAGAAAAGGAAACAGTTGATTGACGAACTGAACGTTAAGGCTCAACGGGAAGGCTTCGTCATCCAAACCACACCCATCGGGTTGCTGCTTATTCCAGTTCTAGACGGAAAACCTCTCAGCGAAGAAGAAATGCTGGCGTTGCCCCAGAAAACCAAGGATAAGCTGCAAGAGAAAAGGGAAACGTTAGAAACGGAATTCAGGAACACGATGCGGCAACTCATAGACATGGAGAGACAGATTCACGATGCCTTAAAGAAGCTGAACAAGGAAGTTGCGCTTTACGCTCTCGGCAATCTTGTAGAAAGACTCAGAGAGAAATACAATGATTCTGCGGCAGTGACAGAGTATCTTAAGAATGTAGAGAATGACGTGCTGGATAACCTTCAACAGTTCATCCGAAGAAGCCAAGGTGGCGATCAGCAGGAGCAATTCCCGTTCCAGATGCCTTGGATGAGGGAAGACCCCTATAAAAAATACGAGGTAAACGTTGTCATTGACAACTCGGAAACCAAAGGCGCCCCAGTTGTCATGGAGACAAACCCGAACTACCCCAACCTTCTGGGAAAAACTGAGAAGGAGGCGCAGTTCGGAGCGTTGACCACCGACTTCAGCATGATCCGTGCAGGTTCCATCCACAAGGCCAATGGCGGATACCTAATCGTCCCAGTTGAAGAGTTGCTGCAAAACCCGTTCTCGTACGACGGCCTCAAAAGAGACCTTAGAGACGGAAACATGACAATAGCAGAACCTGAAGAACGATACGGATTCCTCAGCGTCAAAACTCTAAAACCTCAACCGATTCCGTTAACAACCAAAGTAATCCTGATTGGAAGCCCCTACCTCTATCAAATGATGTTCCAGTTGGACCCTGATTTCAGGGAACTCTTCAAAATAAAAGCAGAATTCGACACTGTTATGGATAGAACAGAAAGCAAAGTGATGCAGTATGCCGCGTGGGTTTGCGCACTTTGCGAAAAAGAAAAACTCAAGCATCTTGATGGGACAGGAATAGGAAAACTTGTTGAGTTCAGCTCAAGAATCGTGGAGGACCAATACAAACTGTCAACTCAGTTTGCCTACGTCGCCGACGTAATCCGCGAAGCAAACTTTTACGCCACACAGGATAACTCCGATTTAACAACTGGAGATCATGTAAAGAAAGCGATTGAAGAAAAAGTCTACCGTTCAAAACTCATCCAAGAAAAGATCCAGGAAATGATAAAACGCGGATTCTTCTTGATTGACACCGTTCAGGAAAGGGTGGGGCAAGTTAACGGCTTATCAGTCATGGGGATGGGCGATTTTGCCTTCGGGAACCCTTCCCGAGTGACAGCTAGCATAGGCCTCGGCAGAGAAGGCGTTATTGACATTGAAAGAGAAGCCAAGATGGGCGGACCAATACATACCAAAGGCGTCCTAATCCTTAGCGGCTACATAAACGACAAGTACATCCGAGATAAACCCTTGGGCCTATCTGCAAGACTTGTTTTCGAACAGAATTACGAGGGCGTCGAAGGTGACAGTGCCTCTAGCACCGAACTCTATTCTATTCTTTCAGCGCTTTCTGGACGACCCATAAAGCAGAATATTGCCGTCACCGGTTCAGTTAACCAGAAGGGGGAAGTCCAAGCTATCGGGGGAGTAAACGAAAAAATCGAAGGCTTCTTCGAAGTCTGCAAACTTCAAGGACTGACGGGACAGCAGGGAGTCATGATACCCGAAAGCAACGTGCAGAACCTGATGCTCAAAGAGGAAGTTCTTGAAGCCGTGAAAGCAGATAAATTCAACATTTATTCAGTCAAAACAATCGACGAAGGAATAGAATTTCTCACGGGCACAAAAGCCGGCGAAAGACGCGAAGACGGAACCTTCGAAGAGGGAACAATCAACTACCTCGTAAACAAACAACTCGCGGAAATGGCTGACAAACTAAAAGAATACCCACCCCTCGAATCAAGGAAAAAAACTGAAGACTAAACCCAACCCAGCTTGAGGAAGTTCAAACTCTTCCTCTTTTCGTTGTCTTTCCGCTGAGCCAAGACCTAAGAGAACTATAATCTTTCTAACTGGGGCCGTTTTGCCTTTTTTTGGCTGTATCAAAATAATAGCTTATTCTCTTTCTCGCGATTGTTGATTCAGAATCATTATTGCAAATTATCAAAGCTTATCTTGCAAACTGCACAACGGGGTAACGGGAGCAACCTTGGCAATTAAGAAGCGCAGACGTAAACGCAGTAACATCATCGCACTTCTGTTTCTTCCAGCGTTAATCTTCATTTTCTTCATTGGCTGGAGCCAATACTGGATAGGCGACCAAAAAAGACCACAACGAAAAAACCGAACCACACCAAAAAAAGACAATGTGACTCTTTTACCCGCAGTTTTCGAAGAACCCCCATTAATCGTAAATTGATAATGAAACAAGCAACCGCTGCTTTCTAATCATTTGCAACTCAACAGAACAAAACATGCCTTCGAAGCGGGCATGCCTGTTGTTGCAATTACACAACCACAATTCCATTTATACCGCACAAGGGATTGATTATCTTGCGAGAAATAGCCATCCAAGAGGTACACCCATGCTTGGCGGG
>JBEKPM010000100.1:0-6276 GCA_049520735.1 Bathyarchaeia archaeon | reverse complement strand
AAAGAGTTCGGTTTAATTGTGGCTAGAATTTATAAGACAGGCGGAGGCTTGTGCTCGGGAGATGACTTTATGCCATTGACAGATGTTCCAACCATTGAAGCCGTAAAGCTTACAAAAAAATACGGTTCATTTGAAGCCGTTTCGGATTTGAACATCAAAATTGAAGGCGCAAAATGCGTCGGTTTCCTAGGCCCAAACGGCGCCGGTAAAACAACAACGCTCAAAATGTTTACCGATCTGATACGTCCATCTTCAGGAGAAGCACGGATAAATGGCATAAACGTTCACACTCACAAAAAAGCGGCTTTGGCCTCAGCTGCTGCACTTATTGAAACCCCTGAAATTTACCCTTCACTGACCCCTAGAGAAGCATTGTCGATGATCGGAGAGATCAGGGGAGTACCTGCTGCTGAGCTTAAGAAGAAAATTGAAGAATCCGTCGCTGAAGTCCACATGGACGAGTGGATTGATAAGAGGGTGGGCAGGTTTTCCAAGGGCATGAAGCAGAGAATTGTCATTGCCTCCGCTCTTCTAAGTGACCCGCAAATCCTTTTTCTTGATGAACCCACCACTGGGCTGGATCCCAGAGGAATGAGCGAGGTTCGTGATATCGTTAAGTCTCTGAAGAGCAAGAAGAGATTGATTTTCATGAGTTCACATATCCTAAGTGAAGTCTCCGACGTATGCGACGAGGTCGCCATGATAGATCATGGAAAACTAATCGTTTACAACACCATCGCGAACGTGACTTCAAAATTCGCAGGCGGAAACAACGTTGTGGAAGTAGGTTTAGCGCGTCCGATTGAGAGCAGGATCCTTTCAAAAACTATTCCTTCTTTGCCCGGTGTGGTAAATGCGGAAAAGGTTGATGACAAAAACCTTAAGATAACTTTTGGCGGAGGCTTAGACGCTCAGGAACGCCTTCTTAACGAGTTCGTGAGGCTAAACATAGGTGTTGTAAGCTACAAGGTGGGGTCGTCTGAGCTTGAGGAAGCATATCTAAAGTTGATAACAGCTACGTTGTGATAAAAATGACCGAAACCAATTCTGAACCAAGAAACGTTGTTCCATCCAGTATTGCCCAACTAGTCACAACAATGAAGTATGCGCTTCTCGACTATCTGAGAGGCAGAAGATTCTTCATAATGCTGATAATAACAGCATTGATAAGCATACTTTTAACAGTTCTCGTCGGATACTATCGTCCCGAAGGCTTCCTCGCATCCAACCTGTCTTTCTACAACAGTTGGTGGGGAACCAGCGTAACTTTTGTCGTCGTGCTTTCAGCAATTTTCTTCGGCGGTGACGCAATATCAGGCGAATTCCAGAATAAAACAGGGTATTTCGGGGTTCCTAACCCAATTAGACGTTCATCAATTTACGTAGGAAAATGGCTGGCGGCTTTCATAGCGTCCGCCGTTATGTTGGGCATCTTCACGGTTGTCACGTTAGGAAACGGGCTGTATTACTTCTCAAGCGTGCCTTACCAATTTGGCGAGTCATTTTTGTTCGCCCTATTTTACATGGTTGCGGTTCTCGGTTTCACGTTCTTCTTTAGCTCACTATTCAAAAGCAGTTCAATGTCAATCCTCATAACCGCCATTCTATTCCTATTCGTCTTCACGTTGCTCAGCACATTAATATCGACTCTTGTCAAAATCGAACCGTGGTTCCTCATCAACTATGGCGCCCAAATAGTTGGAAACGTTCTCTCGTCGCCTTATCCACCTCACCAACTCACATCGACAACCGTTGGCCCCGGAGGCAGGTCATTTACAGAAACCGCGTTCAACGCTTCGATACCTGAGGGGCTCGCTATCATGGGCATTTACTTCATCATCACGGCAATAATCGGTTTGATACTGTTCGAAAGGAAAGAATTCATCTAAACGGAGCGGTAATTGCGCCCAGGTTAGCCGTCGCCTAACGTCATGGATGATAGTAAAATTTAACTACTAAAACATACTAAGGCACGGTCTAATGAGAAGACTTCCACTACAATTCGTCGGTTCGGTATGCACAAACCCTAGCTTGGTCATGAGTTTCGGCAGGGGCGCTTATCGAGAGTTTGTCAAGTCGAAGCTCGATTACCGAAATGAAGATGGAAGCAGTTCTGCACTTTGGCTTCTGAGCCTAAGAATTACACATCGTTGTAATCACAGGTGTGCGATCTGTGCGCAGTGGGGACAAAGCGGATACAACGCCAGGGACGATACACCCAAAGTAACTGGAGAAGTCCCAGTCGAAGTTTATAAGAAAATCATAGACGAAGTTGCACCCAAAAAAGTTCACGTTTACATAACAGGCGGAGAACCCTTCCTCTACGAATCGCTGGTTCCTTTCGTAAACTACATCAAAAAGAAAGGCCTTACAGTTCAGATAGTTACCAACGGAGTTGGGTTGGAACGCAACGCTGAAACCATCGTTGACAACGGTTGGGACATGATATGCGTCTCTTTTGATGGACCCCGAGAAATACATGATAAATGCCGGGGAGTTCCAGGAGCCATGGATACGGCGATAAAAGGGTTATCTGCAATTCAAAAACTCAAAAAAGAGAAAAAGAAGAGAAAACCGGCGATCTTCACCCTAACCACAATCTCCAACAACAATCAATATACCTTAGTCGACACAGTGAGGGAAGCAGAAAAACTGAATCCCACAGGCATAGTAATCTATTATTCATGGTTCACCCGAGAGTGGATTGGCGAAAAACACACAAAAATAGCCAATGAAAAGCTGGGCATAACGCCGTTCGCGTGGAAAGGATACGTACGCGACACCTCAACGCTAGACATAGACGCGATTGTTGAGCAGATAAAGACAATAAAAAATGACAAACATTTCGGGAACATCCTTTTCGTACCCGACCTTAAACTAGAAGACATCAGAACCTACTATACCGAACCCGAAAATTTCTTTGGCTACAAAAAATGCATATCACCCTGGTTCCAACTGGACGTGATGCCTAACGGAGACGTGGTCACATGCAGAGATTTCCCTGACTTCGTCACAGGAAACATAAAGGAGGCGCCGATCCTTGACATATACAACAGCGAAAAACACCGCAAGTTCAGGCGCGCTCTTAGAAGTTGTGACAACGGCGTTTTCCCAATATGTTCCCGATGCTGTGGACTAATGGGGTACTAAGAATGCTTCCAAGAATGGGTTGACCCCATGATGGAGCCCATTGACGTCGCTATACTCACTTATAACAGCGCCGTGAAGCTGCGGGAATGCCTTTATTCTGTTTACATGAACGTACCTGTAAGAAGGCTGATTGTGGTAGATGGATTCTCGACTGACGCTACACCAGCGATTGTGAACGATTTCCAAAAGCGGTACGGCAACGTCGTGTTTGTCCAGGAAAAGGGAACAAGAGCAACTGCCAGGCAGACAGCGATTTCTCTGGTGAAAGGCGACTGGTTCATGTTTGTCGACAGCGATGTTGTCCTGTCACGGAACTGGTTTGCCGAAGCTGAAAAACACATTGACGAGAATGTGGGCGCAATCTGGGGAATTGAAATTTGGTCAGTTTTGAAGGGTAAAAGAATTTTGGCTCTTTTCGAGAGGGTTACTTTGAAGATTTTTGAGCGGCGAGGCGGAACCCACGACATGCTAATTAGACGGAAAACGGTCGAAGACATCAAGATTCCCTATCAGCTTCACACCTACGAGGATTCATACATCAAATCGTGGATTGACAAGAAAGGGTACAAGGTGCTTGGAGTCTACAGACCCTATTGTACCCATTTTCGGGCAGATTCAGTTTGGACCGCGAAAAAACACGTGGAACTCATGGTCAGCGACCTGAAATTCGCTCTTCGCCGCCCCTTTCTTCTGCTGCCCTACGGCTTCTACTCTGCGGTTGTCACTTATCAAATCGTCATCAATAAGTTCAAACACCCAAGTTAAATGTGAAGAAGCACCAACTTTGCGAATTGAATGGAGCACCAAATTCGCATTTGTTGCTGTATTCGAGACGGCGCTGACTCGACTACTGGAATTTGTTCGAGGCTTGAAGAAGGACCTGCTGCGCGAGATCTAGGCGGATGTTGATTGATTTGCTGTGCATTATTATAGGGTTCGTTTTAAGTGTCTCTTTGTGCGCTTTGACACGGATTTCTATCGCCTCGTTCATGACTCGCAGGGAGGGAGTCATGAGGATTTCTTCGCTGCATTCGGGGCATTTGATGAACCCTATATTGAAGCAGTCGTGATTTGGTTCCGAGACCACTTTTAGGTATATTTGTCGTAAGTGTGCGTCATTTTCTTCAGAGACTATTTCAAACATGGTCGTTTTTTCCGTTATATTCGCGCTCCTTCAATCTTATCTCTTGACTCTGGTTTAGTGAATCTGACTTAGCAATACTCGATATAAAACCATTCATAACACGAACATATATCGGTACAAATTATGAACGGCTCCGCTAAAGACCTTCCGAAACAAATTTGGAACATAAACAGCGCAATCCTACCCCAAATTCCAACATAAATTGAATCTTTTCTAGAGAAAAAAATTCCTCACACCCGACAAGTTCAAACGACAAAGCCGGAGTTTCAAACTGTTCTTCCCCATTCTTCTCTCAAAAACAATTTAAGTGCCATGCATTTCACCGTCATTTGTGGAGAAAATAAAAGGAATAGGCTAAAATAGTGTAAAATATATTCAAGTTAGAAAAACAGTTAAGCGGATCGTCTTGGGGTCATCACAAAAGTTTGGGCAGTTACGTAAGAAAGCCCCGCAGTTGATAGCCATAGCAATTGCTGTCGCCATTATTCTTTATTTCGTATTTGACATTTTGGATGACGTAGTTATAGAAGGCAATCCCGCCACAAGCGAACCCCTAATAGGACTGGTCTTTTCAATAGTGCGCGGCGTCACCTCTACCGTGAACGCGTTCGGTTACCCGGGCATCTTCATTTTGATGCTGCTTGAAACAAGTTCTGTGCCTATTCCAAGCGAAGTTATTCTTCCCTTTGCTGGCTATCTGAGTTTTACGGGGCAATTTGACGCATATTTCGTGGTAGCGGTTGCAACGGCAGCGGGAGTATTTGGCGCAATAATTGACTACTATATCGGGTTAAAAGGTGTCGAATCCCTAATCAAACACAAAATTTTGGGAAAAGTCATTTTATCAACAGGCCAACTTCAGCTGGCGGAGAAATGGTTTGATAAACACGGCAGCTTGGTCGTTTTTGTAAGTCGACTTATCCCAGGTTTTCGAACAACCTTTTCTTTCCCAGCTGGGGCAGCGAAAATGCCGTTGAAGAAGTTTCTGACTTATACTACTGCAGGATGCCTCCTGTGGAATGCAATCCTAGTTTACTTGGGCTGGTATTTAGGCAAGAACTGGACGGAGGTCGCTGCAATATCCCGTTATCTGATAGTGGGGTCCGTGGTGGCAGTAGTTGTCGTAATTGTCGGTTACTTGCTGTTAAGACAAAGAAAAATGCGAAAAGAAAAGCTTGCCTCAGAGCAAACTGTGCTTTAGATTAGCTTTGTTATCTTTGGCTTCACTTCGCCTTTTAAGCCAAGAGCTTTTGCTTCCTGAACCTGGATCATACAGTCGACATGTGAAGTTTCATTGAACATCTTGTAGTCTATCATTTCGAGAAAAGCCCCATCAATTGATACTGCTGAGTCAGATGCGAATATTCCGACATCTTTCATGACGGGTTCGCCTGGCATCGGTAGGCAGTCGCAGTATGGGGTGATGTCTTTAGCGAAACTGACGAATGATACCTTGCCGTGTTTGAAAGTCGATAGTACGCCGTAAGCGGCTGATGCAAGCGCCCTGAGGAAATCGTCTTGGTGAGTGAAATTTATTGCTTCCATGGGGCAGCCATGCATGCACATTGGGCAACGCATACAAAGTGGCGAAGTGTTGTGGGCTTTTCCCTCGACGATGTCGGGCAGATGCAACTCGCAAATTTGCTTGCATTTTCCGCAGCCGACACATTTGGATTGGTCAATTTCGATGCCTACGGTTCTATGCTGCCGAAGTTTGCCTACGCCGGGGCAGCAGCCCATGCCGAGGTTTTTTATGGCTCCGCCGAAACCGCTGAGTTCATGACCCTTATCATGCGAAACAACAATCATGGCGTCGGCTTCCGCAATCATGCCTGACACCTCGATTTTGTCGAGTATGCCTTTGGTTGGGACGGTTCGGTAGTTTTCGCCTTTAAGTCCGTCCGCTGGGAAAAAGGGCGCCATGTTGAAACCGTTTGTCAACGCGGTCATTGTGTGGTCGTAGCCGTTGTGGCGTTGGGCGT
>JBEKPM010000099.1:0-10317 GCA_049520735.1 Bathyarchaeia archaeon | reverse complement strand
GCCCCAAACCGCAAACTTGAAACCCAAAGTAATCGGCAAAGCATGTTGCCCGTGGGTTCTGCCAATCATAATGGTTCCCTTATGCTGTCCAGCCTGCTTCTGCAGGGTTGCCTTCAAATCCGCGAGCCTATTCTCGATAAGAGCCGTTGCGTCTTTGAGTTGCAACGCGTTAGCCGTGTCAACTATGTCGTAGCTTGTCGCTCCCAAATGCACGTAGGCGCCGCTTGGCCCGCAAACCTCGGATAGGGCCCGAACCAGCGAGGCGACGTCATGCTTTATTTCTTTTTCAATAGCTTTCACACGTTCGACTTTAACGTATTTTGTGGAAGCCATGGCAGCTATTTTTTCAGCGTCTTTCTTTGGGATGTTGCCTACTTCAGCGTGCGCCAAAGCCAAAGCAGCTTCTACATCCAGCAGCTTTTGGACCCGAGTTTCTTCCTCGAAGATTTTCAGCATTTCTGGCGTGCCGTAGCGGCCAGTATCTATGGGTAGGATTGGCAAGTTAATGTTCCTCATGGTGAAGGATATGCCAGATTAAAGATTAATGTTTTTGTCAGTTGGGGTCCTCCTTTGATGAATTATCCAAATTTGCCCACTCTTTCTGGGCCGTTTGCTTTTTCCATTTTATTAGTTTCTCTTCTCTGCCGAAAGTTGCTACGCTGAAGTAGAATAGGGCTAAGTCAACAATCGGAGGTGCTGTTCTCTGACAATGTTTAGTATCTTCTTCTGAATTCCCGTGTATATGTGTATGAGTTTTAAGCCCATGTGCCCACTGTGTTTAGGTTGATTTTGGGTTAGTGGAGGCAGAAAATTAATATTATACGCTTGCGCATGGGTTTTGGAAACGTTGGTGTAGGATTATGAGTTTTGGTACTTCTAAGGTGTTCGGCGGTATTCAGGAAGCGTTCATCCTGGCGTTGATGCTTGTTTCTGTTTTCGCTGTTTTATACATTAACATGAGCATCATGTACAAAGTAAGCGTTGTTGCAATAGTGTTCTCAATGATTTTCTTGATGACCATTGCCTCTCAAATTCTGAGGGAACAAAAAGATGCACGCAAACAGCAGCAAGCCTAAGTTTACGCGTTTTTAACTTTTCACTTTCAGTCTACCCTCCCCTGTGCCCAAATGTCGTTTGGACGATGCTTTAAAAAGGGTTAACAGATGTAGTGCCCTCCATGGACAGGAGTGCAAAAGTGGAATGATGCAAAATCTGATGGCGAAGCCTACAGTGGCGCAAACGCTGCTTTCTCTAAATATGCCGAGTGTAGATGATCTTTTTCCTGGGTTTGCTCCAGGTGACTTCGCGGTCCTTTATGGGTCACCGTCAGTTATTTCGCTAACTTCTCTACTTTGCATCCGAGCGCAGGTGCCCACGCAGCTTGGCGGTTTAGGAAGCAATGTCGTCTTCATCGACGGCGGAAACACGTTTAGGCTGTATAAGATTGCCCGTTTAGCCCAGCTTCACCAACTTAACCCACAGGAAGTGCTTGAACGCATCTTTATTTCAAGAGCCTTCACTGCTTACCAGATGACTTCCCTAATACTCGATAAACTTGAAGAAACCGTGAGAAATTACGACGCTAAACTCGTGGTGATTTCCGACATAGCCGGGTTCTTCTTAGACAACGATGTTGCAAATGAAGAAGCGCAGAGAATTTACAGCCAAATCGTTAGTTACCTTTCAAGCTTTGCCCGAAAGCACCAAATAGTCGTCGTCGCAACTTACCTCCCCTACTCTGACAGTCGAAGAAACGTTTTGCTTCAGGAGATAACCTGCGCCAGAGCAAACACTGTTTTATCTTTCAGCAAAACCACGTACACGCGGGAA
This sequence comes from Bathyarchaeia archaeon, assembly GCA_049520735.1. GTDB lineage: Archaea > Thermoproteota > Bathyarchaeia > Bathyarchaeales > Bathycorpusculaceae > Bathycorpusculum. The sequence goes on along the minus strand of JBEKPM010000099.1, from coordinate 8,487 downwards.
GTAACGTTGGAGAAGCACCCTTCATTTGTCTTAGGCACCGCAGAGCTTCCATCTGAAAACTTGACTTTAACCGACTTCATGGCGCCTAACGCGCTTAGCTGTTGAGGCTATCGAACATGTATTGAGCCGATGACTCAGGCAGTTTGAGTTGCAGTTTCTCAACTTGAGAGAACAAGAAATTGTAAAACTCATTAGACAAGTCTATTCGGGTCCTTGCTTCTTTTGGCTTCATTGGTTTCCCGCTTTTCTTTTCTGCTGGTTGAGTTTAAGAATTTTATCCTCAACATTCGTTGGTTTCCTGCAACGGTGTCGTTTGGCTCAATCTTGTCAGCGTTCAAATACTGCTTCTGCATATTGGGAAGGGAGGCGTGGAAATGGCTTCGTGGACAGAGTACTTCGCATGGACCATGTTCAGGGTAGCGAGAAAGCTGCGGCTTACGAAGATGCTCCGCATCGGGATTTCAAGCGTGATGTTTCTAGATTATTTTAAGGGATTCGAGAAATCTCAGGCTGTACGAGGCATTTTCGGCGATGCAACCGATCAAGTGCTCAAGGGCCTCAAAGTTCAGTTCATGTGGTTCGGGTACATGGGCGTCGACGACAACGACGGGCATTTAATGGTTAACAAGAGCTACCTGAACAGCGGCGACAAAACCGACATCTACCTGGATGTGGTCCATGAGCTCTGTCATGTCAAGCAGCATCTGGACGGGAAAGAACTGTTTAATCCCAGATACGACTATGTGGATCGACCCACTGAGGTGGAAGCCTACCGCTACACAGTAAAAGAAGCAAAGCGGCTTGGGTTAAGCGACGAGCGAATCCTCTGCTATTTGCAGACAGAGTGGATGAGCGACGAGGATTTGGAGCGGCTTGTCAAAAATATCGGAATAGACCTTCACGTCACCGACAACTAACGTAATATCAGCGTTACTAAAAAAACTGAAATGATTTGAAAAAGTTTAGTGCGAGAATAGTTTCTCGTAAGGTCTCTTTGAGATTGGCAATATCTTCTTGAATTTGTGCGCCAGGATTTGGTTTGGGTCAGCGTCAAAGTGGTTGCAGTATTCTTTGACGAGGGCTTCAATCGTTTTGAGATCTCGTTTTCCCGTATCCAACGTTTTGGTCCCTTCGACTGGCTCCAGTATTTCGCCGCGTTCATAGATTACTCCGCCGTGCATTCCTGTCCCGACAAATTTAGCTTTGCATTTTTGGCCTTCTTTGAGATTCAAGCCGAGGATAACCATGACTCCGCCTGCCATGTACTCTGCAAAAAAGTCGCCCGCTGTATGCCCGACGACTATTTGTGGGATTTTTCTTTGGTACTCTTTCATGTGTATACCGACTCGGTAGCCGACGTAGTCTCGGACAAAGATTTTTCCTCCCCTCATCGAGTTCCCAGTTACGTCGCCTGCGTGTCCATGTATGATGATTTGTCCCTCGTTCATCGTGTTGCCTGAACCATCCTGTCCGTTGCCGTGGACAACCAGTTTGGGTCCATTCATGAATGCGCCAAGGTCGTTTCCAGGTGTTCCGTAAATGTCGATTTGGATGTTTGTGTCAAGGTCAGTACCCAAGTACCGTTGTCCGCAGACGTTGTGGATCTCTATTCTCTCAACATCTGTGCAAATTGCTTGTCTAAGCAGGCCGTTTAGTTCCTTGTAGTAGAGGAGTTCCGCATTGATTTTCAGCACCTTGCCGTCTTTTGTAACGTATTGAAGGTATTTTTCGTTGATTTCTAATTTGGTTTTTTGTTCAAGCATGCTTTTACTCTCCAGCCATTTTCACGCCTAAAATCTTCAGTTCAGTGCGGCTTAATCCGACGCCTCTTAATGATAGTCGGTTTCCTCGCAAGCTTTCGATGGCGTTTATTCCCATGCCGCCCATCATGTCTTTGATTTCAACGCTCCAGCTGTTAAGGAGGTTCGTGAGTCGTTTGGACGCGATGTCTGGGTTGATCCGTTTGCTAATCCACGGGTCACTTGTAGCGATACCCCACGGGCATTTGCCGGTGTGGCACCGTTGGCAGACGCTGCATCCCATAGCTATCAAAGCTGCAGTTGCAATGTACACAGCGTCAGCGCCAAGTGCTATGGCCTTGAAGACATCGGCGCTGCTTCTGAAGCCGCCAGCCGCAATTACGGATGCCCTGTTACGGATGCCTTCTTCACGGAGTCGCTGATCCACCTGCTTTGGGCGCTGCGCCTGTTGCGCCTCTGACGCCGTCAAGAGCGATGATGTCTGCTCCTGCGCGAACCATGCCGCTGGCAATTGCTGCTGAGTTGTGGACTGCGGCGATTTTAACTGAAATTGGTTTGGTGTAGTTTGTGGCTTCTTTAAGCGCGTAGATTAGTTGGCGTAAGTCTTCGATTGAGTAGATGTCGTGTTGTGGGTAAGGTGATAATGCGTCAGTTCCTGTGGGGATCATGCGTGTTTTAGCAACGGGTTCAGTTACTTTTTCACCTGGCAAGTGTCCGCCTATGCCTGGTTTTGCGCCTTGTCCGATTTTGATTTCCACGGCTGCGCCAGCATTAAGGTATTTAGGATGGACTCCGAATCGTCCCGATGCGACTTGGACGATTGCATGTTCGCCATACTTGTAGAGGGTTTGGTCTAAGCCACCTTCTCCCGTGTTGAAGTAGGTGCCGCATTCAGTTGCTGCCCGCGCTAAGGATTCATGCACGTTTAAGCTGATTGCGCCGTATGACATAGCTGAGAACATTATGGGAGTGTCAAGGCGAAGCTGCGGAGTAAGCTGGGTTTTAAGGACTACGTCGCCGTTTTCTGTTCCCAACTCCAGCTTGTCAGGCTTCGCGCCGAGGTACGTTCTTATCTCCATTGGTTCGCGTAGCGGATCAATCGACGGGTTCGTGACTTGGCTCGCGTTCAGAAGCAAGCGGTCCCAGTAGGTGTAGTAAGGTTTGTCGTTGCCCATGCCAGTAAGGATAACAGCGCCGTTTTCAGCCTGCTTCTTCACATCCCGTATGGCTTCAAACGTCCAATTGGCGTTTTCGCGGTTGGCATTCGGGTTTCGTCTTATTGTTATGGCGTGTGTTGGGCAGAAGGTTACGCAGCGTTGGCAGTTGACACAGTTTTCTTCTTTGCTGCAAACTGTGTCTGTTTCTTCATCGTAGTAGTGGGTGTCGTAGGTGCATTGATTAACGCATACCTTGCAGCGTATGCACCGGTTTTGGTCCCGTTCAACAAGATACTCGGGAATTACGTAAGTTTTCATTAAGTTTGTCCTCCTTGCAAAACTTCAACATTTTTGGCGTTGCTGTTTTTTAACCTATACACAACTGGTTCCCCGCCTCTCGGCGCGCAGAACTTATCGAGCTGAGGCGAAACCAATCGCATGGCAGATTCCTCAGACGACAGATAGGTTAAGTCGCCGTTTGTGCCGGCAACTAGCGGTCGAAGCTTGATTCTATCTGTTAACCCTATCATCTCGCCCTGGTGAGCGACAACTATGCTGAAGGGTCCATTCATCAGCAGGCTGCCGTAGGTTTGACGTAACGTTCTTAGCAGTTGCGCTTCTTTGGGTTCCATCTGGTCGATTTCGCTCCATAGTGGTGCAGCAAGGATTTGCGCCACAAGGTCGATCGAAAGGTTTTGTCGTCGCATAAGCAAGTCTACCGCATAAGCCAGCACTTCTGTGTCTGTTTGCATGGTGCATTTGTAACCGTACATTTCCAGGTAACGTCGGTTTATGCCATAGGATGAGAGTTCGCCGTTGTGGATTACTGTCCAGTCTAGGATGTTGAATGGGTGTGCGCCTCCCCACCAGCCGGGGGTGTTTGTGGGGAATCTGCTGTGGCATGTCCAGAGGTAACCCTGATAATCTTCAAGGCAGAAAAAGTCTGCAACGTCTTCTGGGAAGCCTACGCCTTTGAATACGCCCATGTTTTTGCCGCTTGAGAAGACAAATGCCTTCCCAGTTTCAGTGTTAATACGCATGACAGTTTCCATCACGTAGTCTTCCTCGGTTTGGTTTTCAGGTCTGACCTTCTTGGGCTGAACGAAGTAACGCCAAACCAGCGGTGGATTGTGAACGTCAGCTGGTTTTGTCTGCATTTCTTCGTCGTATATCATTTCAAATTTCGAGGCGAGTATGCGGTTGGTTTGTTCTTTGGCGTCTTTGTTTAGGTACATTATGTGGAACGCGTAGTAGTCTTTGAAGTCCGGGTATATTCCGTAGACTGCGAAGCCGCCGCCTAAGCCGTTGCCGCGATCATGCATGTTCTTTATTGCACGCACGGGATTTTTTGAGCTGAAACGGTTGCCTTCGATGTTCATCATAGCGAAAATGGCGCAACCCGAAAAGTCCTTGTCGTCGCCGAATGGATTGATTATTTTTTGGTCTTGCTGGTTCATTTTATTGCACCACGCTCATTTTTCTCTGCAGAGTAACTGGGAACGCTGCCCAACTGAAGTCATCTTCCAGAAGTTGCTGCTTGAATTTCTTTACGTTTACAGCGTTCTTGATTAAGTAGAATAGTATGCCTGCTCTTTCAATCGAATTTACAAGAGTCATCCCCACGATAACGTTGTTCTTGAGAACCAACTTTTTGTAAACGTTGTGTTCGGGATCGATTTTGGTAAGCACTTCCAATGTGGGGTCTTCTTTGGGGTTAGCTAAGCCGACGGAGACAACGGGGATGTCGAAGTACTTGAGGCTGCTCATGTTAGTGCCGCCTGCATATGTGCTTTTTTTGCCAGCCATGTTGGAACCAGCGACTTGACCTTCCAGCACCGCGAGGGGCCAAAGAGGCAAAAGACGATTCTGGGCGAGAACGAAGTCGTAGGCTTCAGTTACGTCGCCGCTTGCATAAACGTCTGACACACTTGTCTGCATCATGTTGTCAACCACTATTCCTCTGTTAGTTTTCACGGCTGTTCCCGCCACCAATTCAGTTCGGGGGATGACGCCGATTGCTACCACGACTAAGTCGCAGGGCACTTGGTCACCTTTGGTTAGGATTACCCCTCCAACGGCGCCGTCGTTGCCTGGGTTGCCTACGATTTTCTGGACCGACTGGCCGGTGATGATGTTGACGCCAGCTTTTCGGACAACGGCTTCCACGATATCTGAGCCTTTTGGATCCAGTAGTAAGCTGAGAATCTTGTCTTGCAATTCAACCATGGTGACTTTTAAGCCACGTTTCACGAGGGCTTCGGTTACGCTTATGCCGATGAGCCCCGCACCGATTACGACTGCTGATTTGGCGTTTATGCTTGCGATTTTGGCCGCAAGTACCTGTGCATCTTTGAGCGTTGTGAATGTGAAGACTCCGTCTTTGTCTGAGCCTTCCATCTTAGGAACGAATGGTTTTCCGCCAGTGGCGATAAGCAGTTTTTCGTAGGGGATTTTTTCTCCGGTTTCAAGCTGGACGGCTTTTTCGTCAAAATTTATTGCTGTGACTTTTCTGCCCAAGAGTGCTTCCACGTTGTTTTCTTTCCAGAAATCCTCGTTTCGGCAGTCAACTTTTTTGAAGTCTGCTTTGCCGCTGACAAAGTCACTTATCATTGGACGGCTGTAATGGGAACACGCCTCGTCGGTGATTACGGTTAGGGTTCCAACTGGGTCTGTTTCTCTTATGGCTTCAACTGCGCCTATACCGGCTGCGGAAGCGCCTACAATCACGTACTTCGGCATTAGGGTTTCACCTCTTTGAAAACCAACGCTTCGTTAGGACAGTTCTCTACGCAAGCGGGTGTGTCGAAGCCTTGGCATAAATCGCATTTCGCTACTACGTGGCCTTCCTTATCCATTATTATGGCGCCGTAGGGACAAACCATTACGCAAGTCCAGCAGCCCATACATTTTTGGGGGTCATGTGTGACTTGGCCTGTCTTCTGGTCTTTGCGCATAGCGCCTGATAGGCAAGCGGTCACGCAGGGTGCGTCTTCGCAGTGGCGACACTGTATGGCGAATGATACCGGCTTGTTTCGTTCTACTCTTACTCTGCTTACTGGCTTAGGGCGTTCGCTATTGTAGGCTTTGATTATGTCTTTTGATTTTGAATGTTGGACCGTGCAGTAGACTTCGCATAGTCCGCAGCCCATGCAGTTTTCTTGTTTTGCAATTATTCTTTTAACCATAACCTTAACCTCGGTTTTTTCATTTTTAGCGTGGACAAGTGAGCACGGAAATGTACAGTTCCACATCGCTTGTGCATAAAACGCCTTCGGTTGTGATTGACTGTTTACCACGTTCCATGATTGTTTTGCAGGTGTTTACTGCCATTTTTACCACTTTTCTGTTAAGAGTTAGCCCTCTAAAATGGCATGTATTCTATATAACTTTGTTGGTAATCATTTATATGATAGTTCACGAACTATGTTATCTAAATGAAACATATATCAGGCGATGGATTTTGGCTGAAAAAGACTTAGGTTACAGGCGCGTCCAATGCACAGGCAGAGGTTCCTACATAATATCCCTGCCCAAAGAGTGGGTACAAGACCTCGAACTAAAACGAGGCAGCGAAATAGCGTTCAATATAGAACCAGACTCAACCTTAATGCTGGTACCGAGAAAAATCCAGGAAAAAGAAGGTCGAGGCAACGCAGCTAAACCCAAAGAATACTACATAAGCATCGACCCCAAGGAAACCATACAGTCCACCCTAAGAATGATAAAAGCGCTATACGCGATAGGCGCCGACATAATCAGAGTCCACATCAAAAAACCGCAAGACGCAGCCAAATACAAGAACGAAATAAAAACCTTAGCCAGAGACAGTTTTCTAGGTTCAGAAATAATCGATGAAACATCAGACGAAATCACAATGCAAATTTTAATCAAACATTCCGAATTTCCCATAGAGAAAGCCGTTAGAAGAATGGCGATCGTGGCGTTATCCGCAAACAGAGATGCCATCGCCGCCTTCAAAGACCGAAACACTGCTTTGTTTGACGCTGTGATCGACGCCCACAACGACGTGAACCGATTAGGTTTGTATGTTGTTCGCCAACTCAAATATGGCATAGAGCGAAACCTGTATCGGGAGCTCGGGTTTAGAACACCCAAAGAATTCCTTCTTTATCGCATAGCTGTCAATGACGTTGAAAGCATCGCCCAAAACGCACTAAACATCATAAACAATCTCGGTTCGCTTCAAAAACTAATCGACGATGAAACCCTCTTCTTAAAGGATCCAGTGGACGAGGAAGTGTATAACCAACTGATAGATTTCAGCTCTCTTGCTCAGCAGTCGTATGATGACGCGATTAAGGCGCTTTTTAAGAGGGAATACAAAGACGCCGAAAAACTTATCCTAAAATGTGACTCCTTCGCCCCGCTTGAAAACCAACTGGTCGCGCTGATGTCAAGCAAGAAACTGGACCCCAACGTCGCTTCCGCTCTCCGCTTGATTTTTGACAGTTCAAGACGCATAATGGATTACAGCCGAAGCATGGCAGAACTTACACTAAACCGTACTGTGGAAGAGCAGTGCTCATCACTAGTCACTAATAAGGTACAATCGTAAGCAATCGCATGACTGACCGGATAACCAGATTTAGTTATTTTTTGTTGGTCTTCAAGATCGGGACAATTCAAATCCAAAAAGTTATGGTGCTCCGGCCGGGATTTGGACCCGGGTCCGCGACTCGAGAGGCCGCTATACTTAGTCCCTTAGCAAGAAGCCTTAGTAAGGTTTGACCGGACTATACTACCGGAGCATTCGCAGAAGGTTGTTCTTTAAGAAATAAATATGTTTTTATGGGTTCCACCACAGTTGAGCAAATAACACGTTAGTCGCACTAAATTGATCAAAAAGCAACCAAGCAGATTTTACTTGCGCAGAAAAATCGTGCCGTAATCTTATTCTTCTTCATCGAAGTTCAGGAAACGCTTTATAGCCGTCATCATCTCAGCCAACCCCTTCGCAGTTATAGGGGGCTGATAGGGAATGCGGAGAACTTCCCAGCCTTGGGCTTCCAGCAACTCGTCGATTTCGCTGTCACGCTGTTGCTGCTTGTCGCTTGAATGAACAGGTACGCCGTCGAGGTAGACAATTTTGCGTTTGTTTATCCAGCAGAAGTCGGGGATGGTTGATTTGAGGATGATTGGTTTCTGGGTTACCATGCCCGTGGTTAATCCGGCTTTGCTTAATTCGTTGAATAGAGCGATTTCTGCTTGGCTGACTTTAGGATGCATGTGTTCTTTGTAGCTCAACTTGTTTCCCGAAAGGTAGCATTACATGTTACCCTTAATAAATTATATACAGTAAAACAGTTAGTGAATTGTCGTTGTAACCAAAATGTAGGCTTGGCGGAACGCGCCCGTCAATCCAAGACGCGAATCAGAATAAGCACCTGTTTGTCAGGGTTTGGCAATTCGCGCTTTGTTTGACCGCGACCCGCCAAGCATGGGTGTACCTCTTGGATGGCTATTTCTCGCAAGATAATCAATCCCTTGTGCGGTATAAATGGAATTGTGGTTGTGTAATTGCAACAACAGGCATGCCCGCTTCGAAGGCA
>JBEKPM010000098.1:0-9475 GCA_049520735.1 Bathyarchaeia archaeon | reverse complement strand
GGAGTGCTTTGAATGGAACCTAAAGATGACCCCGTTATCGCGTCGGCGGCTAAACCTGAGTAACCCCAAACAGGGGTCATCAGTTTCATGGAGGGAGGAAGAATTTGTTGAGTAAAACTTGCCATGGACACTGTGTAGTCGTGTCGAATCACTTTGCCTTGGTTTGTCACGACATTAGGCTGGAAAACAGGCGGGGGACCCACCAGCTCATTTTCGAACTTTGGAATGGTTGTAGGATCTAAAACGGTCAAAGCGGAATCTGCAACGGTTGCCATCAACCCCATTCTTTGAGTTGCTTGTCCTGGGGCTTCAAGAAGCTGATTCGTTGCTTTCGAAACAAAACCCAATGGCTTCAGAGTGTCAGATAAGAAAAATGCGGCTAAGCCTCCGCCTGCTGCTAAGGCTGTCAGTTTCAAGAATTCTCTTCTCTCCAGCGCTTGGCAACTGACAGTCCGTCCTTCTTCGCGGAGTGTGGGAGAAATTCCCTTAGAGTTTGAATCCTCTGCCTCGGGTAGCTTCTTAGATCGAAAACTCCGATGACTCAATCGCCAATTCACCGTTTCAGTACGAGAACAAAGATTTCGAATCAGTTTGTGCTCTCAAGGTTGAGAAAGCTAACTTGTTTTAAGAACATTTGTGATTGTGCCGCTACATCAACAACCATCACACGAAGAAGGCTGTATAAACTGTAGGCGAAACCTAAATACTGTTCATTTGCAAACTATTGGCGTAAGAGCATGATAAACACAATAACGATCCTTGGCTTAATCGCTGCAGCCTTTACAACTGTTTCACTTCTTCCACAGTTGATGAAAGTTTGGAAAACCAAGTCAACCAAAGACATCTCGAGAGGGATGTTTGCGCTTTTCTGCGGCGGCGTTTTTTTGTGGTTCGTCTACGGTATCTACATGAAAGACTTGCCCATCATACTGGCGAATTCCTTAGCATTCATTCAAGCACTGACAATCTTAGTTTTCAAAGCCAAATACAAATAACAACTACCCAAGCTTGGCTTCGCTCACTGCGTCAATAACATTAATCACCGTACCCATCCATCTCAAATAAGCGTTTAGAGTCGCCCGCAATGCAACAGTGTCCTCCGCTTCAACTTTTAGCACGAGAGACAAACCGTCTTTCTCAAGTTTCACAACGGCGCGTCTTGTCATAGTCGCTTTGGCTTCAGGATCGAGCGCCTTGAAAAGTGTGGTCAATTGCTTCTCAGATTGAAGTTTTAGCCGAATGTTGGCTTTTGCACGCGCAGCCATTCAATATGCCTATTCTTAGAGGGTAGGTCCTCGATTATAAATAAACTAGGCAAACTTTGCCGAAGAATAGAGTCAATCAATGCTTAGCGTAATAGTCTGCCACAGCCCTGAAAGATTCCTTTGGTTCCCAAGGCATGTCCGGGTAAGTTTTGCCGTGTTTGCCGTCATCATAATATTTTACAAGGCTGGAGCTCGCCATGTCAAGGTCAAATCGAGGGTCTTCATTGTGAGGAGTAATTTGTGAAATAAATTGGAACACGAAGGCTCCATCTACGCCTGCCTCTTCGAGAACCTCTAGGTTTTCTACCAGTTTACGGGCCTGCCATTCCTCATCGCGGACATGTTTCCCTTTAATATGGGGCCGCACAAATCTGCCCAAAAGGGGTATTTGATGTAGAAACTGTGATTTGAGATCTATGATATCCCCGCCCAGGCCTGATGAGTTCAAGAAGCCCTCCGAACCAAGACCGCCCTGACACGTGGCGTACCCGAACTCTGTTACCACGACTGGCTTATGGTGAGTGAAAGCTGGCTTGAGCATTTCGACATATTTGTCTTCAATTCGGTTGATACTATAATGATCTACACCAACAAAATCGAAGAGCTTCCAATCTACCGCTTCCCAGACAAGAGAGGCGTACGTTAATTTTCCATGAAACTCTTTTCTTACAGAATCGTCCGTTTTAGAGAGGAATTGGTTGAGGGGATTATTGTGGTCTCCAGCTTTCAAGTGAGAGATCAAATTGGGATTCTTTATTCGAGCAGCAAAGTCTCTTCCTTCGACGATTCCCCGCATAAAAAGAGTTAACTCAGAACCAACGCTGAACACTAACCGCTCTGGATAAGTCTGATTCAACTTCTCTGCTTCGACTGCAGCTTTTGTAATGTATTTGAGCGTCTTCTCTGGCATTTTATCCCACATTTCAGGTGAAAGCCAAACCTCCAAACCTTGCTCCAAAGCAGCTTCAGAAGCCATTATTAATCGATCAATATTAAGCCCGCAAATCCTCACTGCGTTGCAGTGCAAATCATTTCGGATAATCGCAAGCTCTCGACGGACTCGAGTCAAAGGTGGGATGCCAGTTGAACCCCATCACACGCCCAACATCGTAACTGACTCCTTTACGGTTCATTTCAAATTCCATTCCCGTTTTCCAATTTTTGACCCGCAGTAAGCCGCGCGTCTGCAACGAAGAAGGAAACAAATAAACATCTATTACTAAAATCTGTCCGCTGGAGAACTTTAATGGAAGATTATGGAGTCTGAAAAGCCTTATAGCTGAAAGAAATTATTATATGGAAAATGTGGGAGGGCTAAGCGGCATTACTAGAAAACGCGTTGGTTTTGGACTCGCCATAATCGTTTTCGCGCTCCTTTTCCCATTGTTTTGTCCGAACGCTTTGGCTCAAAGCAGCAAGGCTTTTGGGCCTGACGCCAAATTCGGCGTTCCCGCCTACAACGGCATCGTTACCTTTGGGGTAAATGGAAACTACTCTTCAGCAGAGTTTGAAGGCAACAACTGGGTTTTTACAAACCTGCGTCTTAACGGCTCGGATCCTTTAGAAAACTTCACGATTTCAGCCAGGAACTCGAACGTTACCGTTTACTGGCATTACGTTACAACCGTTTATTTCCCAAATGAACGCCTCGACTACATAGCTGAAGGCAAAGGAGAGCAGATGATAAACATGGATGTAGGTACCTACGGGGGAAGCAGCGTCGACTGGGTTATTTTGACTAACGGCACCTTCGTAAGCAACAATTGGAGTGTCTCGCACAACGGAACTGTAACCGTGACTGGCTTAACTGGGAACATAACCATCATTTATTTTGGCTTCATGAGTCAGCTAGGAGTTTCCAACCTGCCTTTCTATGAAGCACATTCAGTTGCGATTGCGGTAACAGTGGCTGTTGCAGTAACAATTGTTGTGGCAGTAGTTGTGAAGGTTGAGGTTAAAAGGCGGGAAGAGAAAGAGTTGAGCCGAAATGCTTAGGCGGCACTTGGCGGTTTCGAAGTCTGAAAGGTCGCGGAGGATTTGCTTGTGACGTGGCAAACCCCCAGTTACATAGTGCTGCCCATATACGTCACCATAGTTGCAGTCGGAATCCTCCTTATCTACAAGTTGACCAAAGACAAAACCAAGAACATTAGCTCGCTTAGGCTTTTTGTCCAAGTCGCTGCTGTCTTTGCGTTTTTCATGGGGTTGATTTTAGGTCCATTCGATGTTCCGCTGTACGCGCCTTTGGGGATGGCTCCACGCAGCCTTCTGCTTGGAGGCAACCTGCTAGGCAATCAGTTCCCAGACGGCATCTCTCTTCCAGTTTTGGCTTGCTATTATCCCAATGGAAGGACCGTGACCTGTCCAATCTGGCAGATTCAAGCCTATATTTTTCCATTTTGGAATTACGCAAGGGGCTACGACGTCGTTTACTCAACGTCAGGTCTTGAGAAAATAGGCATCGTCATAGGTTTGGTTGCTGTGGCGGCCATCCTTCTGGGCAGGTTTTTCTGCGGTTGGTTATGCCCGTTTGGCCTCTATCAGGACTTGTTGACGCGGGTGCGAAAAGCAACTCGATTGAAGCACCTGAGCTTTTCACAGAAGACTAACAAGGCGCTCAGTCAATCAAGGTGGGTAATAATTGCGATTTTCCTAATTCTCAGCGTTATTTTCGCTTCGTACGAGATTTTCGGTCACCAACTAATTCCGGGCACAACTCCGGGTGGACCTGAAGGAACCGAGGCAGGCAACGTCGGGTTCCTCAATGAACCTTTCTGTTTGGTTTGTCCTATGCGTCCGCTTTGCGTGTTGGCTGAGTGTGCCATAGGTTCTATGAAGTACTCTTACGTGTCCCAGATCATTTATGGGCCACTGGCGATTCGAGGCGGCTATATTTCATCCATAAACATCATCATTCTAATCGCAATCACAGCTTTGGCGTTGGCTTACAGGCGCTTCTTTTGCAGGATCTGCCCGTTGGGAGCCATAACCGCTGCGTTTAGCAGTTTTACACCTTTCAAGCAAATAGCGATTACCAAATTGGAGAAGAATGAACAGAAATGCACGAAATGCGGCGTATGCAAACGGGTTTGCCCCACTCAAGCGACGGATGTGTATGAAAAGAAGGGAGGCGACGTAACGGAATCCCGATGCATCCTGTGTGCAAGATGCGTTGAAGCATGTCCGTATGAGGACGCCTTGTCTTTGAAAGTTGCTGGACAAACAGTAATGCACTCAAGAAACTGGCTGGAAAAAGAATAACTCATAACGCAGAACTGTTGCTGGGAAAAATCCGTCAACCCTCGTCAGGCTGCTTGATCCAAACCTTCGCTTTCTCCTGCACCCTTACACGCCCTTCAGACTGCATCAGCCGAACCTGCGCCTCAACAAACCTCTTGTCAGCGGAGTCAAATTCTTTTTTGATAGCGTCTTTCAGCTTGGGCAAGTTAACATGTTCCGAAGCGCCAACTTGGTTCCAGAACTTTGCCTGTATTTTCATCCGTTTCCTTCGAGCGTCTATGTCTGATTCGTCAGTCATCCGCGATTTACCTGGCGCAAAACGGCAACTCATTCTTCGCCTTATGACAGTCCACGCATTCTTGACAGTTGGCGTGGCGGGAGCAATCTTTCTTCGGGCATGGGCAGTTGGGCGCAGACATAAATAAACTACTCTTTCAGAACGCATATATCATTTTCGAACATCGATAAGTTTTGTAAAACAAAATGTGAAGAGCGAGTAAACAAAGTCGTTAGGAAAACTATAGAAACATGCTCGCAAACTATGGCTATGAAGGTTCAAGATGGCTAAGGTTATACCATCATTGCAACGACTCTTTGTTTACTTAATCGTAACTTTAACTTTGACGGTTGCTGTCCTCTACCTTTTCAACCAATTCATTGAACCTCAGCCCATCAGTTTTTCTCAGATTCTAGGCGAGGCAGTGAGAATAATCATCATTATTGGTTTTTCGTTGGCTGCAGTAGGAATCATACTGCGTTTTAGGGGTTTTATGACTCAGCGAGTGGGCTCCCAAGCGTCTACGATAATTTACTACGTTATGATTCTGATCGCCCTTCTATTCGCCACTTTTGGAATTCTAGAAACCGTCGGTGTTCGCTCAACTGACCTATTAACAGGTGCGGGAATAATTTCAATCACGGCAGGCTTAGTCATTTCCACGTTCGTCGGCAGCATCCTGTCAGGTTTTCTGGTTTTCACCAATTACAAGTTTAAGGTTGGAGATAGCGTGATGGTCAACAACATTCCCGGGAAGGTCATTGAAATGACCGCTCTTGTCATGAGAATTCAAACAGATGTAGGTCAAATCACGATTCCAAACAGCGCCATCGCATCTGGGGGAGTAATCATAACAGCAGTCCGTAAAAATGAAACGCTGAAAGAAAGCAGGCTACACTACAAGGTAGGCGATCGAGTAGTAACTTCATTCATGAATGAACAAGGCGCAGTCAAAGAAATCACCGCCTTCAACACTACCATCCTATTAGATTCTGGAAAAGAAATAACCTTCCTCAACAACAGCATCCTATCAGGCGGAGTGATCATCGCAAAAATAACCCAGCCCCCAAGCCAAACAGAAACAAGAAACCGTACTCTTAATTAGCAAGCCCTTCATACCCCATTGAACCATTAGTGATACATCATGACAACTGCTCCGTTTGCAAGCACATTTGTCGCAATCGCTTTGATTCCCGTGGCTTTTCTGTTTGTCCACGCATTCTTAACTGGAAGAAGCAAGAAGCGTTACCACCCGATTTCCGGATTTGCAGCTATTGTTTGGGATCTTTCGGTTTCAATCGGCTACATGGTTTACAGAACTTTTGGCGGAGCGGTGAACGGAGAAACTTTGCAAATGACTCCTCTTCTAATGGAAATTCTGGTACTAATCACGGGTTTTTGGGCGCTTCGCACAAAAAAACAAAACCGCTATCACCGTTTACTGACTTCGCCTCTTTTCTACATCTGGTGGTTTGCGTTCCTTTCAGGAGAAGTCTTTTACATAATCATGTACTTGCTTTAATCGTTGGCTCATGTGGTTTGGTTCCAGTAGACGACGTGCTGGTACCGCCCAGCCGTCGGGTACGCTGAGTCATCGTAGACTATGTCTAGTTTCGAACCGTATTTGGCAAGAGAACTCTGCAGCGTGTTCCACACTTGCTGGGTGGTGTTGTCAGGATTCCAATACCCCCATGTGCCGTCGTCTTTATTTCGCATGCCTCCGCCGAAGCTTGCTGGCAAAACCAAAGCGTCTTTGGCTTTGACGTTGTTGGTTTCTTTTGGGTTCTCCACAACGTTGCTCCAGAACTTCTCCATGGCGGCAAACTGAGTGGCCTGCAGAAGACCACTGCTGCTGGAAGTGGTGGTGCTGTTGTTATTTTGCACTTGCTGTTCACCCTGATAATTGAAGACCACAGCGTATTCAGCGCCGTCCCTGTAAGCTTGCCGCATTTCATTGTAGATTTGGGTGCCAGTTTGCAGGGTAATCGTCGTTCTGTTTGCCCATTCAATCATCGCGCCCCAGCTTTTTCCCTGCATGTCAGCAGCGCCTTTAATCAAAGCCAGAGTCTGCGAGTCAGTTTTGGTTCCGAACAACTCTGCAAACAAGGTGTTGTAGCCTGCTTTGTAGTCAAACCAGTACAGGGCGTAGTCTGAAGTGAAAAGGTTCACGTTTGAACTGTTGCCAATTGCGTCTGTGCCCAAGTAGTGCCGCTGCGTGTAAACGTAATCGTTTGCGAGGTCGGAGTAAGTCTTTATGGGTCTTGAATCCCAAACTTGCCTGTAAGGCTCAAACCCGGAGATACTTCCGTAGACAGTTACTGCAACGCCGTTCTTGTCTAGCTTGTCCAGGACGGTGCCGTTGGGCAGATACCACAAATACAACGGCTCAAGTTTGCTTTCAGTGGACGTTGGGGTTGATGAAAAGTAAATTGTCCCATTAGTGCAGTACACCGTCTCGTTGTTTACGTCATCAGTGGGATTTTGGAAGTTTATATACGAGGCCCAAATGTCGATTTCTCCTGAATTAAGGAAGCTGATGGCTTTTGATATTGAGGTTGTCGTATTCCAAAAAGAATCGTATTGGCCGTTGGAATCTACACTTATTGAATCATCCGTGTTTACCTTCAGAAGCATGTTGGAGTAGTGGTCAAGCAGTTTTCCTCCTGGCTCATCGTTGAAGTATAGCCCGAGGAAGTGGCTGCCGTAGCGGGAAGGCGCGACGTTGGCGAATTGGCTGCAGGTGTTGTTTGCGTCGCCGTTGCGGGAGTAGTACACGATGATGTTTAAGCCTGAGTAGACGGCGTAGTCGCATATCTGTTCCATTCTGGTGAAGTTATCCATCAAAGGGCCCGACTGCACCACCAGTAGGTTGGTGTAGCCTTTGACTCTGTCAATCAACTGCTCGGCTTCGGTGACGTTGTTGCCGCAGTAGGTTACGCCTACGTAGAACGGCTTCTTCGCCGCCACAGGCGCAGCGAACCACGAACTCTCAATTGCAGCATACGTGGACACGACGATGACAACGATCAGCGTTATGGACAGACATATGGCTAAGCGTCTATTCATCTTGCAGTTTGCTCCTATGTTCCAATTCTTGAACTTCTACCACCCAAACGCAAAGCATTACTTAACTTTTTACCCAAAGAGCACTTACTCGGCGAATTCAACATAAAACCTGAAGTTGCCCAGCGGAGTTGAGGCTAATCCGCGACATGTTTTTCGCTAGGTAACGGCTAAATACTGCAAAGTGCAATTCGGTTGATTAATTCAAGTGTGGGGAAGAACAGAGTTGGACAACTTCTCAAGCTTATTCGAAAACCTCATCGAGGCAAGCCGCAAACACGAGCAGTACCGTGAAAAAGAATGCATCAACATGATTGCCAGCGAGGGGTTGAAGTCTCCCGCCGTCAACGAGATGCTATGTTTCTCACATGATTTGGCACAAAGGTACGCCGAAGGAGACAACGACCGAGAAGGTCACGTCAAAAAACGCTACTATCAGGGACAGAAGCACATGTCTCAGATTGAAGATTACACAACAGACCTCATGAAAAGCCTCTTCAAAGCTGACTGGGCAGACGTACGCCTGGTTTCGGGCACCCACGCGAACCTAGCCACCTTCAAAGGCTTATCGTTAGCTTCAAAAAACAATAAGATGGTTGTCACTCCTCTAAGCTGCGGAGCCCACATTTCACACGACTACACGGGTTTAGCAGGCAACATACTAGGCTTAGACAACATCAATCACGTTTACGATACAGAAGAATTCAACATCGACGCAGAAAAATCAGCCTACGTAATACGCGCTGCCAAACCAGGAATAGTTACATTCGGCGGCAGCCTCTTTCTCTTTCCGCACCCAGTTAAAGAATTAAAAGCCGCCTGCGATGAAGTCGGTGCATACGTAGCCTATGACGCATCACACGTTCTAGGCTTGGTAGCTGGAGGCCAATTCCAAGACCCGCTTCGGGAAGGCGCAGATTTCATCACTTCCTCAACCCATAAAACTTTCCCAGGTCCACAGGGCGGAGTCATAATGGGAAACCAGAACAGCCCAGCTCTGGAAAAAGCAGTCAAAAAAATCCAGTTCGCCATTTTCCCGCTTACCGCTTCAAACACGCATCTGGGCAGGTTGCCATCTCTCGGCGTGGCATCTTTAGAGATGAAACTTTTCGGCGTAGACTTTGCGAAGCAAATAGTGAAGAATGCTCAGGCCGCCGGGCAATACTTGTTTGAAAACGGCGTCAAAGTCCTCGCTGAAAAGAAGGGCTTTACTAAGAGCCACCAAATTGCCGTTGACATCCGCAGTTTCGGTGGCGGTAACAAGATTGCTCAAGACCTCGAAGACGCAAACATCATCCTCAACAAGAACCTCTTGCCTTACGACGACCAAAGCAGCAAAGAAAACCCTTCAGGACTACGAATCGGCTTTCAAGACGTCACCCGAAGAGGCTTCAAAGAAAGCGACATCAAACACCTATGCGACCTCATGCTGGACGTCATAAAGGGAAAACGAACACCCGCACAGGTCAAGCATGATGTGCAACTTCTGATAAAAGAGTTTAGCGAAGTCAAATACGGCTTCCAAAACATCGAAGAAGCTCTATCCTACGCAAGAAAGGCGTAGTCTCCAGTTCTTTTTTACGCAATTACGAAATCATGCAAATTTGACTCTGAACTTGAAAGAATTAAA
>JBEKPM010000097.1:0-6375 GCA_049520735.1 Bathyarchaeia archaeon | reverse complement strand
GGGCACACACGCATTAAGCCTTACCCTGTTGTCGCCCGATGGCGCAAAGACATTTACCTTACTCACGCGAGCATAATTGACTTTCAACCCTACGTGACAGAAGGCATCGCGCCTCCTCCAGCTAACCCCCTCGTTATTTCCCAACCATCCATAAGGCTAACTGACATTTCCAACACCGGACCAACTTTTGGAAGGCACATGACCCTCTTCGAGATGGGTGGAGCACACGCTTTCAACTACCCAAACAAAGAGGTCTACTGGAAAGACGACACCGTACGGTTCCATCATCGCTTCGCGACCGAAGCGCTTGGAATAAAATCTGAAGAAGTAATCTACAAAGAGGGTGTGTGGATCGGCGGAGGCAATGCTGGGCCCGACGTAGAATGCATCGTCCGCGGTTTAGAAGTTGGCACATTGGTTTTCATGCAGTACAAAGTTGTTGGTAATGACTTCGTAGAGTTGCCTATCCGCACAGTTGACACGGGATATGGGATTGACCGTTTCGCGTGGATTAGTCAGGGAGTCCCAAGCGCGTTTCAAGCGATCTATGGAGAAATGATCGACAAAGTCTACGCAATGGCAGGCTTAACCAATGTTGACAACGACTTTTTGGCTCGGGTAGCGAAGTATTCGGGTTTAGTCAGCGTTGATAAAACAGCAAACAGGATGGTGACGCGAAGACGTGTCGCTGAACTCTCAGGTATCGATCTAAAGACTTTGGAAACGGATCTTGTGCCCATCGAAAACGCTTGGGCAGTCACGGACCACACAAGAACCCTCAGCTTCATGTTGAGCGAAGGAGTCGTCCCATCCAACATCCAAGAAGGCTATCTCGCTAGGCTCCTGTTCCGCAGAGTTTACCGTTTAATGCGAACATTGAACATGGATCCAGCTAAGCTCTATGACATTGTGGACATGCAAGTTGATTATTGGGGAAAAGATTTCCCGAACATCAAAGAAATGCAAAAAGAAATCGTTGAAATGCTCAAGGTGGAAGAAGAAAAGTTTCAGGATACGCTTGTTCGCGGCGAAGGTATGGTTAAACGTATAGCCGCCGACCTTAAGGCGAAAGGCATAACCAAAATCCCGGAGAGCACTCTTTCGGAACTTTATGATTCACATGGACTTCCTCCTGAAATCGTGAAGCAAGCCGCTGAAAAGGAAGGTGTACAGGTTGAGGTTCCCGAAAATTTCTACGCGTTGATTGCCAATCGTCACATGTCGGCATCTAAGCCCGCTGAGGAGGAAGAGGCTCAGGCTGAAAAAATGCTGCAGAAAATCGCTGATCAACTACCCGCGACCGAGACCCTTTACTATGCAGATACTTACCTGCGGGAATTCGACGCTAAAGTCCTCAAAATAATCAACAGCGTTTACGTTGTGTTGGACCAAACATGTTTCTACCCCGAAGGCGGAGGCCAACCCGCAGACCACGGAAGGTTAACGGAGGGCAACACAAAATATGAGGTGGTAGATACGCAGAAGGTCGGGAAAGTCATTGTTCACAAACTCAGCTCTGCGCCGGCGTTCAAGGAAGGCAGCCTCGTTCACGGCGTTCTCAACTGGGAGAGACGTTATTCATTGATGAAGGCACACACGGTTACGCATCTCATAAACGGCGCGGCAAGGCGGGTTCTTGGCGAACACGTTTGGCAGTCGGGAACCCAGAAAGGCTTGGAAACTTCACGCCTTGACATCACACATTACCGAAGACTAACCCAGGAGGAAATCCACAAAATAGAGCAGCTTGCAAACCAGGCTATCGCCGCCGACATGAAAGTTACCATAAAATGGTATCCCCGCAACGAGGCAG
The DNA here is from genome assembly GCA_049520735.1 of Bathyarchaeia archaeon. GTDB lineage: Archaea > Thermoproteota > Bathyarchaeia > Bathyarchaeales > Bathycorpusculaceae > Bathycorpusculum. The sequence goes on along the minus strand of JBEKPM010000097.1, from coordinate 4,562 downwards.
AATCACTTTACGGCTTTAGGCTCTACCAGGGCGGTGCGGTTCCAGGCAAAGACATCCGAGTTGTCGAAACGGGCGATTGGGATGTTGAGGCCTGCGCTGGAACACACCTGCGAAGCACATTGGAAGTTGGGTACGTGAAAATCGTTTACACTGAACGCGTGCAGGACGGGGTTGAACGTTTAGGCTACGCAGTCGGGTTAGAAGCAGTCAAGGCCGCGCAGAAACAAGAAGCCATGCTGTGGAAGACATCAGAGGTCCTAAATGCTCCCGTTGAAAAGCTCGATAAGACGGCTGAAAAACTCGTCAAAGAACTCAAGGAAACCAACCTTGAGAAACGTAAGCTAATCAAAGAACTAGCAGCGAAAGAAAGCGCAGTTGGTCAAACTCAAGCGGCCGAAGCAACCTTAGAGGTTAAAGGGGTTGCAATAGTTAAACGGGATTTCGGCGACGTCATCGACGTTAACCGTATGGTGCAAACCGCGACGGAAATCCTAAAACGTAATCCTGCAGCCGTCACGTTATTCTACGGTTCAGACGGGAAAACCTGTCGACTAATGATTATGGCGGGAGACGAGGCGGTCAAAAAAGGCATCAACGCAGGGAACGTTGTTAAAGAGGCGGCGCCGGTTTTCGGCGGTGGAGGCGGCGGAAGACCAAACTTCGCTCAAGGCGGAGGAACAAGACCTGCCAGAATGGCAGAAGCGGTAAAAACGGCTGAGGAAATCGTCAAAAAACAACTCGGAGACTAAAACCAAGTCTTTTTTACACTTTGTTGTAGTGCAGGCACAGTCACATCATTATTTATGATGCAAGATGCACTATGGGTAAGTAACAGAAGTTAACTCAAAGGCAGGCGGATTGATTCTCCCCCTCTCTCTTCCCGAATTTTTACGCTTGCCCTAAAGTTAGCTTCTTTTCTTTCTTCCTTAAACAGCACTAATTTCAATATTGAATCGCATAAAAAGTTGATGGCATCTCACCGCTCTCTTGATTATTCTTAGCTAAGAGATTTTCTTAATCAAGTTTGAAGGTTTAACCCTTTTCCGCTGTTGGTTGAACCAAATTGGGCAACAAATGGTTTTGATTCCACTTGCAATGTGCAATCTTATTCTTCTTGCAAAACGTATATAAGAACGTGTGCACAGGCGTGCTTTAGGTGAAGCGGTGCAACTGCATGGATACGCTGGTGATGTAAATGCGTAGAAGTTTAACGGTAACCCCTGAAAACGACAAGAAAATCCTACTTACAAAGGGACGATTCCTCACCGGAGAATCCCCCTTTGACATAGACTACACAACCATGGTTAACATATTCCTAGAACTGGGCTACAAAGTCATGTCTTCAGCATGGGGCGACAGCGAAAACCCAAACGTTGTCATCAACAAGAACGAGATAACAGATTCCTTCAAAAAACACTTCTTTGATGCTGAACTCAAAGAAGAATCAGTCGGGGACCAAGTCGCCGAAATCATATTTAGAAAACTAGTTGAACAATCTAGCTTGGAGACATGTGGCCAAACGCAGAAAGAACAAACCCCTGAATTGCCTTCCATGCAACCAAGGTCCAAAGATACAAAAAAGGAAAAATACATCGCGTAGAGTAAACCAGTGGAGATTGCCCAAAAATGGTTGACGACAAGGAACCTCAGCCGCCGAACTTTGAGGAAAAACTTGATTGCGAAAAAAAGCGATCCGAAGATTACCTAACTAGGCTAACGTACTTGCAAGCGGACTTCGAAAACATGAAAAAAAGATTTGACCGCGAAGTCGAGCAAACAAGGAGCTGCTGCAACGAACGCATAGTCATGCAACTCTTAGAAGTGGTTGACGAGTTGGAGCTTGCCGTGAAAAACGGGGAAATCTCCCCTCAATCGACCGAAAACCTGCTTGATGGGGTAGAAATGACCCTCAAAAAGCTCAGAAAAGTATTTGAGCAAGAAGGAGTCACGGAAATTGCGAACCCTGAAGGCAAAGTCTTTGACCCCTCAAAACACAACGCCGTTGCCACTGTAGAAAGCGACGATGCAGAGGACGGTATTGTGCTTGAGCAAATCAGGAAAGGCTACATCATGAGGGGCAGAGTGATCAGACCAACGATCGTCAAAGTCGCTGTTAAAAAATCAAAGTAATAAAATATGGAGGAAAAAAATAAATGAGTAACCAAAAAACAAATGAAAAAGTATTAGGAATCGACTTGGGAACAACCAATTCAGCAGCCGCTATCTACGAAGGTGGGCACGCCAGTGTTATTCCGAGTGCGGAAGGCCCAACAATGGCGGGAAAAATGTTTCCTTCAGTCGTAGCCTTCACAAAAGACGGGCAGCTTCTGGTAGGCGAACCAGCGAAACGACAAGCAGCCACCAACCCTGAAGGAACAATTTTTGAAATAAAACGCAAAATGGGCACAGACTACAAAGTCAACGTTTACGGAAAAGAATATAGTCCGCAGCAAATCTCAGCGTTCATCCTGCAGAAAATAAAGAAGGACGCAGAAACCTATCTTGGCGGCACCATGCGCAAAGCAGTCATTACTGTTCCAGCCCACTTCAACGACAACCAACGCCAAGCCACCAAAGACGCAGGCGAAATTGCAGGTTTCCAAGTAATGCGAATAATAAACGAACCCACCGCAGCATGCCTCGCATACGGAATAGACAAAGTTCAGCAGGAAATGAAGATCCTTGTCTTCAGCTTCGGCGGCGGCACCCACGATGTAACCGTTATGGATTTCGGCAAAGGAGTCTTCCAAGTGCTCAGCACAAGCGGAGACACACAGCTAGGCGGGACAGACGTTGACAAAGCAGTCATGGATTACATCTTAGGCGAGTTCAAACGCCAGACAGGCATAGACATATCCAATGACAGAATGGCCATGCCAAGGCTTAAGGATGCGGCAGAAAAAGCCAAAATTGAGCTTTCAACGCTTATGAGCACGGACATTGACCTGCCGTTCTTAACCGCTGATGCTTCGGGACCAAAACACCTGCACCTAGCGTTAACCCGCACCAAACTTGAATCTTTAGCACAGCCAATTGTGCAAAGAACCCAGCCAACCCTTCTCAAAGCCCTTGAAGACGCAAAATTAAACCCGCAGCAAATCGATAAAATCATCCTCATCGGCGGAATGACCCGAATGCCCCTTGTGCAGAGGTTCGTTGAGCAAATCCTCGGCAAAGCACCCGAACGAGGGATTGACCCCATGGAGAGCGTTGCCATCGGAGCAGCCATCCAAGCAGCAGTAGTTACAGGCGAGGTCACAGACCTGCTACTGCTGGACGTTACACCATTGAGCCTCGGTGTCGAAACCATGGGAGGTGTAGCCACTAAAGTGATGGAAAAGAACACGACCATCCCAACTAAACGTAGTCAAATATTCACCACAGCAGCAGACTTCCAAACAGCAGTCACCATCCATGTCCTTCAGGGCGAACGTGCAATGGCAGGAGACAACGTCTCACTTGGAATGTTTAACCTCGTAGATTTACCGCCGGCACCCAGAGGCGTTCCACAGATAGAAGTCACTTTTGACATAGACGCCAACGGAATATTGAACGTGAACGCAAAAGACTTAGGCACAGGAAAACAATCAAAAATAACCATCACCGCAGCAACTAAACTGTCTAAAGAAGAAAAAGAGCGGTTAATCAAAGATGCCGATCAATACGCCGAGCAAGACAAGAAGAAAAGAGAAGAAGCAGAACTGCGCAACACCGCTGACAGCTTAGTTTACACTGCAGAGCGCACCAAGACCGATTTGGCAGGAAAAATCAGTCCTGAAGAAGTGGGCAAAATTGACGCGGCCGTCACTGAACTTAAGAACGCGTTGGCAAGCAACGATATGGCGCAGGTAAAAACGAAATCGGATGAGCTTCAGAAGGTGCTCCAGGAAGTCGGGACAAAGGTTTACCAGCAGGCAGCGCAAGAATACGCAAAGCAGCAGCCAGGTCAAGCTCCACCAGGAGCTGGCCCACAACCTCCACCAAGCGGACCTGAAGGTCAGGGACCTGAGGTCGGCGGCGAAGAGAAAGTGGTTGATTCAGAAGACTACAAGGTAAAATAGCCTAACTTCTGACTTTCCCTTCTTATTTTTTCTTAAATCCTTTCTTTTCAGAAAAAATGGGTGCCTTTTGTTTGCCAAAAACACAAAGAAAGAAGGGAAATGGTATAAATTCCAGTCAATAACTATAGACAAAGTCAAGCAAAAAAACTGATTTAGCGGTAAATGGCTGATGGCTGAAAAAAGAGACTACTACGAAGTTCTGGGCGTCAAACGGGACGCTTCACCAGACGAAATCAAAGACGCGTACCGAAAACTAGCCATGCAATTCCACCCCGACCGAAACAAAGACCCAGGAGCAGAGGAAAGGTTCAAGGAAATCAGCGAAGCCTACGCCGTGCTCAGCGACAGCCAAAAGAGGCAGCAATATGACACTCTTGGCCATTCAGGCTTTGACCAACGTTACAGTTCAGAAGACATTTTCAGAGGAGCCGACTTCGACTCAGTTTTCCGAGACATGGGTTTCGGCGACATTTTCCGCACCTTCTTCGGCGGAGGCGGATT
>JBEKPM010000096.1:0-6396 GCA_049520735.1 Bathyarchaeia archaeon | reverse complement strand
GAAGAACATGCCACTATCAAATGATGTGGACATCAAGGAGCATCGCATGACGAAAGGTTACTCCGGCGCCGATATATCATCCGTATGCAGGGAGGCCGCCATGAACGCTTTGAGAAGAGACACCAACGCAAAAGAGGTTACCTTCAGCGATTTTGAGAAAGCTATGGAGGAGGTTCCGCCGAGCATATCGCCAGAAATTGAGAATTGGTATAGGAGCTTTATGAATCAGGTTCGAAGGCTACAGAAGCCTGCGCCTTTTGTAGTGTAATTCCGGAAGGGACAGTTGACACTTTCCCGACTAAAGTCGGGAGGTTCTTGCTTTCTCGACTAAAACTTGCTCTCGTTCGCTGACGAGAGTAGAGGTTTTAATTTCTGCAAGCGTTCTCGCACCCCTATCAGGAGCGGATGGTTCGGGCGTGCCCCACCCTACCACACTTAAACCTCGATGCTTAATGTTCTTTGCAGAATTATAGTCTCGTGGCATAACAACCCTGCAGAAAGGACACTTATGCGTTCTCTCCGAAAGCGTTTTCCATACCATTTCGCCACATACGCTGAACTCTTGCGTCGTACAGTTAGGGTCTACCTGAACCACTCGTTTACCAGCACTCTCAGCCTTGTAGACGACAAAATTCACAAACTTACCCCAACCCGCATCCAACATCAACTTGCGCATCGAACTATTGTTAATCTGCACAAGCCCATTAATGTTCAAATCCTCGACCGCGACCAAATCATAGCGGTCCACATAATACCTTGAAAGCTTATGAAGAAAATCATCTCGACGAAGCTCAACCCTCTCATGCACCAAAGCAACCTTCCGTTTCTGCCGACTATAATTGCGGCTACGCTTCGTCTTCCGAGATAACTTCTGCTGCTGCTTCGCCAACAGCTTCTCCGCCTTCTTAACGTTCCGTGGATGCTCAACAACTAAACCATCACTATCAGTACAAAAATTAGAAACATTCAAGTCAACTCCTACAGCTCTCTGCCCCAACGACGCTAAATGCTCAACCGAATCCTCACAAACAAAACAGGCAAACCCACTTATGCGTCTTATTACACTTAACAAGCGCGCGCTTAAACTTGCGGGGGATAAATAACTTTGACTGAAATTTCAAAAAAAGATATACATTTGTTGTTAAAATCTTTCTTCAACGAGAAAGGACTAGTTAGACAGCATCTGGATTCTTATAACGAGTTTATCGATCATGGCTTGCAGGAGGTGGTGGATGAGGTTGGCGAAATCAATATTGAAGTTCCTGAAAGTCCGTACAAGGTGAAGCTTGGACAGGTCTGGGTGGTAGATCCTCAATCGAGGATAACAGGGCCGTACGTGGCAGAAGTGGATGGCACTAAACACGAAATTTATCCCATGGAAGCCAGGCTCAGGAACCTTGCATACGCCGTGCCAGTGGCGCTTGAAATGACGCCCGTGATAGATGGGAGAGAACAGGACACCGAACTTGTTTACATTGGAAATATTCCGGTCATGCTTAAATCGAAACGTTGCTTCTTATCCCAGTTTTCAGAGGAGGAGCTTATTGCTGCTGGAGAAGACCCTGATGATCAAGGCGGATACTTTGTTGTTAACGGTTCTGAACGAGTCATTGTTGCCATGGAAGACTTGGCGCCTAACCGCGTACTTGTAGACATTGATGAGAAAGGAACCTCACCAGTTTATCAAGCAAAAATTTTCTCGACTACCGTCGGTTTCAGGGCAAGAATTGAACTTAAACTCAAATCAGACGACGTAATCTATGTCACCATGCCGGGAGTACCGACAGAAATTCCTTTCGTTGTCATAATGCGCGCTTTAAGCCTAGAAAAAGACATAGGCATAGCAGAAGCAGTTTCAGTTGACAGCGAAATGCAAAGCCAACTTGCCGCGTCATTTGAAGCGGCCATAGGTGTAGACACACCTGCTGACGCAATCCTATTCATTGGTAACCGTGTAGCCCACGGACAAGTTGAAGAGTACCGCTTACAAAAAGCCGCGGCAGCCCTGGACAAGAACTTCTTGCCACACCTTGGCAGAAGCGAAACAAACCGAAAAGAAAAAGCAATTTTCCTAGGCGAAATGGCATACAGAGTTCTACAGTTAAAAACAGGAAGAAGGCAACCTGACGATAAAGACCACTTCAAGAACAAACGTTTGCGCCTCGGTGGCCCACTTCTAGCAGACCTCTTCCGCGTATCATTCAGAAACTTAACACGAGACATAAAGTACCAGCTTGAACGCATAGGCGTTAAAGGACCAATCATAACCGTTTCAGCCGCAGTCCGCTCTGGCATAATAACTGAACGTTTCCAGCATGCGTTGGCAACTGGCAACTGGGGAAGAGGCAGAGTCGGCATCACCCAACTATTGGACCGAACAAACTACATCTCAACCCTAAGCCACTTACGCAGACTTCAATCGCCCCTGAGCAGAAGCCAACCAAACTTCGAAGCCAGAGACTTACACCCAACCCACTGGGGACGCTTATGTCCAAACGAAACCCCTGAAGGCTCCAACTGCGGCTTAGTCAAAAACCTAGCACTATCAGCCTCCATAGCTGTCGGCGTAAACCCCGATAGAGTAAAGCAATTACTTTTTGAAATGGGCACTGTTCCAGCAGCAGAAGCCAGCCGCGATTTACGCATTTCAGGCGCAAAAGTTTTCGTTGACGGAAACATCATAGGCTACTGCAATAACCCACAAGAAATGGTGAAGTCTTTCCGCGAGAAAAGAAGAGCTGGAGAAATCTCAACCGAAGTAAACATAACATACTTCTCAAGACAACAAACTGAAACCGAAGAAGTGCATGCTAACTGTGACGAAGGCAGAGTCAGGCGCCCACTCATAATCGTAGAGAACGGTTTGCCAAAACTTCAATCCAAACATTTTGAAAAGATCGGTTTAGGCGAATGGACTTGGGAAGACGTAGTCAAGAATGGTTTAATTGAGTATTTGGATGCTGAAGAAGAAGAAAACGCATACATCGCCTTAACGTTCGACGCAATTAATCCTCAAAACACCCATGTGGAAATAGCCAATTACACGATTCTTGGAATTTGCGCCTCAACAATACCGTATCCCGAACACAACCAGTCGCCTCGTAACTCATACCAAGCAGCGATGGCTAAACAAGCGCTGGGCGTTTATTGTACCAACTTCCACCACCGCGTCGACTCACGTTCACACATACTACACTACCCGCAAATTCCGATGGTTGAAACAGAACTAATGGAAGTCATGGGTTACAAGCAACGTCCCACTGGACAAAACTGCGTCGTCGCCGTGCTCAGCTTCGAAGGCTACAACATGGAAGACGCCCTAATATTCAACAAAGCATCTATAGAACGGGGCTTAGCCAGATCCACATTCTACCGAATTTACGAAGCAGAACGCCGCCAATACTTAGGCGGATTAAAAGACAAATTCACTATTCCAGAACCTGGAACCCGCGGTTACCGTGGCGAACAATATTACAGGCTTTTGGAACCTGACGGAATAATCAGTTTAGAATCACAAGTTGTCGGTGGAGACGTATTAATCGGCAGAATTAGCCCGCCAAGATTTCTGGAAGAATATAAAGAATTCGAAGTCAAAGGGCCATCAATGCGTGATACATCAGTCGATATGCGTCCCTCTGAAACCGGTATCGTCGACGGCATATTCATAACGATGTCAGGCGAAGGCAGCCAACTGGTAAAAGTAAGAGTCCGCGACCAACGAGTTCCCGAACTCGGCGACAAATTTGCTTCACGCCACGGACAAAAAGGAGTCATAGGCTTAATTGTGCCGCAAGAAGACCTGCCCTTCACTGATGACGGCATGGTACCAGACATAATAATCAACCCACATGCTATGCCTTCAAGAATGACCATTGGCCAATTCATCGAATCCCTCGCTGGAAAAGCTGCATCGGCAAGAGGAAGACCAGCAAATGGCACACCATTCTCAAACGAAGGGCCCACTGAGGTACGTAAGAACCTAGTAAAACTTGGCTACAGCCATACTGGAAGCGAAGTCTTTTACAATGGCACCACAGGCGAGAAGTTCGTTGCAGACGTCTTTGTCGGAGTAGTCTATTACCAAAAGCTTCACCACATGGTTGCTGACAAAATACACGCCAGAGCCCGCGGGCAGGTCCAGATGTTAACAAGACAACCCACTGAAGGCAGAGCCAGAGGCGGCGGTCTCAGATTCGGAGAAATGGAACGAGACTGTCTTATCGGTCACGGTGCTGCCATGCTGCTCAGAGACAGATTGCTGGAAGAGTCAGACAAGTATACGCTCTACATCTGCGAGAACTGCGGCCAAATCGCTTACTTCGACATGAAACAAAGACGCTATGTCTGCAGGATATGTGACGAAAAAGCCAAAGTTTCCGCAGTAATCGTCTCTTACGCTTTTAAGCTTCTGTTGCAGGAGCTCAAGAGTCTGTGTATAACTCCCAAATTAAGACTCAAGGAGAAGGCATAAAATTTGACCCCATGATGCTTGCACAGACACCAAGATAGCGCATTGTTACAGAAGAGATAATCCACAAAGTTGTTGACGAAATCTCATTCGGTCTGATTTCACCTAAGGACCTGCGTAAACAATCAGTCGTTGAAATCCAAACACCCGATAGGGCCTATATTGCGCTTCGCAAAAGGCGTTTGGGCCTGTTGTGGTTCTTAAAACCTAAAGTATCAGGAAAAACACAAATGTCAAAACTTGTTTTTTAGGGCATCGCTTCTGTTGCGCGCACAAAAACGGGAGATCCGCTGTTTTCTCCAAATGGAAAACAATATCATCCTTGTTCACATTCGATAGGGACAGCCAACGCGCTCACGGCTATTTTCTCCTTCCTATTTTTTGGTAAGTGCTCTGTGATAGTTTTCGTATATTTCTGCTTGGGTAAGCCCGTAAAACTCTGCGTATGCCTGCCCGCGTGCTTTCTTGTTTTCAAGGCATTCAGGATTAATACAGATGTACTCGCCGCATACATCCTCTTTTCGTTTAAGCATTTGACTGCAAGCAGGACATTTCATAGTCACACCAAGGTTTACTCCTATTCAAAAGTCATGTTGCCGCGTCCCTATATGGCAATTCACCAAAGTCATCGTTTTCATACATGAACTCTTTCAGTTGGGCTTTCCCATTTTTAACCACTGTCACATAATCAGTTTCACAAACAGGGCAATTGACCAGCTCTCCATCCTTAACTGTATCGATTTTGAACGTATTTCTACATTCTAAACATCTAAGAAACATGACTTCTGGTCTTGCCCCGCCTATATTTCCCTGATCTAACTCATATATTATTAGACTCATATATTATTAGACTCATATATTATTAGACTCATATATTATTAGATTAAACATGTCCGCAAATCGTTAAGCCCCCACAACGGGCGAATCTGTTGAAGTACTTTGTGATACGGGATCTTTGACATTGTTGAGCAGCCCTTTTGTTCCAATGCTTAATTGCCTTTTCCCTCTAAACAGAGAAGCTCGCGCGTTCTCGATTCGAACAGTATCCCCAACGGAGACGCAGACTATTTGCTCATTCCACAGACAAAGGCTGATTGTTCCCGTTTCATCCTCGATCACTGCTTTGGCAACGCTTGCATAGGTACCATACCTAGTAATAACACGCCTTGGTTCTGCAATCTCCAAGATTTTAGCCTTCAAATTAACATTTTTCATTCCAGACCGTAAATCTTTGATGGCGCGACTATGGATTGCACGCCTTTCCTAGAAAGATATCTAAGAATCTTGTCGGTTTCCAAGAATTTTCCAAGCGGATTATCTCTCTCCAATAGAAATTCTTCAGGGACCCGAAATTGTGCAAGAACTCCGGCGTCGTTGGTCATCAAAAAGATTTTTTTTGCTTTTATCACACCGCGGCACTCGATTGAAATCGGACCGCAATTGGATTTCCTGTTTTCTACAGCTTTGACCAGTGCACTAAAAAACTTTTCAGGGGCAACTTCATATTTTACTGAAAGAAAAGCAAGATATGGCCCGATTGACCGTTTATGTCTCAAGGTTCTTCATCCTTTTCACTTTTCATAACGCGAGATAATTATATTCTCTCAACCAGTCTGACTGGGTTCGTCTATACAGCCAAGCGATTTCGTCTTGCCCGTCCGTCGGAGAGCATTCAGGTTTTGGCTCCAAACAAACAAGGAGGTCTTGGTTCTTCAACGGGATTTTCAATCGGACGGCAGAAGACCAAAGCGCACCGCGCCTTTATGTTTACTTAGCGCGTGTGTTTCGCAAAGTACCTACTCTCTGGTAAGCATTATTTCAATTGTTGAAACCATCCGTGCTCTGGTTTCGCCCTCTCTTGGCGGCATCTCCTCTGTTCCTATCACGATTTTGCTTACTTTCAGGTCTTTTAGGAAGCGGTTTCGCGT
>JBEKPM010000095.1:0-16100 GCA_049520735.1 Bathyarchaeia archaeon | reverse complement strand
CTGTCACGTTTTTTGATGGCTTCTTTTGGTATGTAGAGGGTAACGGTTACGCCTGAATCTTTGCCGAGGATGTATGTTTCGTCGATGAACGCTTTAACTCCGACTTCCTTGTTGCGTTTCGCAACGATCAAGTTCACGCCAAGAGCGTTTGCAACCATGGTGGCTAATGGAATACCGTCTACGGCGGCCGTCAAAACTTTGGTTACCCGTTTTCCCGCAAAGTTTGCGAGGGCGTGGTTTGCGGCTTGCTGGAGGATGTTGTAGTCACCTACGATTTCGGTATTGTCAAAGTAGCCTGCCTCGTCGAATTTTATTCTGTTGCGCAACTCTGCTTCTAAGCCGACCAATTTGTTTAGGACACGCCAGAGCTGTTTGGCACGAGTGGTGTTGGGCAAAACATGGCCTTTTGCATATCGGCTGAGAACGGTGACGGGTAGATCGGTTTTTGAGGCCAATTCGCGGTAAGTGATGTTTCGTTTGTATTTTGCTGTGCGTAATAGTTCAATAGTCATTAGTCTAAGTTTCAAATCTTCTGCGTGAGTGCTCAATTCGATCTTATCCCCTTATGTACATTTACAAGTTAATTAAACAACGTTTAGTTATTATCGCAGCTATTGAATTTATGGGTTTCTGTCTAAAAGAGACGGGGCAGGAATTCCCATGATGAAAAAGTGCAGAAAGACATGAAACAGCGTACTACGCGTCTTTTGCATTAAACTTTTTAGACACCGCGTCAAGTGCTATACCAAAGGGGACAAAGCACGCAAAGACTCAACCGACTATTCATAACCGCGCTTTTCGGCTCAATAATCTTCGTTGTCAACGCGTTTTTGCCGCCCCCAATAAACTACGTCCTAATCGTTGTCCAAGCAGTCGTCCTCGCCTTAAGCGGGCTATTCGTCAAAGACTTGGGTGCAACCTACGTCGGTGCACTCGGCGGACTTCTAACAGCACTGGGCAGCCCCGCGCTTGGGCCGTTCACGTTTATTTTCTCGTTCCTCTTCGGAGCCTTAACCGACGGTTCCCTTCGCCTCTTCAGAATCAACGCAACCTCAGAAGGCGTCAACCGCAACAGACTCATTCTTGCCATGGCAGTGGCAACCATGATGATTGGGTTAATCAGCTATTCGGCGTTCGCTCTTTTCCCACAGTTCGTTCCTTTGGCAAGGGAGTTTTCAAACGTCGGCTTATTCATCCAGAGAAGTACAATGCTCGACATGCTGGTTCTGTTTATGGGTCCAGCCACAGGGATTGTGGCAGGTTACGCTGCAGCTTATCTTTGGAACAAGTACCTGCGTCACATCCGCGTCTAAAAACTCATTTCTTTGATCTTTTCGTCAATCAACTTTGCAATCATCAAATTGGAGATAAACACGCATTTGACGCCCAGCAATTCTGCCAACTCAGCAGGTTTCTGGTCCTCCGTTACCAAAAGCAGATTGTGTTTGCCCGCGTACTCGACGATTTCGCGGTCCCTGGCACCCTTCAAACCTGCCTCCTGCGCGGTCAGCACTTCGTAGCCCAAGGTTTCAAAGTACTCTTTGAAGCCAGCATACATCTCATCAAGAAGTAACTTCATAAGCCATCCCATTGCTGTTGCTGCATGAAGTTATTTAGCCTTTACTAACCGACCTTGAGCACTGGATAGACACGCAATAATTTTAAGCAACATGCCGCTAGCAATTCAGTCAACAATACGTTTGAAGATGAGACTATTGGCTAAGCTGTTTGGGAGTTCAGGTGTAAGAGGTTTGGTGAACGTTGATTTAACGCCCCAGTTAGCATGCAAAGTCGGTTTGGCAGTTGCAGCCTACAGCAAAGCCAAAAATGTTGTTGTTGCCTGCGATACACGGGTTTCAGGCAGCATGCTGCAGGATGCGTTGGTTTCGGGTTTGCTTTCAAGTGGTGCAGATGTGCATTTAGCGGGGATTGTTCCCACGCCTGCTTTGGCCTACGCTACCCTTTCGCTGGGAGCAGACGCGGGATTCATGCTTACGGCTTCGCATAATCCGCCGCAGTACAACGGAATAAAAGTATTCAGAACCGACAGCTTATCGTACACTGACATAGATCAAGATGCCGTGGAGAAAAACGTAGCTGCCGGCTCCTATACATTGGCTGATTGGCGCAGATTGGGTAAAACCATCCCAGTCAATGCAAGCCAAATCTACCTGGATATGGCGTCAAAAGCCGTTCGCCTCAAACGGAAATGGCGAGTCATCGTTGATCCAGGGTGCGGCGCAACCTTCAACATTGCCCCAGCGCTGCTTAAAGCCTTAGGCTGCAAAGTCACAGCCCTTAACGCTCAGCCGGACGGGCATTTCCCAGCCAGAAAATCCGAGCCCACAGCAGAATCGCTCAAAGATTTAGCGAGCACCGTTAAGGCTCTTGGCGCAGACGTAGGAGTAGCTTTCGACGGCGACGGTGACCGAGTAGCTTTTGTAGACGAGAATGGCGTTTTCGTTAATTTCGATCGTTCCCTTGCCGCATATTCCGCTTATGCTCTCAAAGTGGCGGGGGGCGGAACAGTGGTGACTAATGTTGAGGCGTCTATGTGTGTTGAAACGATGGCACTGGCAAATGGTGGCAAGGTTATCCGCACCAAAGTTGGAGATATCTACGTATCAGAAGCAATCAAACAGTCAGGCGCAGTTTTCGGTGGCGAACCCTGCGGCGCATGGGTCCATCCTAAATTCCATTTTTGCCCTGATGGACCGCTTTCGGCAGCGCTTATGCTTTCTGCTTTGGAAAATGGAAACGGAACATTGAGCGAATTTATCGCCTCCGTCCCCGAATACGTAACCCAGAGAGAGAACGTTTCAGTCAAGAATGATCGAAAGTACAAGGTGATAGCAAAACTGGAGTCGGCCCTGAAAAATGCGTTTCCAGACTTCACAGATTTCTCGACGGTTGACGGCATTCGTTTGGCGCTCAAGAAGGGGTGGCTGCTGGTTCGGGCTTCTGGAACAGAGCCCCTTATCCGCTTAACCGTTGAAGGCGAATCAGTAACCGTGGCAAACGATATAACCCAAAAGGCTACTGCATTAATACGTAAGCAAGTTGAGGCTGAAGTAACATGAAAGCTGTATTGTTAGCGGCTGGCGAAGGCGTAAGGCTTCAACCCATTACTGCAACGCGTCCAAAGCACCTCATCAAGGTAGGCGGGAAACCCATTCTGCAGTTTTGCTTGGAGGCAGTAAAGAATGCGGGGATAAGCGAGGCAGTTATCGTTACCCATTACATGGGAGACGCAATCCGAGAGTACTTTGGAGACGGCGAAAAACTTGGCTTAGACCTAACGTACATTGAGCAAAAAAAGGTTCTGGGAACAGGAAACGCTACCGCTGTAGCCGAACCTTACGTGGAGGGGGACTTTGTTCTCGTTTACGGAGACCTACTCTTCGGGGCTGATGTAGTGAAAGATACGCTCAAAGTTTTTGAGCAGGGCAAAACCGCTGCGGTTGTTGGCGTCGTTCCCGTTGATAACCCGGAGAGTTATGGCATAATCGAGTTGGACCAGAAAAAAAGGGTTAAGCGTATTGTTGAGAAGCCAGCAGCTGCAAAGGCGCCTTCGAACTTTGCTAACGCAGGAGTTTACGTATTTTCCACTGAGGTTTTTAACAAGATACGTCAAACCAAAGCCTCAGCTCGTGGCGAATGGGAGCTTACCGATGCAGTAACGCTTCTTGCCAAAGAGGACGGAATCGTTTTGGCTGCTGAGCTTTCGAAAGATGAATGGTTTGATGTGGGCAGGCCGTGGGATTTGCTTGACGCCAACAACTGGGCGCTCAAACGCATGGACCACAAAGTCTTAGGCACAGTTGAACAGGGAGTCCATCTTATTGGCGAAGTAACGGTTGCTGAGTCAGCTCGCATACGATCAGGAGCCTACATTGAGGGCCCATGCTTCATCGATGGAGAATGCGATATCGGACCAAACTGTTACATCCGCCCAGGAACGAGTCTCGGCAGAAAAGTCCGCGTTGGAAACGCCTGCGAAATCAAGAATAGCATCATTATGGCCAACACACATGTCGGGCATCTTTCTTACATCGGTGACAGTGTCTTGGGCGAAAACTGCAACTTAGGCGCAGGCACCGTAATCGCAAATTACCGCTTTGATGCAGGCTCTATAAAAATGATGGTCAAGGACAAAGCTGTGAACACGGGCAGAAGAAAACTGGGCGCGGTCTTCGGCGACAATGTTAAAACTGGGATTAAAACGCTTTTCATGCCGGGCGTTAAGGTCGGCGAGAATAGTTGGGTGGGACCTGGCTTGATGGTTGAACGAGATTTGCCTGCCAACGTTACGGCGTTTTACAGGCAGAATCACAGTATGATAGAAAAGAAACCTTGAGCCGCCGGCGTTGGCTGAATATTAAGTTTTGAAAGTGAAGTAGGTTTCGGTTGCGTTTTTCAAGTAGCATAGGAACTATTATCAGAATCTCTTATTCCTTTGGATGCCGCGTTTTCTGGCCATCGTGATAATTAGTGTTGACAGAAAGACTATGACAAGGATTGTTTTAGCATCGATCTCAAGGTTTTGGTTTGATGCCTCTGCTTTGGGACTAGGCGTGTTTGAAGACGTTACTATTTGTGCAACTGAAGGCGAACTTTTTGGAATTGACGTCGGTGTTGGCGTGCTCCCGCCTGCGGCCAGAAATTCGTCGCCAACGTCTCTGCATTTTCCTTAGGCCTATCATGGATTCAGAATCAAAACTGATAATTCATAAGAAAAATAACGTGGATTCGCGTTAACTCAGATGCATAGGCAGGACGATCTTCATGACCATGGGTTTGGGTTCCGTAATCACTGTTTGTGACTATGTAAATGGAAACAGCAACAAAGGCTTAGATGAGATCACAGAAAAAATATTATCAAAGGTTTCCCCGGATAACCTGCAAGATTTTTTCGAAAAAATCGCTTTATTTAGCACTTCAAATAGCCGTTATCAAGAACTCAAAGCGAACTGTGAAGCACTAACAGAAATGAAACAAGCCGAAGTCATTAGTTGAAGTTAACAGTCTGATTCGGCGCTGTCTGAAGAATTTTACCTTTGTTCTTATGACATTTTTTCTTGTTTGCATAGCTTATTGAAAATGTCGCATTCTACACATTGCTTGGTTGTACATATTTCCTCAGTAAAAGGGCAACTGCGAAATATTTTTGGAAGATAGTCGTTCAAAGCCCTATTCTCAATAAGCTCAAAATCCAGCTTGGAACTGCTTAGAAGCGCTCGAATTTCATCCGTAGTTTTCTGTGTCATGACAAACTCGCTCTCATTTCGGTTTGGCTTGAACTCTTCCCTCTGTAGTTTTCAAAAGAAGAAAGGACCTCCTTCTTATGACGTCTTCTCTTCTCCACTAAACAATCAAAAAACAAAGAAACCATATAAGCCATATTCCAAAAAACGATATATCAAACCACGTAACAACAACCATGCCATGGATCTTTGATGGGATAATTTGTTCTTTGTGTTTTGGACCGCTTTTCTAGTTTAAGGCTTGTTTTAGGCATAGGTTAATTCGAAAAATCTCCTCAAATTCCCCATTTCTCCTAAACTTGCCAAATCCCCCTTAAATCTTCCAAATTTCTGGTTTAATCCCAGTTAGTCTGGAATGGACAAAGAAAAGTGGAGGGTTTCACAAACCGCTTTTTTTCAAAAATCCTTAGCTATTCTTTTGGTTTTTCAACGCCAGATAGTAAGTTATGTTTGATTTTCAAGTTCCTCTACGCGCGCATTTATGATCCTAAGAAGTTTTTGTCTCAATGGTTCACCCGCAAAGTCTTTCTCAACCTTCTCGATTGCCCCCGCCAGTTCATTATCTCCGATGGTTTCTGCTATCCACTTTTGAAAATCAGCTCTTTTGAAATGAAAATCTATTGACTCAATCGGTGCAACTTCAACATCTCGGGCAAAGGTAGCCAAACTAATCGCTGTTTCCCCCGTGTATCGACCTATGGCAGTAAAGAAGTGGAAACCATGATCGTATGGGACTGGCGCTAAAATGGCGCGTGCACGGTCTTTGTTTTGCTCCATAGTCTCTTTGACCATTTCCATAGTTTCTTTGCCTTTCTCCATTGTTTCTTTGGATTGCTCCATGGTTTGATGCTTGGATAAAGCGTGGCTGATGTAAGCTTCTCTCGAATTGAAAACTCCGCTGCAGATTGGGCAACGAAGTTTACCATGGTCGTCAGTCATTGGTTCCAAAATATCGGTATCTTGTAAGCCGCCAGGACGCGCAGTTTGAACATCATTATCTTCATATATATTTGATCCTGGATTAATTCTTGACAAAAAATTCGTCTCCATTTAGAAAATAATGGAAGAATTGCTTCTTAAACATTTTGACCGCAACCACTTCTACATGGTTCAAAAGGACTGAATAATCCTGCGTGATTCTGATTAAGAATCATTGATAAACCAAATGTGAAAGTCTTCTTCAAAAGAGTTGACGGAAAGTAATTATTTGCGAGTGCATTTTTTGTCTTCAAGGAAGCTTGAGTTTTCTTGTCTGTGAAAGATCCTGTTTGTGGAATTCGTTTAGACCCTGAAAAGACACCTTTTAAAACAGAGTTTCTTGGTAACCAGTACTATTTTGATAGTGAGTATTGCCTGAGCACCTTTGTTGAAGGAGCCAAAGTCGCTTACTTCTCCATGGAAATCGCTGCAAACAAAGATATGCCTACTTACAGCGGCGGGCTAGGTGTCCTTGCAGGTGATGTCATAAGATCAAGTGCAGATTTGAGACTACCCTTAGTTGCAATAACGTTAATCAGCAAAAAAGGATTCTTGAAGCAGAAAATAACGCTTGATGGACAGCAACTTGAGTTTCCAGAGGAATGGGATCCCTCCAAATTCATGAAATTATTGCCCCAAACTGCGTCCGTTAAGATTTCGGGAAGAGAGGTAACAGTAGGTGCGTGGGTGTATGAACAGGAAAGTTTGATTGGCGGCACAATACCCGTGCTTTTCCTAACATCTGATATTGATGGTAACAGCCAAGAAGATAAGCAAATCACTGATTTTCTTTATGGGGGAGACGAAGTTTACAGGCTTAAGCAAGAGATTGTGCTGGGAATAGGTGGAGTTCGAATTCTCCAGGCGTTAGGAATCAACGTCAAAAAATACCATATGAACGAGGGGCATTCGAGCCTTCTAACTCTTGAACTTCTGAAAAACAACCAATTAAACGCTGACAAAGTCAGAAACCTATGCGTTTTCACAACCCATACACCCGTAGCGGCGGCATTCGACAAATTCTCCTACGACCTTCTTTCCGAATTACTTGAGACCGAAGTATCTCCAGAAATTCTCAAAGAATATGGTGGAGAAGACCAGTTGAATATGACACTCCTAGCTTTGAACCTAAGCAAGTATACAAACGGCGTCACAGAAGCTCACATGGAATACTCACGAAAGCTTTTCCCCGGTTACCACATACAAGAAATAACCAACGGCGTCCACTCCTACACTTGGACATGCCCATATTTTAGGAGGCTATTCGACAAATATATTCCTCGGTGGGCCAACGAGCCTGAACTTCTCGTAAGAGTCGACATCATACCCGAAGAAGAATTATGGGAGGCTCATATGAATGCAAAGAGAGATTTACTCGACTTTGTTCACAGCAGTTCGGGGCTCCAAATGGACCAAGACGTTTTGACAATCGGTTTTGCTAGAAGAGCGACCGCATACAAACGGGCAGCAATGATTTTTTCTGACATAGAGAAGCTTAAGGAAGTTAAGAATCAAGGGAGGATTCAGTTAATTTTCGCGGGAAAGGCGCATCCAAAGGACGAAGTTGGAAAAAGCCTCATCAAGGAAATCTACGAATATATGGACCGTTTGAAGGGAGAATTGAACATCGTTTACCTCGAAAACTATAACATGGAGATTGCTGGAAAACTGACTTCTGGTGTTGATGTTTGGCTGAATACGCCCCTGCCGCCCTATGAGGCTTCTGGAACAAGCGGAATGAAGGCAGCCCACAATGGAGTGATCAACTTTAGCGTTTTAGACGGATGGTGGATAGAGGGCTGCGTTGAAGGGCTCACAGGATGGGCAATAGGTCCGTCGCCCAATCAATGGCTTGATGAGCAACAAACCAGAAAAAGAGAAATTGACGATCTTTATAACAAACTCGAATATCTAATTATCCCAAAATTCTACAACCAGCAGGATGCTTGGATAGGTATGATGAGAAATTCTATCGGAAAAATTGCTTATTACTTCAACACTCATCGGATGATGAGAAGCTACGCAACTGACGCTTATCTGTAGCCCCTCAAAATAACCCGCCAAGAGAGAACAAAAGTACTCACTTTAACGTTTTATTCTATTTGGCGGACTTTGCGTTTTGCTATTGCGGAGAAGCCTTTGTAGAATTCTTTAGTTATGTGTTGGTACCATTTGCCTGAAAATGAGATGTCTATGAGTGAGTCTACCCAGCGGAAGTCCCGTTCAGCACATTGAATTAGCAACTTTCTATGGAGCTCGTTGAGTTTGGTTCTGGTGAACCAGTCTTCGCTTGTCAGATGCCCTAGGGGAACAAAGAAGAGAGGAACTATGAGGCTGCGCATGTCTTTTAAGTCGTCTACTAAATCCATTGTTTTGAGGATGTCTGACTCTGTCTCGTCAGGCAACCCAACGATTATAGTGCATGCGGGAACAAGCATGTTGTCATGGGCTACTCCCATTCCTTGGACTACGACGTCGTGCCAGTTGTCAGCGCTAAACGGATGAGCTTTCGCAGGCATAATTTTCTTGGCGATTTCAGGCGAACCGGTCTCGATGCCTATTTCGGCGCCCCACCAATTTTGATTCTGCAAGATAAGCTCAGACAGTTTGGAGAGCAGCTTGGGGTTTGACGCTACTGCTGCCAGTGAACAGTGGCTCCAGCTCAGGTCCGTACACCGTTTAGTCACCATTTCATGCAGCGCAACAAGTTTGTCTGCGTCAGGCGTTGTGTTTTTGGAGCCGTAGAGCATGACGTCTTCGGAGTGCAGGCAGACCCCCGTGTTTCCAGCGTCCATGTTGACATTCATTTCACGATTAATCTTTTCAAGAGGGTACCAACGCAGTGGTCTTAAGGTGACGTTGCAGAATTGGCAGCCTCGGCAGCACCCCCTTCCAAGCTCAACTAAACCGTTAATCGACGGATTAACAATATCAGGGATCTCTTCCAAAGTTGGGGTTTCCCCGACTTCGGTTTCATAATGCCTCGGGATTTCTTGCCCTTCAATTGCTGCTTTAAAGATTTTCCCGACAACGTTTTCGCCTTCACCTTCGAAGATGCAGTCAATACCCAAATCTTTAACCGCTTTTTCGCGGTAATGGAACTGCCATGCGCCGGGTCCGCCGACAATAATTTTGCAGCCGTTTTGTTTGGCTTTTTGGACGGCTGGGCTTTTCATCAACGCATGGAAGTGCTTGGCTAAGTATGGTTCTTTCTTAAATATGGCTGCAAGAGTCGAGGAAGCTGGACCTAACCCAAATGGATCCATCGTGTGGATTCCAAGGACTTTTGTGTCTTTTATGTGGCTGCCCAAACGGTTTGGGCTTACGGTTTCCACATCGAAGCCTTCTTTCAGAAGTTGAGCTTCCGTCTTCCTAAGTCCGTAAGGAGCGACTAGCGTGTGATAGTTGCTCATTAAAGTTCTGTCAGCAGTTAAGACTACGTCTGCCATAGCCCCTCACACCTTTCAACATTCATTATAAGGTAGTACGTTAGAGGGCGCGGGGCAGATATAACTTTATTGCTAGCTCCCTTAAGATAGCGTCAGGACAACGCTACGACAAAACAATTTTACTAAACTCATCTAATAGAGTAACTTTGTCAACAAATAGAAATCAGTTATTTACATAAAACGCGGGATTTAACCCTTATAACTAGGAAAATCTATATGAAGGAACATTATCTAATTTATTGAAACCACTCGTGGGGAGAGGATTATCTGAAGAAGATGATGGAGTTTAGATGGCATGGTAGAGGCGGGCAGGGAGCATGGACAGCCAGCGAACTTTTGGCTAGAACTGCTCTTGACGAAGGCAAATACATCCAATCGTTCCCTGAATTTGGGCCTGAACGAATGGGCGCCCCAGTAACTGCCTTTACAAGAATAAGCTTTGAACCCATAAGGCTACACTGCGCAATTTACGAACCAGACGTCGTCGTAGTATTAGACAACACCCTGCTGAAGTCTGTTCCAGTAATAGCCGGATTAAACCGCGACGACAACATCCTAATAATCAATTCCGCCGAGGAACCCGGGGTCCTAAAAGAAAGACTCAAGGTAACGCACGGCAAAGTTTGGACCGTTCCAGCAACCGAAATCGCCCTAAGAATCCTTGGTGCACCGATAACCAACACGGCACTTCTCGGCTGCGTCGCCAAAGCAACCGAAATCGTCACGATGGAAGGCATATCGAAAACGTTGAAGGGACGTTTTAGGGCAGAATTGGCAGAGAAGAACTTTGCGGTAGTTAACGAGGCGTATAAGGGGGCAAAAAGTGAATGAGTAGCAGCAGAGAGAAAGAGAAAAGTTGGCGGGACGTCTCCATCGCGGGCATTTGTTCAAAATCCAGTATCGGCTTCTTAACCGGCGACTGGAAAACCTACTATCCCGTCAGAGACCTGGAAAAATGCACTAAATGCTTGACTTGCGTGATGTTTTGTCCTGAAGGAGCCATCAAGTGGGCTCCGGAAAAAGGTGACATCTGGTTTGACATGAGCTTCTGCAAAGGGTGCGGAATCTGCGCAAATGAATGCCCCACTAAAGCGATAACGATGAAGTTACCAGAGCAAGATGAGGGAAAAGGAAAATGAAGGAACAACTAAGAGAAGAATCCATCGCAATGAATGGTGACGAAGCAATAGCTTTAGCAGCAAAACAATGCGATGTTGACGTTGTTGCAGCTTACCCGATCACGCCCCAAACGATCATTGTAGAGAAATTCAGCGAGTACGTCGCAAACGGAGAAGTTCAGACGGAATTCGTATGCACCGAGTCAGAACACAGTGCCATGACCGCTTGCCTCGCTGCTGCTGTAACAGGGGCACGAACATTCACGGCTAGCGCTTCAGCGGGCTTAGCGTTGATGCATGAAATGCTTTTTGTCACTTCAGGTTTTCGGGCGCCCGTCGTGATGGCGGTTGCCAACCGAGCTTTGAGCGCGCCTCTGAACATTCACGGCGACCAATCTGACAGCATGGCTGAACGGGACAGCGGATGGATCCATATTTACGTTGAAAACGCTCAGGAAGCTTACGACAGTATCATACAAGCCTTCAAGATAGCGGAGGACATCGGAGTTTCCCTGCCTGTAATCGTAGGTTTAGACGGGTTCACCATAAGCCACACACTCGAAAACGTAAACATCCTAAAAGACAATGAAGTAATGCAGTTTGTCGGACAACGTCAACTGCCCATGGTGCTTACGCACGAGGGAAAAACTGTGCCTTTCAAACTTGACCCTGATAACCCGATGACGATGGGTCCTAACGCTTTGCAGAACTACTATTTCGAGTTTAAGAGGCAGCAGGAAGAGGGCATGAGAAACGCGCTGAAAAAGATTCAAGATGTGAATGCTGAATACGCCAAGTTGACGGGGAGAAGCTACGGCGACGGGCTCGTGGACAACTACAAGGTTGACGACGCTGAAGTCGCTATTGTCGTGGTCGGCTCAACAGCGGGAACACTTAAAGTGATAGTTGACCAACTGCGTCAAGAAGGGATCAAAGCCGGTGTTCTGCGGTTGCGCACTTTCAGGCCGTTCCCAGTCGAACAGCTTCGAAGTGTCCTAAAAAACGTCAAAACCGTGGCGGTAATGGACAAAGCCATGAGTTTCGGCGGTTTCGGCGGAGCAGTATTCAACGAAGTTCGAAACGCGCTATACGACGCAAAAGAGCATCCCACGATAGTCAACTACATATTCGGGCTTGGGGGAAGAGACGCAAACCCTCATGAGTTGCGAAAAATCTTCGATGACCTAATGCAGATTAACAAGACAGGAAACGTGGAAAACCAAGTGCGCTTCCTAGGGCTGAGGGAGTAAAGGAGGAGAAAAAAATGGCAACACAAGAATGGAAATTCACAGCAAAAGATATTGCATCTAAACCCGACTTGTTCCTTTCTGGGCACCGAGCGTGCGCAGGATGCGGACCAGCATCAACCCTGAGACTCATCATGAAAGCCACTCGGGGACCCACAATTGTGACTCAAGCAACTGGCTGTATGGAAATCGTCGGCTCAATCTACCCCTACACTTCTTGGGCGGTGCCTTGGCTTCACACCGCTTTTGAAAACGCCGCAGCGAACGCCTCAGGCATCGACGCCGCGATAAAAATAATGCGCAAGAAAGGCAAAATCAAACAGGAACACATCGACATTATTGCCATAGCGGGCGACGGCGGAACCTGCGACATTGGCTTGCAGGCCTTGTCAGGCGCCGTTGAACGCGGACACGACTTCCTCTTCATACTATACGACAACGAAGGCTACATGAACACAGGCATTCAACGAAGCAGCTCCACACCGGCGGGTGCTTCAACAACAACCACACCAGCAGGGAAAGTCATTCCAGGCAAGCTTGAAAAGAAAAAACCAATCACTGAAATCATGCTTGCCCACGATATGCCATATGTTGCTACAGCAACAGCCTACTACTGGAAAGACATGTTAACCAAAGTCCGAAAAGGCCTCGAAGTCGAAGGACCAGCATTCCTACACATCTTCGCACCATGTCCAAGAGGATGGCGCACCGAACCAGCGAAGACAATGGAGTATTCTAAGCTGTCAGTAGAAACTTGTGTGTTCCCAGTTTGGGAAGCAGTGAACGGCAAACGGCAACTTTCAATCCCAAGCAAACTCATCCAGCTTGCTCCGCAAAAGAAAAGGCCAGTCAAAGACTACTTGGCAGGCCAAGGCAGATTCAGACACCTCTTCACTCCGCAAAATCAACATATCATAGACGAAATGCAACGCTTAACTGACGAAAACTGGCAAAAGCTAAATCAAAAATGCCAGTCAGCATAAACCATTTTTTCATTGCCCAAATTTAGGGAAACTTTTTTCCTTTTCACTTTTGTTCTGTAAATATGAAATCGAAAAGAAACGGCGAATTTTTTTAGTGGCCGTTGCTTTCTGGGAGAATTTTCATTATACGAAGAATTTTCTTGAATTCTTCCTCTTTCAGCGATGCTCGTCTGCCGTTGGCGTAAATTTCTTTGACCCGTTCAAGCACGGTGGCCACTATCTGGTCATCGGGTTCAGATCCTGCAAGCTCGCTTATCTTGTGTTTTATTATGCCTTTCCCGGATTGTTTCCCTATGGTTAACCGTCGTTCATTTCCAACCAATTCAGGTGGGTAAGGTTCGTACGTCCAAGGATCGTTAAGGACTCCATGAGTGTGGATCCCCGATTCGTGCGCGAAGCCGTAGTCGCCAACTATTGCTTTGTTTGGAGGAACCACATAACCCGTGGCTTTGCCGATGAAGTCTGCAGTAGCCTTTAGCTTCTGGGTTTTGCCCTCGAACTTTCGAACGCCATGATGTAAATACAAGTTCAAAAGCACTTTTTCGGTTTCAGCGTTGCCTGCGCGTTCCCCGATGCCCAAATAGGTTGTGCTTACATAAACTTTGTCCCAAACGCCTGAAGCCGCTTTGACTGCTGCCATAGTATTTTCGACGGCATTTCCGAAGTCGTCGTGCGCGTGGATTTCAATGGCGCCCATCCGTGTTTCTTTCTTGATGGCAACTACCTTCGCTGGAACTCCGTTGGGCAAGGGCGCCGTTAGATCTGATAATCCTATACCGACTGTGTCGCATATTCGATAGCATTCTGCTCCGGCATCTGCGACGGCGTTGATTAGTTTTCGCTCGAAATTCCAGTCTGCCCGTGTGCTGTCTTCGCCGTGAACGAAAGTGCATAGCCCGCAGGTTTTAGCCGCGTACTCCACAACGTTAACGATGTTGGCGAGAATTTGTTCTCTGGTTTTTTCAGGCCATTTAGCTCTGAAATGCAGGTCTGAAACTGGGTGTGAGATGCCTACTTCCTTGAATCCGCATGCAACCGCGCTGTCAATGTCCTCTTTTACGGCTCGGCACCAGCCAGCAACCCGCAGGTCAAGGTTTAGATCGGCTATGAGTTTTGCCGCTTTCTTGTCTGGTTCCTGGTAGTGAAAGAGTTCGATGCGTTCGACACCTATGTCAGCGAGGAACTGAGCTATTTTTGCGGAGTCTTTGGGTCCCGCTGCTAAGCCGGGCATTTGGATTCCGTCTCGAAGCGTGGTATCGTCTATTATTGGCTCCGTTTTTAGCGGCATCTTGAAATAATAGTCTTGTAACTCCATGTTTTTCACTACTTTTGTATTGTTTACGCTTCTCCCACAAGATTAGTGTAACGATAATTATAGATTTGCATGCTGTTGATAAAGGTTACTGCAACTATTTTGCACATTTGTTCATACAATACATTACATACAATCAGCAGGGCTTGTCTAACATAAAGCAAAACTTTACACAAAAATACGGCAAAAACTATTTTGTGTTAGAAAACAGCGCCTTAATCGTGCCTGAAACCGACAATACCCGCACAGAAGCATCTTTACCCGCAATACTTGTAATTGTGGCCAATGACGCCCGAACTATGTTCAAGGACGCAAGAGTAACCCGAATCACCGCTACCTTACGTTCCAAGTTAAGATCAATGAGAGCTAAGCCTGTTTGGCTTGCGCCAACTTCGCCGTAAAGTCGCGTGACTGCAGCCCAAACGGCATCGATAAGTTCTCTTTCAGTCGGCGCTAATTCCCGCTCCACCTGTAACGCCAAGTACCTTCGTTTAACCCGTTTCAAGCCTTGCCCTCCTTGATGACTTTTATGCCTGGCGCCACAAAGCCGCTGCCAAGTTTCTCACGGTTACGCGAAACTATTGTTGCTGGGTTTGTTGAAACTGCATCAAGGACTGAGACTTCATCTAACCCGATCAAGTAACCTAGACTCGCCATGTCTCTAGGCGACCTCATAAACCGTTCCTCGCTTACACCGCTGGAAAGCACCAGGGGCACATGAAACTCGAGGGCTACAGCTACTTCCCGACGCAGACTCATAAGCAGCCGAACCCGCGGCGGACCCTCCAAAACCAAGAGCGGCTTGACATCAACTTCCAGGGCGGCTAAGCATCCGCTGGCCAACTCGGCTTCGGCACGGTCAAAAAATCGTTTATGGTAGTCGAGACTGCTGAAGTTCAAGAAGTCAACCCGCCTGTCCTTGGCAGCTTGTCTGGCGACCTCCTTGCTGTCACACGAAATACAGATGACTTCAAATTCGCGCCTGAACCTGCGCAGAAAACGAGTCAACTCAACCTCAGAGTGCGGATAAAAATCAGCGCGGGAAACAAAATCAAGGTTTGCCTCGCGGCACATGGCTTTGAGCTTGGCTTTTTCTTCGCCGCTGAGTTTTGATGTTGAAGCTAAGGATATTTGTTTGTATCCGAGGTTTGCGGCTCGGCTGATTAGCCGTTGGGTTGCCTGTTGGTCTGCAAGGTTGACGCGCAGATGCAGGTCAACGAAGCTTCGTGTCATGGAAACATCCCTGAAGCTCTGCATAGTTCGATTATTTGATCGGACGTTTTGTTTTTGAAGTGGATCTTAAGGTGGATCGGGTCGTTTTGTGTAAATTTGAATTGACCCAAAAGCGCAGCTTGCTTGTCGAAGCGCAGGTATAGGTTGCCACGCTCTAAATGCAACACCAAATCAGTGCATAGCTGTTCCTTGTCGAGTGAGTTTAAGCCGGCGCCGATTTTTTCCAACGCCTTCGAAAGCAGCTTCTTGTCAGTTAGTTTGGTTGTGACAAGTGTGATGGGGTTTCCATAGTGCCCAGTTAAATTGGCTGTTTCAAAAAAGATGGTTTGAGCCAGTTCATCTGGCATTAGGTTTCGTACGGCAGCTTGGACTTTTTGAAGGTCTTCCGTTGCATGCGCGGATACTCGAATATCCACGTATTCTATCGGCAGTTTGGAAGACATTTTACACCGTTTGTGCTTGGGAGCTTCTAGCTTTTAGCTTTTTTCTTCGGCTTTTTCTCAGTGGCTTCGGGCT
>JBEKPM010000094.1:0-9738 GCA_049520735.1 Bathyarchaeia archaeon | reverse complement strand
TTTGTGGTCAGAGGGATACGCTGTAAGAACTGCAGGCGTCGTGACTAGCGCGAAAATCGAGGAATACATCAACAGGTCGTAATTGGGGATGCTCGCCCCGTAAGGGGCGAGTAGTTCACTTTGTATTGCTGAATCTGCATTGTCCGATGAACATGCTTTTAAGTATGAAAAGCACTGTTTTTCAATTATCCAAAAAGCGGGGTTTCACTGTTTGGGAAAGAAAAAAGTGTTAAGTGAAGGCGCAATTAGCGAGATGACCTACCCAGGGCAGGGCGAAGTACTGGGTGTCGTTGTGAAGCTGCTTGGTTTCGACCGCATCCTAGTTAAATGCCAAGATGGCGCTGAACGACTGTGCCGAATCCGAGGCAAAATGAAAAGGCGGGTTTGGATACGCGAAGGCGACATAGTAATCGTTTCGCCTTGGGAGTTCCAAACTGATAAACGCGGCGACGTCGTATGGCGATACACTCACTCGCAAGCTGACACATTGAGACGCAAGGGAATTCTTACCCTCTGATCTTCTTCAATTTTCAACTATACTTTTCACTTAACGCGTTTTGTCTTTTATGAAATCAGGAAAGCCTCTTGCTTGATTTCCATTCTAAAATGGGATTATGTTTATATTGTAACGAAGGAAGTCAAAAGGAAATTTCATTATAATGTAAACGAACTTGAGTTCTTCCGAGCGGTTTTAATACCCTGACTGGTTAGAACTGTTGACTGTTTATGTCGAGGAAAGCTGTCGAACGTCTTGCGCATAATGAAAGAAGAGTGGAGCGAAGAGACAAAATGCTAATCCACGACATGACAAAGGAACGCGCTACGGTTGAAGAGGTTTTTGACCAAACCACCCGCATGGTTGTCTTTGACATGCTTAACAGCGGCGTTTTCTACGAGCTCAATGGCGTCGTGAGTTCGGGGAAGGAAGCGCGGGTTTATTGGGGTACAGACAAAGAAGGCAAAGACTTAGCCGTAAAAATTTATCTAACCTCTTCTGCTGAATTCAAGAAGGGTATGCACAAATACATCGAAGGCGACCCCCGCTTCAAAGATGTCAAACACGATACCCGTTCATTAATGGCCGTTTGGGCACAAAAAGAATTCCGCAACCTCAAAGAAGCCACTGACGCGAAAGTGCGTGTACCAAAACCTATTGGAGTCAAAAGCAACGTTGTAGTTATGGAGTTTATCGGGGAAAAGGGTGTTAGTGCGCCTTCTCTCAAGGAACAGCCACCAATAAACCCCGAAAAAATTTACAAAATAATCGTCACCTCCATTAAACGCCTTTATCAGAAAGCAAAGATAGTTCACGGAGACCTCAGCGAATATAACATTATGATGTGGAAGGGCAAACCCGTGGTTTTTGACATGTCGCAGTCAGTTTCAATTCAACATCCACTGGCTGACGAACTGCTGGTGCGTGATTTAACGAATGTGAATAGGTTCTTTAGTCGGTTAAATGTTGAAGTTACTTCAATTGAAGAATTACATAAGATGGTTGTGGGTTGAAAATGTCAGGTTTAGACACGTTTGTCAAGATTCCGAAAGAACGCGTTGGCATACTCATCGGTGAAGAAGGCAAAGCAAAGCAGTACATTGAAGACAGACTCAACGTTAAAATTGACGTTGACAGCGAAGGCAGCGTCACCATCAAGCTCACCGAAAAAGCTTCAGACCCATCAATGCTACTGAAGGCTAAAGACGTCGTGACAGCTATAGGCAGAGGATTTTCGCCCGAAGCCACCTACCGACTAATACGCAATGAGGACGAAATCTTCGATATGATCGACTTAAGACAAGTCTTCGGACGCTCCGAATCTGACATCAAACGCGTAAAAGGTAGACTGATAGGTACTGAGGGCAAAACAAGAAAACTGATTGAGGAATTAACCGAAGCAAACATGGTGGTTTACGGGCACACCGTGGGGTTCATAGGAAGTTTCACACAGGTGGAGGCTGCACGGCACGCTGCGCAGATGATTATCGAGGGCTGTCAGCATCAAACAGTCTATAGGTTCCTGCAACGAAAGCGCACAGAACTCAAAAAAGAGAAGCTTCAGTTATGGGAGAAAACTGAAAACAAGAAGTAACTCCTCATTGAAGAAACCTGATTGCTTCTAAAAGCTATTGCTAACGATAGGCTAAGGGTATTCGTTTGCAAGCAACGAGTAAGTCAGGGGGGGGTCTCTTTTGTGTGTGTACAAGCCGACCGGTCGGGTCAATGTCAATACACTTTGGTAATACACTTTGTTGATACAATCAGAATAGGGTGTCCACAGCTTTACCCCATTTCGCTTTATTCGAAGCTCACGCGGATTCAAGTTTTGGGGAGTTATGACAAACAACCTAAATGTGCGTTTCTTAACCTCAAATTCGGAAAAACGCGATTATTTGTTTTAGTTGCGAATTTGGGCGACCACAATCCGATAAAAACTTCGTTGGTCTCGGTTCGACACGCATTTTGCAAAGTGTTAAATAAGCAATTGTTAAATAAACAAGACAAACCTTAGTAGAATGGGGAGATGTCGTGTTGAAAAAATCATTCGCGGGTTTAAAGAGGAAACCAGCCAAATTAATGACAATTCTTTTGTTCATAGTCTTACTAACATCAATCGCGATAATATCGTCGGAAGTAAAAGCGCAGGTAGTAAATCCGAAAATAACCCTAAACCCACCGGAAGCCGCAGTGGGCGCAACAGTCACTATTTCCGGAACAGGTTTCTCTCCGAATGAACCAGCAACCTTCCTGGTTGGCAACCAAGCTTTTGCCAACGCAATATATTCAGATGCGAACGGAAAAATAAGCGGCAGCACCACTGTGCCAGACTTAGTAGCAGGAACATACACTGTCTTGTCCTACGACAGTTCGGGTATGACAACTTCAGCACCTTTCGTGGTTACAGGCGGCGGCACCGCAACTGCAACACCTGGGCCTAGCTCAAGCTCCTCCGGAAATGGCAACGGGAACAGTAATGGCAATGGAAACGGTAACAGTAACGGCAACGGCAATAGTTTCCCAACTTTCACGCCGATCGGGACATCTTCCAACAACTTCTGGTCCCCCTTGGTTATCGGTATCATCGCGGTCACAGTGATCGCTATAGCCATTCCAGCAGTCCTCCTTCTTAGGGGTCAGGGCGACAAGCGGCGAATGATGTATGAACGGGAACGTGATAGGGACCGCGTAGGATATGGTTCTAACCAAGGTACAGGACCCAACGACGGCGGAGGATACGGTCAGCCTCAAGGCGGTTATAGTCAACCTACGAGCGGCTACGGGTACGCTCCTCAATCCTCAAGCTATAGTCCACCACAATCCAGCCCGTCTGGTTCACGTTATACACCTTACAGTTCCAGGTCGCAGGCATCATCAAGTTCTTATCAATCACGCTATAACCAGGCTTCAAGTTACAGGCCAAGTTCCTATGCATCGCGTTACAGCCAACCATCGAGTTACAGGCAACAACCACAATCAAGTTATAGCCGACCGCCGCCAATGCATTCGAAAACTTGCTCGCACTGCAAACGTTCAGTTAGGGAAGATCAAAACATCTGTCCGTACTGCAACAAGAAAGTATGATTCTCATCCGATAACGCCAACCTACTGTTCGTTCGTTTAGTGATTCAAGCATTTTCTTTGGTCTTAGAACTTTTTTGAGGGTTAAGTTTCCCAAGGTTCTGGGTCTAATTGTTACTGTGATTTTTGTTTTGTCAAACGCCAATGTCGTGTATGGGACCGGAGTAAACGCAACGGTGAAACCAACAAACAAAAACGGTTAATTGCGTTTGATCTGGCTTAAGACGCTCAAGAGGTGGGCTCTTATGCCAGCAGCGCTAATTTCAGCACCGAGCTTTCGCACTCAAGATCCTCATCATCCTTACGTCTTCGGGGCCAGAGTCGTCATCGCCCACCCAAACAAAGAACAGCTTTATGGAACCATTAAAACGTTCAGGTTTAGCCTTGTCAGCGTAGACCAATCATTGCGCCGCACTTAGAATAGATCTCTGCCACTAACTCGCCTGCCTTCGGGTTGCCCCAGTCATGCATCCACTCAGAAACCAAGCACTCCAGCGTGATAGGAACCACGCCTACCTGCATCATCCGCTCAACCCCGTACTCGTGCGCCTCCGCCGTAGAGTCTCCAGCTGCATCGATTAAACCGTAAACCTCGTATCCTTCCCTTATCGCGTGGATTGCGGTGTATGCCATGCACATGCTTGTCCAAAGCCCTGAAACCACCATCTTTTTGCGTCCTGTCCGTTTGAATGCATTCCACGTGGATTCGTCTTCGAAAGCGTCGAAGCTAGAGATTTTTCTTGCATAAACTGGTTGGTTCGGGAATAACTCTGTTACTTCCTTGAGGAAGTCTCCGTTCTGTTTGGGGTTAATGGTCGATAAGACAACGGGTACACCGAGGATTTTGGCAGCTTTCGCAGCGCCAACTGCAGCCTGCTTAATTACTGCTTTGTCGCCTGAGGATACGCTTCGAATCATTGAAGGCTGATAATCAACCAGCACCAACGCGCTGTTCTTGTCGCTTAAGAATTCTAGTTTTCCATCTTTTGACAACAATTAGAAATCACCATTTCTGTAAAGTAAGATTCAGATTATAAGAGTTCCGCCAACCGCTAAACGTGTGTAATATCCGTTTAACTTGAAGGCAACTGCGTCTGCCGCCTATTTAGGGGGCGTTTGGGTGCGGTTTTTTGTTGTTTGTGTTTTGGGTTGTTTGGCTTGTTTGGAGCTTGAAGCGTTTGCAAGTCACGTACCTATTCATTCCTTTTCGACCCTAGCGACCCATCCCGACTCTTAGCGTCCCTTTGCGTCTTTTCCCGTTCCTTTCCGTTTCTCCGTCCTCTAAATTCCTGAAGCTACAGAGAAGCTGACGGGTTTTGGCGGGGCAAAGCTGTTTTTGTGGATTTAAGTGAGTATTTCGTGTCTGCGATAGTGGAGTAAAGCGGGCATGTTGATTTGGCGTAAGAATTCTTGTTGCACAACCATTAAAAGGAGTAAACGCTGAATAAACTTGAGCTGGAGAAAAGTTACGGATAGGGTGAAGTTTGCTTTAACAATTCTGTCTGTACTGATAATTATCGTTCCCTTATTGGTCGAAGTTTACGTTTACAAAGACAATCTGGAAGGGTTGGTTCTTCCGCCCCAAATCCAGAACTTAATGAATAGCAACCACGGCGGCAGCAGCAACGGGAACAGCGGCGCCTCCATCGGACAGCAATCTCCAACATCGTCTCCGCTGCCCAACTTCCAGCTTCCCCAATCAGTCGGTCAACCCCAATACGACGCGACCACGGGAGGGTTCAGTTACCCCTTTAACTTCACAAATCCTCTGTCAACGGAACTCTCATTCAGCCAACTCACAGCCCAAGTAGTCACGCAAGACGGCACCCCCATAGGCAACGTCTCCATACCCCGAACAATCAACATAGCGCCAGGCGCAAACTCCATAATAACAGCCGTCGGGAACCTGAACACAGACGAAGTAAATCAGCTAATAACCCAATATCAAAGCGGAAACCTCAACATCGCCCTAAACAACGTGAACGCAGTAGTCGGCGGAATAACCGTACACATTGACCACATAGACGCAGGCTCAATTTCAAACCTGCAAAATCTTGCGGGAAACTCGGGAGGAACCTGATTTGACGCGGAAAATAAACTGGGTTGCTCTCGCCGCCGGAATCGTCACGTTAATCGTCCTTGTAATCTCCCTTTACATCCCGTGGTGGGAGCTAACAGTCGGCGAAAACCTAGTCAAAATCAATGCTTCCCCAATTAACACCAACTTCGGCGCCTTCGGAACCTCATTCACGATTCCCTTGATTTTGGCGCTCAATCTAATTACGATACTCACGTTCTCCGCCAGCGGAATAATAATGCTCATCTACTCTGTGATTCCAACAAAACCCTATGCGAAGCACCTGCTCAGCTTCTCATACAAAAAGCCGCTGTACGCCGTTGTAGGCTTTGTTGTGACTCTCGCAATAATCTTGCTGCTCGTGGGACACTTCGGTATGTACCTTCCCATCAACGGGTCAGCAACCGTCACGCTGCCCGGCAGCTGGACCATGGGCGCCACCGTAAGCGCAATAGTTTCAGGAACCTTTCAATTACCCTTCTTTCTTGCAGTAGCAGCCGCAGCGTTATGCATAGTAGCGAGGTTTTTCCATGGCTACTTTGTCAAACCTCTAACTCCCGAAGCAACTTCAACGGCGACCATTTCGGTGGTACTCAACCAAAAGTAACAACACAATAATTTTCCTCAACCGTTAAAGTTTAAAGCTTAGCCGCGATTATTCTATGAACCCCGCAAAACCAAGCCAAACTTTGTCTTGAGGGGCTGTCGGCTAGCTTGGTCCAGGCTTGTAGCCTCGGGCGTTATAGACGAGAGTTCAAATCTCTCCAGCCCCATAAAAGGTTCTAAAACTCAAATCGAGCCCAAAAAATTGCTTCAAATATGTTTTGAGTCATTTTTTAAGCCAGCATTATTTACATAAAACCAGCAATTTTCTGAAATTAAAATTAGTTTTTACACAGCCTCTTTTAGGTTCAAGTACAATTAGAGACTTAAACCCTTTCAAGCTCAGATCCAAATAGTTTTGATGCTGTTCTAGCCGAACTTTGGGCCATTTTCGATTCTGAAAACTTGGCCAAGATCTTCTTTCACATTGACATGAGGCGAGATTTGAGCCATGTCCCCAAAAAAGGCAATAGTAAGTGGACATGCTAAGCATTTAGGGTTTGCAGAGGCTCTGTACCAAAGGAGAAAGAGACCAAATACAAATGGTCCATCGCATCTATGGTAACACGTGAATTGAACAGAGCCTACTCAGCCCCAATCTTTTCATCATTACGTTTGAAGGACTAAAAAAAGAAAGGTTTTTTTGTTTTGCAGCTTTGGTTTATAATCGTTTTCTTGTGACGAGAATTGCGAGTAAGCAACCCCTATGATTATGATTGCAAGTCAAGAAGTGGTAGGCGATCAACTGAATAATCCATCGCCGATTGCAAAAAGACAAATGCAGAGGAGAAGCATTATCGACATGGCTGCAAACAACAATAGGCCTGCAATTTTGTTTTTACCGTAGATTTTTGCTGAAACCCAGTACATGGGTATCAGCGGAATTGAATAACGAAACGCGCTGAGTGCCCATGATTGCGTGAATAGAACCAGAGCCGTCAATCCGTAAAATGACCAGTAAGGCAAAGTTTTTGATTCTATTGTGAACACTCGTTTGATTCTGATGAGGAAATAAGCGATTGGTAAAACTATTATGAATAGCAAGCCCATTGAAATGAACGTTGGATACGACAGTGAGTAATTGTTGTCTATGAAAAGACTTGGTGATTTCAAGCATAGCAAGGATATTGTGTATCCGTTAAAGTATGAACTGTCAAGCTGAGTGATCAATGGCGGATAAACCCAATGGGTGTTTCTAGCTACGACTTGGATTGGGAACGGAACGCTTGGAACTAAGATTAGCCCTATGATGTTGAAAACCAAAAAAGAAGATATAATGGCGATCGACGCTGCAATCGGTTTTACCAGAAGTTTAATGTTTGCTTTCTTAAAGTTTAGTTTTTGAAGTGCATAAACTACAAAAACAGTGAATATTAGAAAACCGTCGCTTCTTGCAAGAGAAGCTAAAGCGCCTAGCGCGCCTGCGATTAGGAACTGTTCTTCTTCTAAATAGTAGAACGATGAGAACGCTAACGCCATGAATAATGCTTCAGGATAAAATGCTGACAAATAGACGCCGCCAAAAAAGAAACTGTAGAACACCGTGGAAACTAGGGCTATTTGTGAGGATTTAAACAGTTTTAGGGTTAGTTTGTAGAGGTAGTAAACGCTTGCGAAGAAAGCTAAGTTAGTGATAACTATTCCAGACAGAATGATTGAGGACTGCATTTGATTTGTGGCGGACAAGAAAGGTAACAGCGAGATCGGCCTCGAAGATAGGACGGCTTTTGAGAGCCCATCGGATAGGAGGGGGTAAAGCGGCGAAAACGCCCAGTTTCCGCTTACTGGAATTGATGTCGGATATCCATGTTCAGCTATGTAAATGTACCATTCTGAGTCCCATCTAACAAAAAGACCGGTGTATTTCGTTGTATATTCAGATATGAATGGTTCTTTCGCATAGATTTCGTTGATGGACAGTATCCCATTGGTGTTAAATGTGAACGAGCTGTACCAATGTTGGATTAGAACGCCAATTACAATTCTAGATAAGAGTGCTATTATCAGCGCCTTTTTTAGATTGTTGTCCGTCCTATGGTGCACTTCCGTTACGCGATTTGCCATAAGCGTTGGTTGTAGCATTCAGTTGGTAACTGCTGTTTCCCTAGCCTATCAGTCACCCATCTGCCAGATAAAAATATTCTCGAAAGAACAGGAAGATACGTGAAGCAGCCGAAAAACGATGAACTAGACTAAAAGGCTATTCAAAGTTTCTTTACTTAGTTCATTTTAGAACGGTTGTTCCAAAGTGTAGATTTAATAAAACATATCCCTATACTGGAATGAATTTGAGCCAAATACTGGAGACGCAAAGAATGAACAAAAAACCAGTGCTTATCTTTGTGTTGATATCGATTCTTGCAATCTGCCTTTTTCTTTTACGATTGTTTCTTTTTAGAACCAAATATTTCCTTAAAATTTAAAGGAAAGCATGGTGATTTTAACAAAAAACAATCGTTGCTTTATAAGCGGCTTGGTTGTTGTTTTCTAGTGGATTTGTAAGAAGCAATTTTTGCAAAGCCAATGGAAGGTTGAGAATTAATGTTGGGTAACAAAGTCATTTATGGAGAGACATTTAAATGCAGATTGTGTTCAGCTAAATTTCATAATCCCGAAGAATTAAGAATTCATCGAATGTTTGATCATAAAGGACATTCGCTTACACTTACTCTCAAACGCTAGCCACGGAATTCTTCTTTGAAATTATCCTTTCTGCAAAATAATTTTTGTTTGCAAATGTTTCAAGCGTCCATGATGATAAACACGTTAGTCTGAAGCGATTAATTCCTCGTGTTTGATTGATTAAATTCGATTTCTGAGGCGCTAATCAACCTCCGCCATGGCAATGTTAATTAAGCGTCGTTCAAACCTAAAGCCGACGATTATTATGGGTAAGACTCTTCCCTTCTGGTTCATTCGAGACACTGCCAAGCTGATCCAATGCAGTAAAGACGACTTCGACAAAGCAATCACTGAAGGAAAAAGCGTGAAATACATTGGCTACGCCGACAAGAAAGCAGAACGCATCGCAGAAAAGTTAGAGGAGTCAAGAATGTCGCTATTGTCAAAACCCGACTTGCCCACTAAATTCCGCGCTGTTTTGACTTGCCCCAAAAACGTTGTTGAAGTTCAAGTTATAAGGGTTGATGACGAACAGTTCTGGGAAAAAGAATCAAGACGGCCTAAATACCAAATCTAAACCCAATTGAGTTCTTTTTAGAAGGTGTCAGCGATCGGGAGGTGGCATTTTGCTCCCCGATAAGGTTAAACATCAAAAGTTACAACATTGTATTGAAGGTGTTTTTGTTTTGATTGGAACTCAACCAGCGTCATTCAAGAGAAGGCTTTTTGAATTCGTTTGGGATGCAAGAGTTGGTCCCGTTTTGCTGCTTAATGTTGGGCAAAAACGGCTTGGTTTTGCGTTTTTCTGCCATAGACAACCGGAAAGAAGTTTTGCAATTCGTGGTCACCAGTTTCCTGT
>JBEKPM010000093.1:0-6583 GCA_049520735.1 Bathyarchaeia archaeon | reverse complement strand
TAGGAAAGAATCAAAAAAATAAAGAATTATTTGGCGATCATTACTTCTGTTGACTTTACGATTGCTTCTACTTCGTCGCCTACCTTAATGTCCAAGTCCTCAACTGCATCCTTAGTTATCACGGCAGTGACTGTCACGGGCATTTTCACTTCAACCTTCACTTTAGCGGTGATAACGCCTTTTTCAACGGACACAACTTTCCCTTTAAAACGGTTCCTTGCACTCAATTTCACACCTTTCACCTCCACAGTTCCTGAATTAGACAAAACATTTTCCAAGTAGCTCTCGACCTGTTTATATTCAACCAGCAAGTTTCTGCCTAAATCCGTCAGCGTTGCGCCGCCGCCTCCAGCTTTTCCGCCTTTGTAGGTTTCCAATATTGGCTGCTCAAGTGTGTCTTGAATTTCCTGCAGGTAATTCCAAACGTAACGGTAAGACATGCCCAAGGTTTCAGCGGCTTTCGAAATGGAGCTTTCCTTGTCGACAGCTTCCAAAATTTCTGCTCCGCCTTTGCCTATTAACGGCTTATCTTTGTATTCTAGCCAGACTTTGCATGAGAGCTTATGTTTCTTGTCAGAAAGCATTCTATAGATGGTTATGTTCCAAAGTCCATATAAAGATAATCGACGAGGAAAATGGCGAGAATCAAAACTCTAATTCCCCGCTGACGAATTTGCGCGAAATCTCACTTTTCGGGTTATCAAAAAAATCCTGAGGCGACGCGACCTCAATTATCTCGCCGTTGTAAATGTGAACTATCTCATCCGCCATTCTTCTAGCTTGAGTGAGGTCATGAGTCGCCATCACAATGATGCGTTGACCATCCCTCCGGCTTACGATGGCTTTTTCAATAATGAGTGCGTTGTTCGGGTCCAAATTGGCTGTCGGCTCATCCAAAAGCAGGACATGAGGTTCAATAAGGAAAGCTCTAGCTAAAGCGATTCTTTGCTGCTCTCCACCTGAAGTTTTCTTTGCCCTACGTTTCTCGAACCCTGAGAGCCTCACCGCTTGCAGAGCGTCAGCCACTTTTTTTGTGATTTGATCTTTTGGCACTTTTCTTAACCGCAAACCATAGGCTAAGTTTGAGTAAATATTGGTGCTGAACATTACACTCTTCTGGAACACTAGGGTGGAAATTTTACGTAATGCTTTGCAATCGATAGGTTGATTATTGAACAATAGTTTTCCAGCGTCGGCGTTTTCTAAGCCAGCCATAATTCGCATAAGTGTTGTTTTGCCTGCCCCGTTAACACCTAAAAGAACAATTATTTTGCCGCCCTGCAAATCCAGCGAAACTGAATGCAGCGCCTTTACGGCTCGATAGCTCTTTTTGACATCTACCAGCTGAAGATGGACGCTCACGTTTTAGCCCCCACCTAAACCTCTCCAAAAGGACATTTTACCCCATAATCCCTCTTCTTGTCGCACTCGCTCTATGAGGCTTATTGTTAATGCTAAAACGATTACAATTGCCATAAGCAATATGGCGTACGCCATTGCAATGTCGAAGCTTCCGAAGTCTATTTCCGTTGCAATAGCAGTGGTTAAAACCCTTGTTTCTCCAAGCAAGTTTCCGCCTACGATTGTAGCTATACCGAGTTCGCCAAAACCTCGGTTAAAAGACGCTGTTATGGAAAGCACTATTGACCAGACGGTTTCCCGAATAAGTGTTAGATTCGTTCTGAACCCGGACGCACCAAGGGTTTTAGCTAAATCTCTTAGTTGAGTGTCTGCTGTGCCTAACGCATTAGCGGTGAAACTTACTATGATGGGGGTAACTAGAATGGCTTCGCCGATTGCTATGCCATTAAGAGTGTACAGCAGGTGAAAAGAACCTAATTCGCCTTGCCTATTTAAAAACAAAAACAAAAGTAATCCTAAGGCAACTGTTGGTATACCTATTAACGCGTTAAAAACGCCTTTGACAAACCATTTTCCCCGAAAATTGTACAAGCCTAAAACTACAGCTATTGGAATACTCCATACGCAGGACAATAATGTTCCTAAGCCTGCAACGTAAATTGATCTGTAGACTGTTGCGTAAACTTCAGGATTGCCGCTCGCGATCAATTTAATTGCTTGCTCAAAGGCCTTTACGATAATATCAGCCATGCATATCACAAAAGAAATGAGGGGAAATTTATTTGAGCTTTTCCGTGCATTACACTTCGGTTATTTTGCTGCTATTTTGACTGTATGTTAACGGTTGAGCAATCACAGGTTTTTGGCTATCAGCGTAGTAATAGTTTGCATAACTCAACGAGGAATTAGGGTCCATGTTTGCCATTTGCACATCGTACGAGGGGGAATAGAGGTTGCCTGCGTTATATCGGAACTGCGGTGGGCATTCGGTTCCGTTAGCGTTGATGACCGGAACTGAATTGATGTAAGCATAGCTTTGGATCCAACTGTATAAGGTGGAGTTAGATGAAGGGTTGTTTGCTAAAGCCACAAATGGGTTGAACAATGTCTGATTATAACTCGCTACACCATAGTTAGCAATTGTCTGTTGGCCTGCAGTTGAAACTAGCCAATTGACAAAAGTCATTGAAGCATTAAAGTTTGTGCTTGCCAATTGGGCGTTTTGCGGGTTGTCAATTATTGCACTGTATACGTTAAGGAGGGATTGTTGAGCTTGGACTTGAATTTGCAGTTGAATGTCTCCTTTGTCATAATACGCATAGTAGGTTCCGGTATCTGAAATTGTGTATCCGCCAATGTTGCCGTAGTAGTTGGCTGCTAACAATGTTGGTCCCATGCCCGTGCCAGTAGATTTAAACCATGAGGTTTGCGTAAGAAGCTGAGTGTAGTTGTAGCCTGCAGACTTCCAAAGTGAGATTTCTTTGGTATTTGTCCCTGAAGCATCGTCCCTTGAGAACCAAAGTACTTGGCTGCCTGGGGTTTGTGCTGCGTTGTAGATATCTATTAGCGCTTGGGTGACGTTAGTCAAGCCATTAATGTGTGCAGGGTCGCTTGCTGGTCCAACTATCACGAAGAAGTTGTAGGCTATGATTTTGCGGTCTACACCGTAACCGCCAGTTAAGAATGGCAGTTCTTGTGATGGAGAATGGACTAGAAGCATGTCTGCTGAGCCGGACTCTGCGTCCGTGATAGCAACGCCGGTTCCTACTGCGATGAAGTTAACGGTTATCCACGGGTATTGAGCTTGGAAAGTATCTTTTATGTCGTCTTTGATGGTTGTTCCATTGGCTAAAACTTCTGGAGTATCTTCCAGCCCTGTTTGGTATAGGCTTGTGGTTGTTGCAACTGTTAGTGTTGTGGGGCTGGGGGTTGGTGTGGGAGATGGAGTCGGAGATGGAGATGCGGTGGGGGTTGGGGTTGGGCTTGCGGTTGGTGATGATGTGGGTTTCGCAGTTGCTTTGGGGGTAGATGTTGGGGTTGGCGAGGGGGTTGCTGTTGGCGTAGGAGTTGGCTTGGGATTGTTGTTTTGTGAGCCGGAGTAAGAGATGTAAGCGAAAACTCCGCCTACGATGACGACTATTACTACGATTGCTGCGATGATTATTAAGTAGCTTTTTTTCATTTTTTTCACTGGTTTTAGGGAAAACGATATGCATATTTAAACATAACGCCGACTAAGCGCTCTAAACTCCATAACGCCCAAAAAACCGCTATCTACAATAGGCGCTGGCATCTAAATGGGCGGTTTCCTCTCTTCCAACAGCTCGCTCAGAATCACCATTGCTTCCCCGAGAGGCATCCCAAGCCTTTCAGCAAGCTCAGACGCAGTTACGTCGGTTTTCTGCGGCAAAATGCTCCCGCGGGTGTAAGCCTTATGGGTTGGGTACATGACTGAAGCGTGAACTGCTTCAACAAGCAATTGCCAAAGCCTCTCTTTTGAATACTCTTCCAAATTCATAGGCGTTCAAACATGCATATGCTAATTGAGTTATTAACCTAACGCAAAGCTGAAGGGCATGTACAATAAACTTAATACCTTGCCGTTGCCGATGAAAGGTTAGGGGCTGAGTTTTTTGAAGGCGGTTGTTTATCGCGGACATCACAATATCAATGTTGAAGATGTTCCTGAACCTAAGTTAAGAGACGGAAGAGTTCTTGTGCATTTCAAGGGTGGAAGCATCTGCGGCACCGACATGCACCTCTATAGGGGCGACTGGAAATGGATGAAAAAGGGCAGGATAATTGGGCACGATGCTTGGGGAGTTCGCGATGATACGGGTGAACGGGTTGTGATGGTTCCTATGGTCAATTGCGGGCATTGCTATTTTTGCCTGCGTGGATTACCAACTTACTGTACAAAAGGCAAGTTTTATGGGTTGACGCGGGACGGCTTCTTCGCCGAATCCAAGGCAATGTTGCCTAGAAGTCTAATTCCCATACCTGAAAGCATCAGCAATGATGAAGCGGCGATTGTGGAGCCTGTCGCCTTGGCGCTCCGCGTGCTCGATTATATGAAGCCAAACTTAGGCGATTGGGTGACAATCCTTGGGCAGGGACCGATCGGCTTGCTTATGACACAGATGGCTCAGCTAAAAGGGTGCCGCGTTATCGCAGTTGATCTTGAGGATTACAGGCTTGAATACAGCGAGAAATATGGTGCAGACGCCGTGATCAATCCCAAGAAAGAAGATGTTGTCAAGGCAGTAAGGAAGCTTACTAAGCTTGGTTCAGACTTAGTTATCGAAGCCGCTGGAACAAGGCAAACGGTTGAGCAGACGCCATTTTTGGTTAGGAAGGCTGGCAAAGTGGCTTTGGTGGGTGAGTCTAAGGGATATTTGAACCTGGAGGATGCGGATGAAGCTTTGTTTTTCACCATTTACATTTCGCCCGTTGAGTACCCGTCCGCCGTTGAGATGATATCAAGGAAGCTTGTGGATGTGAAAGGAATCGTTACTCACAGATTCAAGCTTGATGAATTTGAAAAAGCCTTGCAAACAGTTGACACTCCAATTGAAAAAACTTTGAAAGTGGTAATAGAAAACTAAATCTAACAATTCAAGTTGTCAGTTTCATAAATTTGTTGTCTATAATTCTGAGTGTACTTCACCTGCCAAAATGGCGGATATAGAGGTGCCTAATGGCATATTATGGAATTGTTGCTTGCTAAAAAATCAGCATTTTAAAATAGAATTAGGCACATTGTACTGAAGAGGAGCAGCTGTGTGGGAAGCGTTTTTGCCCGTTGTCGGATTTCTTATCGGTCTGGTCTCGGTGATGGTTGGACTTGGAGGAGGATTTCTTCTTGTACCCCTGTTGACGTTAGTCTATGCTTTCTCCCCCGCAAATGCAGTTGGAACCAGCTTAACAACAATTCTAATTTCGACAGCCGTTGCCTCAGCATACTTTTCAAAACA
Organism: Bathyarchaeia archaeon; assembly: GCA_049520735.1. Lineage (GTDB taxonomy): Archaea > Thermoproteota > Bathyarchaeia > Bathyarchaeales > Bathycorpusculaceae > Bathycorpusculum. The sequence continues at coordinate 1,247 of JBEKPM010000093.1, read as the reverse complement.
AAAGCAAACTTACTATAAAATGGGTCTAATTCTAACAGTATCCTCAGTCCCCGGCGCAGTATTTGGAAGCTACTTAACAACAGAAGTATCGGGACAGGTAATAGGTCTGCTTATCGGCGTTTTCCTAGTTATTGTGGCATTGCAAATGATCAACAGAAAAGGAAGTGAAAGCAACTGTGAAAATCCAGAACATGATTCTGGTTTTTCTGAAAAAGAATTACTATCTCAAAAATGGATTGTGTTGCTAGGAATTTTTCTCTGCTTTTTTGCTGGTTTATGCGGTGGTCTGCTTGGCATTCCAGGGGTGCTATTGGTACCGATCATGCTTTTGGTCTTACGCATGCCGTTTAAGGCAGTAGCGGCAACTTCGGTTTTCACAATGGTTTTCATTTCGTTTGCAGGTATGGTTCAACACTTAAGTTTAGGAAATGTCAATGTTGAATATGCTTTATTGATTGGATCTGGCTCGATGTTCGGAGGATTACTCGGCGCATATTTCTGCCAAATTTCCAAAAGCAGAACTTTGCGGTGGGTTTTATCGGGATTACTTCTTTTGATCAGTTTAGAGATGTTCCTAAAGTTTGGGTCGGGTTTGGTTATCAGATGAAAGATTATGGAAAAGCTATCCATCAAACTGCCATCAAAAAAGCCTTTTCATCGCGTTCAGAAACTCTTTTTAGGAAAGAAAAGACACGATATACAATTCGATTCATAAGGGGATATAAATGGAATCTTCTAATGTTGCTTCTCTTCGAAACTTCGGCATTGAACTTGTTGGTTCAGTTCCTTGGGGGACACATCTTTGCCAATTTTACGAGTCAAAACAAGACTTAATCGATATTTTGGTTCCTTACTTTGCTGAAGGCTTACACAGTAACGAGTTTTGCATGTGGGTCACATCCCCGCCTTGGGAAGTTGCAGAAGTTAAAGAAGCGCTAAGAAAAGCTGTTTCCAACTTGGACAGATATTTGCAGAAAGGTCAAATAGAGATAGTTTCATACAAGGACTGGTACCTCTTAGGAGGCAAATTTGATGCAGATCGGGTGCTACAAGGCTGGATCAAAAAAGAAACCGACGCAATAAAGCATGGTTTTGAAGGGCTTCGACTGACGGGCAATACTTTTTGGATTGAACGCGACCTTTGGAAGAGTTTTGTAGATTACGAAGAAGCCGTCAATGCGGTTATAGGTCAACATAAGATGCTGGCGTTATGTACCTACTGTCTCAAAAATACAAGTGGAACTGAC
>JBEKPM010000092.1:0-6587 GCA_049520735.1 Bathyarchaeia archaeon | reverse complement strand
TCGGGTTTGAAGTAGTTACAGGTAATGGAGTTTAGATCAATGCGGAGGTGGGACTAGCAGCAGGTACGGATGTTGGGGATGCTCGGGTCCAAAAATTGTATGTGCTCGACATGGTCAAAGTGGGCATGTGAGAGGAACACGCAGTCGATCTCGGGCTCGGCGTAAGCAAGGTTCGTCGATGCCAGCATCTCCTTGGAGTACAGACCGCTCAGCTTCGGCAACAGTCCGAACTCAAAATAGTCGCCGAGGCCGTTGAGTCCACGAGGCTGGAGCCAACTCGTGAAGAAACCCGAGCCGAAGGTGAAGGACTGGCCGAAGTCAAGGAATATCTTGGTTCCCTTGTCCTCAAGGAGAACCTTGTTGCCGCCGATCTCGTTAACGCCGCCGTAGAAAGTCAGCTTTGTCATGGTAGGTTGAACCTTAAGTCGACGAGTGTTTTTTTATTTTATCTTTAATATCGGATGTTCTAAATGAGACGTCCCAACTCCATTTTTCGAACCTTCCATCATGGTTCACCGCTTCCACCCATTCTTTGAGGTATTCTCGTTTGGTTCTGTTTTGTTGGTCATCTTTGCCTTTGACTTCAAGGATTAAGGTTGTTCCATTTTTGAGTTTAATGAGAAAGTCTGGGTAGTACTTGTGGATGACTCCGCGGTAAACGTAGTTTATGACGAAGCCGAGGTGATCGTTTTTTGCCCACGCGATGACTTCTGGGTTGTGATCTAATTCGAAGGCTTCAGTCATTTCCCATGTGCTGTCAACAACGATTTGGCTTATGTGGCTCTTGGTTGTGTGTTCGCATGGTCTGCTGGTGAACCAAGTCATCATGTCTCCCGTGGATTTAAGCGGTTTTTCTTTGTTGAATATTGGGGCAACTTCTTTGGTGTTTTCGAATTTGATGGCGTTGAAGAGGTGTTGGACAATTTTGTTAATATTTAGCAGAATGAGTAATCTTCGTTTTAGGTCGTCTTCTCGGTAAGCTAAACTGTAGATGAATATTTTTTTGGAGTCGATAAAGTCTTCCACAATTTTGACGAGTTGAATAAGTAGATATTCTTTGTTTCCTTGCCAGTTTGGCTTCATTTGGTCGTAGATTTCGCAGGAGATTTCGAAGATTAGTCGTTGTCTTCTGAGGACTTTGAGGATTTGTTCGACCTTTTCGTCTGCAAGGTTAATTTCGCTTAGATTTGATGAGACGGGTTTGCCGTCCAGAAAAGGAGCTAAGTCTGCTCTGAGGGGTGTTTCTTCTGGATTCAGCTGAAGTCTTTTTACTTGGCTCATTTCCAAAGTGAGTTTTGGGGTGTACACATGATTTATTCGGACCACGTTTGGCCATGTGATTTCGTATTGCCTCTTGTTCTCGTCTGGGTAGATTCTTGTTTTGGGTTTTGGAGGTGGGGGTGGATTACCTTCTCCGCCTTCATGCGGCAAGAACGTAAATGGAATACCGAAAATGTTGACGTATTCCGGCTCATATAGTCCTGTTTCTTTGTCCACTTCGTATGATGTTCTTCTTAATCCCCGACCTACCACTTGCTCGCAGAGTAGTTGACTTGTGAACGCTCTTAGTCCCATGATGTGAGTTACTGTTTTTGCATCCCAACCTTCGGTTAACATGCCCACTGAGATTACAGCTTGGATTTTTTCTCCAGCTTCACCTACTTTTCCAACGGTGTCCACTTGTTTTCGGAGTTTTTCTGCCAGCTGCGTCTTTGTTAGTTTCTTCTCGCCATTTTCATCAATTATTTCAGTGTTTTCATCTTTGCTTTCTGCTTCTTTGAGCACTCTTGAGTCAATTCTTAGGGTTGTTTCAGGGTTTTTTAGTTCATCGATTCTGATTTTGCCGTGATTGAAGGCGTATTCAATGCGAGCGGCTGTTTCTGTTCTGTTAGCTACCGTAATCATAACTGGGGGGGTTTCAGCTTTGTTTTCTTTCCATCTTTTGACTGTTTCAAGCCAATCTAAACCCAAATAGTAATACGCGTTTGTGACGAGGTCAGGTAATGGGTTATGCGGTTCTGCCTCTCTGTTGAGGTCACCCTTCACTTCTGGGTCGTTGTATATGTGGTAGAATCTTGACTTCATTTCTTTGGTTAGTCTGCCGTCATCTCTGATTACGACTCTGGGCGTTTTCACTAGTCCAGATTCGATGGCATCGTTTAATCCAAAGTCGCTCACTATCCATCCGAAAAGGGTTTCTTCACTTGCTTTCTTGCCTGAAGGATAGAATGGTGTAGCTGAAAAGTCGTGGCATCTGAGTATTCCTCGTGTCTTGTTGATTCGGTCTAAGCCACCAACCCAGATGGTTGCTTCTTCTGCGCTGTCTTTTAGGTCTCTCTCTCGCGTGTATTTGCCTATGGCTTCTGGGTTTTCTCGCCAAGCGTGGTGTGCTTCGTCGTTGATTACTATGATGTTTTTTGCGTTTGCCATTTCTCCGAGGACTTCTCTTGTATAGGCTTCGTCGCTTTTTGCTCCTCGTTTGTCCACTGTATGTTTTCGGGAAATCTGGTCTTCTGTTTCCCATGCAAGCATGTGCCAATTTACAACTTTAATATTGGCTTGGCGAAGCCTGTCAAACATGTCTGATGGAATTATGTCGAATGCTTGAAAGTAGTTTTGGTCTTCAGCCGGATAAAGAACTTTCAATCTACTTTTTACGGTAAGCCCTGGCGCTACGACAAGGATATTTCTTGAGAATCTCGTGTCTTTGGGATAAGTGGCTTTGTTTATGGCTTGCCACGCAATGAGCATAGCCATGACAATGGTTTTGCCGCTTCCCGTAGCCATTTTTGAGCAAAGCCTTTGAAACGAGCTGCCGTCACCATGAATTTTGATGCCCTGTCTTTCACTTTCAGGAGCTTCGATTAACCAGATGATGGTTTCGATGGCTTCAATTTGGCAGTAAAAGAGCCTTGGTTCCCTGTCCGGATTTTTCCAGTGCTCTAAGAGTTCTCTTGTCACTGTTGTGATTCCAGGATAATCTGCATCCCGCCACTTGTCCACTCTTTCTCGAATTTTGTTGACCTCTTCAAGCGGAACAAAATGTCCTGGGTCGTCAAAAGCTTGGGAGTCTTCCGTTGCAACAATGTAGCCTGCTCGTCTTCGCCCATCAACTAACTCAATTTTTCTAATTTCTCTGTTGTAGCTCAAATGCTGTTGTGGTTTTTCATAAGGGCTGCAAATTATTAGATGATCAGTAGTGTTCGTCATTCTCTTACCTTTATGATTTTTAAAGACTCAATTCCACGATCATCGATAATCTTGACTGCGACCTGCTTGTTATTTCCGAGTTTGAAAGGAAGCGAGGTGTGTCCTCGATAACTTTCGATCAGATCTTCGTCGATTTGTGCTTTCAAATTCTTTGATAGTTTGTTCCAACCTTCGTCGGCACCTGCCATCGGAAAGAAAACCTGACGAGGGTAAAGACTTCTTCCATCATGGTCTGTATCTAGTTCCCACATGGCTATTTTTGATGTGTCGCCGGATTCGACTTCGCCAGTTCTTGTGTTGTAATAGTCAAAGCCGTTGACAGTTACAATGTACTTGTTACCTTGCTTCTTGACTTCCACATCTGGTTGACCAATTAGCCAGAAGGATTCGTTGCTTGCGCGCTTCTTCTTCAAATCAGAGGTTAACAAATCCGTATTCATTTGAACCTTAATCACGTCCACTCCAGGCCAATTAAGCTCGTCAATAATCTTTGCCGCATCAGGGTCAAATTGGAAAGATGCAAAAATGACCAGTTTTGGTTTGGGAACTAACCCCAATGCTTCCTCAATGGCTAACTCGACCTGTCTTTTTTCAAGGGGAGCATACTCTGGCCCAAAGGAAATGACTGCTTTCTTTCCGTCTTTAGTTTCTGCTTCAGCCTGAATCCAAGCTGTGCCTCCGAGAACTTCAATCCTGACAAATTCAAGAGTCTGTCCACCTTTTCCTCTTATTCCAGTTGAAAGTAACTCAGCTACCCAGTCATTCTGCCGTAGAGTTTCCCCGGAACGTGCGATACTCAAGTCAGGTTCCTTGGTGCTATTTTCTACTTCTTCAAAACTTCTGACTCTTTGAGAGGGAACAGCTTCGACTGTAAATGGACCTGTTATCCGTTTTCTGGATTTGTCTATTAAGGGGTTATCATAGAGTGTTTCTTCAACAGGTTTTTCACAGTATGCAAGTGAGCTAAGGATTATACGAGGTACTTTGTTGTAAGTCAGACCACTCGCGATTCCTTCCTTTGGATGAGATAGTTGGTAATAATCAAAAATTGCTGTCATCAGTCTTTGCTTTGCCAATGTTATTGCTACTCTAGAAGTATCACAGGTAATCCACCTCCTTCCCCATTTCTCTGAGGCAAACGCCGTTGTTCCTGATCCACAAGTAGGGTCGAAAACTAAATCTCCCGGGTCGGTTGTCATGAGAATACAGCGTTCAATTACTTTGCTAACCGTTTGTACAACATAGATTCGTTCAGGGGCAAAAGTGCTTTCTCTAGTATCAGTCCACAAGTTGTTTATTTCAATTAATGGAAAATCATCCAAATATTTCTTATATGTAAGTGTATTTCCAACAACAAAAAGTCGCCCCTTACGAACTAGTTCATTAAGACCATCAATACTTACGCTCCACTGGCGACCCATAACTGGAACAAACTCTTTCCCGCCTATGCTGAAAGGAACAGAACGCTCTTTTGAAGGATGCTGTGACATTATACTTTGAGTTTGAAAACGTTGCCCTATAGGTACAGGATCAAGTCCTTCTAGTTCTCGTTTCGACAACCTGCGATTGGTATCATCTTTCAATTGAACCCAGGAAAAGGTTGTACTTACCTCTTCAAGTGTTCGTTCTCTAAAAAGTTGGTGATATTTCACCTTTTTCTTTTCCTTAGCATACCACAGCAAATAGTCATAAACACTTGGGAGCAACCCACTTGTTGAACTAGCTGCTTTTCTAAAAGAGATTACACCGCAAAAATTCTCTGACCCAAATACTTCTTCAATCAATGTCCGAACCAAATGGAAGTTTTCGTCGCTGATCTGAACAAAAATTGATCCGTTTTCATTAAGAAGCTGGTGAGCAACCAGCAATCTATTTCTCAAGTAAGTCAAGTAAGAATGTATACCTAATTCCCAAGTATCTCTAAAAGCCTTAACTGTTTCTGGCTCCTGTACCAAGTCTTCATCTTTTCCATCTTTGACTTCTTTTTTGTTAACAAATGGCTGAAAGTTAGAGCTATATTTAATACCATAAGGTGGGTCGATGAATATCGTTTGTATTTTGCCAGCCATGCCCTCTTTTTCTAAGAGCGAGTTCATCACTAGTAATGAGTCGCCTGCGATTAGTCTGTTTGACCATCCTTGTGAGTGTTTATAAAACTCGATTGCCTCAGTTATTGGTGGATTGTTTTCTTTGGTTTCGAAATAGTGGAAGAGGCTTTTCTGCTCAGTTGCTTCCTTCTTTCGTACAGCATCGATAATTGTTAAAGGGTCGATTCGTTCATGGACATGCAGGGAAACAGTATCCACATTAAAGCTGAGTCCTTCAGCTTTTCCAGCCCATTGAAGCTGAGGATCCAAATGTGGATCAAACTGGTAGGTTTTTTTGCCGTTAAGGTGATCGGTTTCTGCTGTAACTAAGCCGACTGGAGGATTATTCAGCCTTTTTTGCTCCTCATGGGTGTACTGTTCTACTCCATCTTTATCAGATTTGATAGGCGCGTGCGGCATCCTTATGACTCCTCACATGAAACATGCTACCTTATGGGTGTCTATTTCTTTTTAAAACAATCGTTTTCATAGAAACTGTCTTAAAAAGAACTTACACCAAAACTATTTTGACGCTTTGTTTTTATTAGCTTGACTTGTGCAATTTACCAAATTTTGATGCCGCAAGCATTTTCTCATGCATTATAAAAATTAGAGTAACCACGATTTTTCAACTTTTCACTCTCATGAGGCGCCTGACCTTCAGCTTTTGGTCCGGCTTGAACGGGAAGGCCGAATCCTTCGAGACCTCTTGCTGCCCGTCTGGGTGGGCCTGACTCCCGACATTCTTGAATCCCAAATTGGCATGGAAACTGAAAAGGTGAAAATTTAAGCTTTTTTGGAATTAGTTACTTCTTCGCTTGAATTAGCTTATCCCGTACCGCTTAGGTAACAAACTCTGCCCTTGAACGGTATCCAAGGAGCTTCTTCTCCAAGACCTCGTCGCAAAGCTCGACTGGCAGTTTCACGTTTCGTCATAGACACGGATTTGTCGGAAGTTTTTCTTCACAAACAGTGTACGCTGATTCGGGCATGCGTAAGGTCTTCCGAAATCTGGGGGGGTATAGAGGGAGAAAGGATTGCCCGAATTTACCTTATCATCAGAACATTTAAAAATCATAAAATAAACTTTCGTTTGACTTACGCGCGCTTGCTTTGGTTGAAGGGATTTCAATTCCAATTTTCTCCGCGGGAATCACCTGGTTCAGGCCTTTGAAGCACCTGATCAAGTACAAGCCACGCTCCGTAATCGCGTAGACAATTCTATCCCTCCCAACACACTTCTCTTCAACTGCACCTTGTTTAATCAAAAAATCAAAATAATTCTTCAGT
>JBEKPM010000091.1:0-6657 GCA_049520735.1 Bathyarchaeia archaeon | reverse complement strand
GCTGAAGCCGTTGGGTAGACGCTGCTTAAGGTTACTCGGTTCAGCGCAAGATTTGACAAGCCACCTATGACTCCGCCGACGCTTGGTCCGTAGACGAGGCTGTAGCCCCAGAAGAACCAGACGAGGCTTATCACGGCAAAAATTATCATGCATTGCACAAGGGTGGAGACAAGGTTTTTTCTTCGGACTAAGCCGCCGTAGAAGAAAGCCAAGGCTGGGGTCATCAGCATCACGAGCGCTGTTGACGTTAGTACCCATGCTATGTCTGCTGCTCCCACATTTGCCCCCTCGACAGCACCTGTACAGCTTGTTTGTTCACCCATTTCGGCAAACTAATATTTAAACTATACATTCGCATCAATTATCAGCTTAAATATCGATAAATGTCCAATCTATCTCCATAAGAACTTAAACTTACAAAACAATCAAACAAAAAATAGGCATCAACGACGAAATTGTCCAAAATAAACCGTTCGAAATAGAAAATTGTCAAATAACCCAAAAACGGGGAAACATCTTTGGACGAAAAAAAGGAAAAAAAGAAAAAGCTTGGTTTTTTCACTTAGTCTAACTGGTAGGCTTCTTCGCCGTGCTCGGCCATGTCTAACCCTGCATCTTCCGCTTCCTCGCTTACTCTTAGCGGCGAAAACACGTTCACCAACTTAAGCAGCCCATATGAGCCGAAGAACGCAAACGGCACCACTACACCTATCGCCGCTAATTGGACGAGAAATTGATGCACGTTTCCGAAGATCAAGCCGCTCGCACCATTTATTGCAGCTGACGCAAACATTCCGGTTGCTATTGAACCCCAGATTCCTCCGACGCCGTGGCAAGCAAACACATCCAGCGCGTCATCAATTCGCGATCTACCTGCTCTCCAGTTAGCAACTGAGTTAGAGATGATGCCTCCGATCAAGCCGATGATAATAGCTGACCCCACACTAACGTAGCCCGCTGCTGGCGTGATTACGACAAGCCCAACAACCGCGCCTGTCGCCATGCCTATTGCCGACGGCTTCCCTTTCCTAAACCAGTCTGCTAACATCCAACTTATCGCTGCTGCAGCTGCCGCCAAGTTTGTCGTTACCAATGCCGAGACAGCAAGTCCGTTTGCGGCTAATGCGCTTCCCGCGTTGAAACCGAACCAGCCGAACCACAAAAGCGCTGCACCCAATAGGACGTAGGGGATGTTTGTAGGTTTAAACTCGGTCGCGTGGTCTTTTTGGTCCAATGCTTTCATGTGGTTTTGCCATGGAACAGCACATCCTTTTCTTCGCCCCACGACAAGAGCAGCAGCCAGGGCTGAGATGCCTGACGAAATGTGCACAACAATGCCGCCTGCAAAGTCGATTGCGCCCAAGTTATGGAGCCAACCGCTCGGGTTCCAAACCCAGCAGGCTATTGGCGCATAGATAAATGTTGACCAGAGAACTATGAAGATGAGGAGTGACTTGAAACGTATCCTTTCTGCGCATGCCCCGACGATTAATGCGGGGGTGATGGCTGCGAATTTGAGTTGGAATGCAAAGTATAGTAGTTCGGGGATGTTAGGAGCAAGTTTGGTGTTGATGGCGTTGATGCCCAGGCCGTTCATTCCTAGTAGGCTTGGGCTGAAGCCGATTATGTGGGTGCTTGAGGCGTCGCCAAATACAAGCATGTAACCCCATAGAGCCCAAATTATGCTTATAACTGCAAATATTATAAAGCACTGCGCGATGGTTGACACGAGGTTCTTTCTTCTTACTAGTCCCCCGTAGAAGAATCCTAAGGCGGGGGTCATGAGCATGACTAGGGCTGTTGCGGTTATTACCCATGCGATGCTTCCCGGGTCTGCGGTTCCTGCAACTGACATTTTTTTCCAGTCCTTTTTGACAATTGTTTGCTTGATTGATTTTTACCTCTACAGCTACACATAGTTATATTTAAAAGCTGTGCATATGAAACATGTTTTTGGTTTGATTTGGGCACTTGTTGATTTAACTTGCATTTTACGTTATGTTCATCCAATTTTCTGTTCAAACACGGGCTTATGCTAAAAAAACGTCCAAAATTCGAGTTTAAACTTGAAGTTTGTAAGCCATGGAAAATCCTCCGATTCTGTCACAATTGCACAAATATACACGTTCAATTAAAAACCGTAGAGACTCCCAACATGCGTTTGGCTGCTTGCGTCAACCAGCTTCAATATGAAAGATCTCCTTTTTTCGCTTTTCCACAAAACCCTTATTACTTTTTAACCGCTTCTCTGCTTGAAAAGGGAATTAGATGAAACTCGGCACGTACACGTTCCATCCTGAAAAGGCAGAAGGGTTCGATTATCACGTACTGCGGGTCAAAATCGAGACAGGAGCGAAGCTAAAGCCGATTCGGGACATGTACAGCAACGTCGCCGTGTTCGCCGACAACGCCGCAATTGAAAAGCACCCTGACTGGGTAGCCCAATCGCCTTCTGGCTTAGCAAAGGTGGGAAACAATACCCTGAACATCTGGTGGAACATCGTTTGCGCCACTCAACCGCAGCATAGAGCAGAGCAGCTGGATTACATCGGCGAAGTGGATCAGCAGTCGCCGGGCATATGGCTGACTAACCAATACTTCGCCGACCAAGGATACTGCACCTGCCCAAGATGCCAAGAACTCTGGAAAAAAAGCGGCTTAAGCTGGCTGGAATGGCGGCGCCGCGAAGTCACAAGCTACATCCACCAAATCCGCGACCGCGCCAAAAACGAGTTGGTCCTCTGCGTTCAACCCGACCCCGTCAACTCTCTGGAACGCTACGGCGTGGACTTTGACGATTTCGCCAAATACGCCGACAAATTCTGTGTCGTGATGTTCAGCAAAAACTACGCAACCCCCTGGTACTTTGAAATGCTGACCCGCGCATTCAAAAAGCTACTCAAAAAACCCTTCGATGTAGCACTCTACGTTTATGGTCCAGGCGACAACCCAAAAGACGTGCCCACCACCCAGGAGCTGCTTGTGACGAGTGTTCGGTGTGCAAGGTCAGGCGCCGACGGGCTGCTGTACTTGACAGAAGGCGCGAGCCAAATCAGAAACTTCCAGAAAGAGGCAATCGCGCAAACTCAACTTATCGAAAAACTGAGAACTTACGGCGGTCAACCTGTACAGGAATTCTTAAATCATGTTGAAGACTGGAAAAGCATCTTTTGACTTCATTTGGTTTCCGCGGTTGCAGAGGAAACGTTGAATTAAGAAATTTTGAACTTAAAAACAGAAAATCCAAAAAAGGATTTGGAAAAAGATTATTCTTTTGGTTTGCTATTGTTCTCCGGTACAAAGACGGCTGCTGCCACGGTTGTAGTCCACAGCCCGTTTTTGTCGCCTGCTGCTGACTGGGTTATGTTAGCGGTTTTGATGATGAGCCCAGTGGTTTTGAAGAGTTGTTTGCGTTCGTCCCACGCGGTTTCCGGGTCAAACTGGATACCCATGGTTGTTGCAAGCATCGTAGCAGCTAGGTCTTCCGCGTAGTCGCCTGCTGTCTCATCTGTCTGTCCGAAGGAGTGATGCTCAGAGAGGTAGCCGTACTGGTTTTTGCCTGAGGGAATAGCGACGCCGATTGATGACGCAACGAGCCTGTGCGGTTCGTTCGTGGAGTTGCGTGCGATGACGACGAATGTTATTTCTCCCGGCTGAACCATTTTGAGGCCTTTTTCGCAGGTTAGCTGCTCGCATCCTGGGGGAACAATGCTGGATACACTTACAAGGTTGCACATTTGAATGCCTGCGTCTCTGAGGGCCAATTCAAAGGATTGGAGTTGCTCTTTGTGTTTGCCAACTCCTTTTGTGAAAAAGAATGCTTTTGGTATCATTTGGGTTCGGAAAGAATGATTACAGTATGTGTTTAAAAAGTTTTTTATCCAGAAAGCTTCGGTTCACGTCGAGTTGGAAACTAACGGCAAAGACTAAAAGTATTAGAAGCTGCAAACACGTAAAAACGCTTTAGGGTACTTCGTACATTAGCAAGAATGAAGTATCAGAACGGGCAATCTGGCTTAACTTATTCGCCTTTCGGCTGCTTGTACATTTTGAATACCGCGTAATTCTCTGCCATATCTGCCGTGAAGAGGAAACTGAACGCCAACACTTCCGACAAAGGCACGTTCAAGTAGACTCTATCTTTAGAGACCTTAACTGCTTTAAACTTCGATGTTAAGATCACAGTCAAAAGATCGCCAATTCCTAGTTCGTCGCCGATTTTGTCGCCATCTTCAGACTCTTCGTCAAGCGCCAAAGCGGTTTTGTATGAGCCGCCAGATCCAAAATCAATTATGACGTATGGATGGCCGTTTTGAACCATGGATGAAACGTAGATTGAAGGCATACACGTTTTGCATTGAGCCATAAGTTCATTCATTTCCTCGCCGGTTAAAGGCACCACGAGAATTTTATGGCTAACATTCGATTTGTCTGTCACAGTGAAAAACTGCATAAAATCACAATCTAACTATCTTCGCTAAGAGAGCTATAACTTTTTCTGTTGGATGTCAGGTTGACTTGCTATTCTTTGGGCTTGGGGTATTTTTTGTTGTTTGTGTTTTGTGTTGCTTTTTTGTGGAGAAGCTTGAATCATTTGCAGGTTGCGACTCCTAACGACTCTATTCGACTATATTCGACCCGAAATGACTAGTTAAGACTCTAAAAGACTAGATTCGACTCTAAACGCTTAAGTACAAGCAGCAAAAAACTTGAATACATCTGCCGCTAACATCAAAGTCTGCCCAAAAAGCTGGACACATCTACGCCGAACTAGAAAAGATAGGACACACAATTGGGCTCAGAGACACTTTTATTGCCGCAATCGCCTTAACGAGAGAATGCCGCGTCGCTACACGCAACATAGAACACTTCAATAAAATTTCTGACCTGAAGATCATTTCAGATTAAAAAACCAACTGAATCTGGCGGGTGTAGAGGGAGACAGGACTTCCGCCAAATAGCTTATCATTAGAACACATAAAAATCAAATAAATAAATAAATCAAGTTTGTCTATCCTATGCCCGCCAGTTTTCGGAAGACTTTGGGCCGCGCAATGTACTAGTGATAACCTTCTGAGCGTTCCAATTTTTCGTGATGCACTTATAGTACAATTTTTAAACTAAAGTGGGTATATACGTAAGAGAATAAGTCGAGAATCAATCTTGAAAGTGATAAAAATGGGCGAAACAAAATCGGAAAAAAAGCCAACTGGACAATTAATAATTCGCGGGATTACCCAAGATAACGCTACAAAGCTCATTGAGTTTCTCACCCAAAAAACATTGCAGTCGGGAGAAAGATTGTTTGAAACGGCTGACTTTTGGCCTCAGAATGAAATGGATGACTATACTGATGCCGTAATTGCAGCAATGCTGATAGCAAAAAATACTGCGCCGACTAAAGATCACAAAACACGTCGTAGACCACAAAATGTTATTCATTATGAGTGAGTAGATTATTTTTGGCGTAAGCTGCTGTCGAACACCTTGCCCTTGCAATGATACATTGTATCGGGTTTGCCCGTAGAATTTTTTCCGGGAAATGGGTTTCAAAATTTGATGTTCACGGTTTTGGAGAAGTGTCCGAAAGGCGTTTTGACTCTTTCCCCGTACACCCGTTTTAGTAGCTTCACATAATCATTGTTTTGATCCATGAGAAACTCGTACTTTCCCGCCGTCGAATGAATCTGAACCTCAAACTCATAGACACCCTGATCCTCACGTTTGAACCGCTCTTTAAGGTTAATCTCGCTAATCGCGTTGTTGATTAATTCAAAGTTGCCAAGTGTCTCCGCAAGAATCGCTGAAGGAGACATAGCCAAATATTTGCGGGAATAGCCGTAAGTTGCTTTTAGCTGGTCTGACCATTGGCCAAAGAAGCCTTTTCCATCTGCCTTCGCTTGCTCCCTTGCCTGTTGCGCGGCTGCTTTCATCATTTCACTTGTCATTTGAGCAAAAATCAAACGTTGACCAGTCACAACGGCATTGAAAGTGTCCCATCGCCCGAACGATTTCTCCTCCTTGAAGAGAATCACTCCGAAAATCGGTTCTGAACCCATCTCGTTAGGTGCCGGAGTTATCGAAGCAGGAACAGGCGAGGCTTGCGGCGACGAAGCAGGTACGCGCGCTGGAGAAAAACTTTGAGCCTGCACAGGATTTGGTTGAACATTAACCGCTGGTTGGGTTAAGCCGGTTCCGCAGTTGCGACAAAACTTTGCTTCAGGATTGATTGGTGAGCCGCAGTTTTCGCAGAAAGGCGTAATCATTCTTCCGCTTTTCTGATTGTTGCTTAATGGATTTAAAGCTATCTTGCTTCGTGTTCCGGCAAAATGGAGGGGGCACTTAGCTTTCAATTCACTTTGTCTACGATTTTGTTGTAAAACCCGCTTCATCAAATAACGAGGGAATAAGCGAGCCAGAAGTTAAAAGAAAAGATAAAAGCTCTTAGAGAAAGATATTGCGGACTAAAACGACAAACTATAGCGGGTTCGACGGGAACCCATTATCAAAAAATGTTCAAGTCCAATTTCTTACCTATAACTCCCTGGATTAATGACAAGCTGGTTCTCATCTATAATAGAGGCGTGGTCCTCTTTGTTGGAGCGAATGAAATGATAGTGGGAAGGGGATGTTAAGATTAAAGTTGGCATATTGAGC
>JBEKPM010000090.1:0-6957 GCA_049520735.1 Bathyarchaeia archaeon | reverse complement strand
TTCGGGTTGAAAGATTCACCGATGCTCCTGCGCTGGTGCTTGCGTGCTTCTCTATGGATGGGATGGCAGTGTTTCCCGATCAAAGAAGAGAGGAGCTCGAGCGGGATTTGGCATTGCAGAGTTTGGCGGCGGCGATGGAGAATTTGCTGTTGGCGGCGCATTCTTTGGGTTTAGGGGGATGCTGGTTCTGTGCGCCCAGTTTCTGTAAAGAAATCGTTCGGGAAACGCTTGAGATTCCTGTAAATGTTGAGCCTGAGGCGTTGATAGTTTTGGGTTATCCGGCTGAAGAACCACCTGCGCCGTCCAGAAAACGGGTTGGTGATTACTGTTTTAGGGACAAGTGGGGCGGCAGATTTGGTTAGGTTTTTATCATTGTGAGGAGCATTTTGAACTTCGTTTTTGCCGCGAGTGCGTGGGGTTCGTTGGTGAGGACGATTGTTACTTCGCCCTGCTTAAGCGTCAGGGGCTTGCCAGATATGGTAAGGTCAACTTCGCCTTCGATGACGTAAATTAAGACTTCAAAGGGCGCTGTGTGCTCGCTTAAGCATTGGTTTTCATCGAACGCGAAAAGGGTCACGGTCCCCGTTTTCTTATCGATTATTGTGCGGCTGACCACTGAGCCTTCCTGGTAATCGATCAGTCCCGTGAGGTTCGAGGCTTTAGCGGCAAGTTTGGAAGAATCTTTTTTGTTCATAATTTATCTCCCGACATTTCAACATGAAAAACGAATGCAAAAAACACCACGAAAATGGAAGGCTACCTTTATTCTTTTTTGTCAGGAATAAAATCCATCGAGATCGAGTTCACGCAATGCCTTGTGTCCTTTTCGGTAAAGTGCTCGCCTGTGAAGACATGTCCGAGGTGGGCTCCGCAGTTGACGCACTCAATCTCCGTGCGTACCCCATCTAGGTCAGGCATCCGTTTAACAGCACCCGGAATTTCTTCGTCGAAGCTTGGCCATCCGCAGTTTGCCTCAAATTTGTTTTCGGAACGGTAAAGCGGAGCCTTGCAACGTTTGCATACGTAGGTGCCTTTGTCCCAAAACGCGAAGTATTTGCCTTGGAAGGGGGTTTCAGTGCCTTTATCCTCGATGACATGTTTCTCTTGGGAAGTAAGTTCAGTCATTGGTTTCTCAGAAGCATACACAAAACTCACAATTAATAGTTGGGGGATTCACTTAAAAAAACCTTCTGGCTTTTCGCTGCCGACAACCAAATATAGGCGAACGCAAATTACCCTATTGGTTTTAAATATGGTCGAAATCACTAGGGTTTTTTGGAAAAAAGCTTTTACCTCTGACGGTTTTCTGCTCGGCGAAATTGAAAGCGCTGAAGTTGACATGGCAAATTGGCAGGTTACGAGTCTCTACGTTGGATTAACAGATGAAGCAGCGAAGACTTTAGGGTTCAAAGTGCCGTTCCTCGGCAAAGTAGTTGTCTGCCTTCCCGTGGGCACCATCCAAACTGTCGCTGACAGCGCGATCCTAAACAAGTCCGCAGCCGAGCTCCGCGACCTCAAACAATGCAAAGAGTAGCAAGGTTGCCCCATTTTTAACGGCTAACAGCAAAACAAGCATTAGCCATAGCTATCGATAGCCCAGAAGCGCTCACCCATTCTTTTCTCTTCAGCTTGGCTTGAATGACGCCCACGAAGCAAAAGTGAAAGAAGAGCGCCAAAAACAGCGACTAACCCTACAATCCACCCGGCAACTGTAAAAGGCGAAGGCAAGGAAGACTTAGCTATTACGACAGACTGCGCTGACGAAGCGGCTTGAGGCGGAACAAACAAATTGGAAGCTGAGCTGGCATAAACAAGCACCATCCCGCTTATCGTCTCAGCCAAAAGCAGAACAAGAAACACAATGACAGGTTTCCTCATTTTTCCACCATCTTTACGGGCGGGTTTTGTTGTTAAAAGGTTTATTGTCAACGTTTCTTGACTAAGCAGCTAAAATTCAGTCAAGGTTTCTTGACTAACCCTTAGAAACATTCAGATTCACTTTCAGTCACCTCTCCACTCTGCAATTTGTCTTGTTATTCGGTCATCTTAAATACCCAAACAAGACATCATGTTGCAACGTGTGGACTATAATGAACGACGAAAATGAAGACGACCAAAACCAAGATAACGAAGCGCAAGAGGAAACCTCAGAGAAGCAAACTGAACCAAGCAAGCCAAAATACGAATTCATAGAAGACCTGCCAGGAGTTGGACCAGCGACCGCGCAAAAGCTCCGAGAACTTGGATACCACCAAGTGGAATCATTAGCGATGGCGACTGCAAGAGAACTCGAACCCGTTGGAGTAAGCGAGAAAAAAGCCTTCCAAATCATACAAGCTGCGCGCTCATCCCTCGGCGTCTCATTCATACGCGCAGACGAGCTTTTTAAAATGCGAAAAAACGTCCTACGCCTAACAACAGGAAGCAAAGCCTTAGACAAAGTCCTTGACGGCGGCTTAGAAACCCAGACAATATCTGAATTTTACGGTGAATACGGCAGTGGGAAAAGCCAAATCTGCCATCAACTCTGCGTTAACGTCCAGTTGCCTCCGGAAAGAGGCGGGCTCAACGGCGCAGCCCTGTATGTTGACACTGAAAACACGTTCAGGCTTGAACGCATCGTGCAGATGTCCAAGTTTTTAGGTTTAGACCCTGACACAGTAGTCAAAAACATAATTTACGCTGAAGCATACACTTCAGACCACCAGATGTTCCTTCTGGAAAACGCTGACGAAATAATCAAGGCAAATAACATTAAACTAATCATCGTGGACTCCCTGACCGCGCATTTCCGAAGCGAATATCTGGGAAGAGAAATGTTGGCGTCGAGACAGCAGAAGCTCAACAAGCATATGCATAAACTAATCGCTTTAGCCCGTGCATTCAACGCCGTTGCAGTCGTAACTAACCAAGTGATGGCTAAGCCAGACCAATTCTTCGGCGACGCAATCCACCCTATCGGCGGAAACATCGTGGGCCACACAAGCCACACACGCATCTATCTTCGAAAAGCACCGCATGGCCCCATACGCATTGCAAGGCTAGTTTCAAGCCCATATTTGCCCGAAGGAGAGGAAATACTTAAAGTAACCGAGAACGGAATAGAAGATGTCTCCGAAGAGGAGAAAGCCACTAAAAGTCGTGGACGATAGAACATGCCCATTTCACAAGTCCTCGTAACAAGGTACTTCCAACTCATAGTGAGTAGGCAATTCACCGAAGCAGAACGCGAGTTGGAACGGGTAAAACAAAAAATGCAGAAAACAGATTGGAATAGAGGATACTTCCGGGCACTCTACGGCATCTATCTCGCGCGCAAAAACAGCGCCACTGACGACTACGCATTTTTGTCAAAGATCGATCTAAGCGACAAAGTAGCCCTTCACAATTACAGAAAAGAGTTTCTTGAACATATGGGCAACGGCTTACATGGAGACTTTGACCGCGGATACTTTTCGGCATGGGCAGATTGCATGCGCATCCTGACCCGAATGGACATCGCACCGCAGAACGGAAACGCAAAACCGAGCGAGCCGGAAAAAATAGAAACACTGCGAAGCGACAAAAGCCAAGCTACAATCGCAAATTTCTTCCAGAAAGACCAAGAATAAATTCTTTTAATAAAGAATTAAGAGTAGATTTTGAACAGCGTAAAGAACAGGACGAAGAATGGTAGCCAGGCGAAGAAGTACATTATTACGGCGGTGCTGAGTATTTTTGATTGTTTTTCTATCTTTTTCGAGTATATTGCCTTAAGCGGATAGTAAGACACTAGGTAGATGAGAAGAGCTATTGTGAAGCTGTCGATTAGGCTGCTGAGGTCGTTTAGGGGCAAATATAAAGCCAGAACCGCGCTTACGGCTCCCGCAACTACTCCCAACGAGACTCGAATCCAGTAGAGCTGTACAACAGGCGTCATGTCTTATGTAACCCTTGGCAGAGTATATTTTATCCTTACTTAAAAAACATGTCTAGGTATAAATCGTTTCTGTCCTCGAAAACGCGATGTTTAGGCAATTTCCTGCTAATGCAGTACAAATAGGTTAATTACTAAAAACCGCCCTTGATGGTTTATCATGCGCAAGAAAGAATTCACAAGCTTCGACATTGCAGCCGCCACCAAAGAACTAAAGCTGGCAATAACCGATTCCAGAGTGAACAACATCTATCAGCTTGACGAGAAGACCCTGGTTTTCAAGCTTCACAAAACAGATGCGCCGCCCATTAGGCTCATTGTGGAAGCTGGCAGAAGGCTGCACTCAACCGTCTACGCGCCTGAGAGCCCCGCTATGCCGCCCGAGTTCTGTATGTCGTTAAGAAAGTACTTACGCAGTGCGTGGCTTGTCGGCATTGATCAGTACGAGTTTGAGAGAATTGTAACCGTGACCTTCAGAACCAAGGACGGTTTGCTCGGTTTGGTTGCAGAGCTTTTCGGCGAAGGCAACATAATCCTCACAAGCGAGAAAAACCAGATTATGCAGGCGTTGTTCTTTAAACGGATGCGAGATCGAAATATTCTGCGAAACGAAACCTTGATGTTGCCTCCTCCAAGCGGCAAAAACCCCTTCAAACTTACCATGCCTGAGCTGCAGGAAGGTTTGGAAAAGGCAGGCGAAGCCGAAGTGGTGAGGGCAATGTCACGTTTTCTGGGCATAGGAGGAGTATACGCGGAAGAGATGCTTCTCAGGGCAGGAGTGGAGAAATCTAAACCTTGCATAAACTTAACTCTTGACGAAGCCAAAAGTATTTTTGATTCACTTCAAGGCTTGCTTTCTAAAATAGCGGAATATAATTTGGAGCCCAACATAGTTCTTGAACAAGACGGAAGCTTCCTTGATGTAGTTCCCATGAAACTCAAACGTTACGAAGGCTTGAAAACTCAGGATTACAAGACGTTTAACGAAGCGGCGGATGAGTTTTTCCTCCAGGTAATAGCTGCTGAAAAAGCGGTAGCCAGCGTGGAAGTTGGTAAGCTTAAGCAGGAAGCTGAGCGACTCAAACGGGTAGTGGCAGACCAAGAAAAATCCATCAGCCAAGAAGAGAAAAAAACCGAAGTCGACAAAACCATCGGCAACACAATCTACAGTCACTTGAACGAACTCCAAACCTTCATAGAAACGCTGCTCAGCGCAAACAGAGAAGGAAAAGACTGGACCACCATAGCTGAGGCTTTGGAGGCGAAAAAAGGCGGCGAAGAACCTGATGCTTGGGTTGAATCTTTTGACGGACGCAACCTAGGCTTGAACATGTGCATTGACAGCTTGAGGTTCAGCATTAACCTGCGTCGCTCGATTTATGAAAACGCCAACGAATACTACGAACGCGGAAAAAAGGCGAAACAGAAAACCGCGGGTGCCCAAACAGCGCTTGAAGAGTCAAAGAAACGTTTAGAACAAATCGAAAAGGAGCTTGCCCGAGCCGAGGAGCTCAAGAGCCTTAAGCCTGGCGAGATTGTGAAAGCGCTTGCCAAGCGCAAATTGGAGAGAGATAATAAGGAGTGGTTCGAGAAATTCCGTTGGTTCACTTCTTCCGACGGGTTCTTGGTGGTTGCAGGCAAGGACACGGTCAGCAACGAAGTGCTCATAAAAAAATATACCACTCAAGAAGACATTGTGTTTCACGCTGAGATTTCAGGAGCACCCTTCACAGTTGTGAAGGCTGAAGGCAAAACTATACCCGATCAAACCCTTCGTGAAGCTGGCGAGTTCGCAGCGTCTTTTTCCCGTGCCTGGCGAGAAAACGCAGGTTCAGCCGATGTTTACTGGGTCAAAGTTGACCAGCTCAGCAAGAGTGGTCCTTCAGGTGAATCTGTTCCGCATGGCGCATTCGCAGTGGTGGGCAAACGCAACTGGATGCGGGGAGTGCCCCTTAAGGTCGCTGTTGGCATAACAGTTAATGATGAAACGAGCTTTGTCGGTGGACCAGTGGATGCAGTAAAAGCAAAGACCAAAGCTTATGTCGTTTTGTTGCCGGGCGATTACATGGGCAAGGAGCTTTTGCAGCGGATTCTTAGGTCACTGATGCTTAAGATGCCTAAGGAGCAACGGGAAAAATCAGGGAAAACCTCGATTGAACAAATCAGGGAGTATGTACCCTACACAAAGGGAACCATAGCTGAAAAAGCAACTTAGATAGGGTCCGCTGAGTTCTGGGAAACAAAGAGGAAAATGCTGGAAGACTCTAACTGAGTCTTATTTTGATTTGCTTTCTGCTTCTGCCGTTTGGAACAGGTTCTTGACTGCTTTCTGACGGTACTTCTGTGCCAATGTTTCGGCTGTAACGTAGGTCAACGCTTCTTCAGGGCACCATTTGACGCATTGAGGTTCTTTGGTGTCGTTGTCTGTGCAACTGTTGCAAGTGAATACGATTTTCTTTTCTGGATGCATGTTCATGGCGCCGAATTGGCACGCGCTGATGCACCATCCGCATCCGTTGCATGCGTTCTCGTCTACACGGATTATTCCTGAGTCATCTTCTTGGCTTAGGGCGTCTCTTGGGCAAGCGGCTACGCAGGCGGGGTCTTCGCAGTGTCTGCAGGTGATTGCCATGTTTATGAGAGGTCCCATTCTGCATTTTTCTGGGTCAGCTGTAACGAATTTTCTGTCTTGTGGTCGCACCATTTTAGTTTCCTCCTTGAGCCTTTGCTTCTGGGGCAACTTGAGGTTTAGCTTCTGCGGCAGCTTTCATCGCGTCTTCGGCAATGTATGCTAAGTCGCCTAGGCCGACTTGTTGCAGACGTTCAACGGTTGGTATGCCGTCAACTGTCCATCCTCTTGAAGCGTAATAGTCGTCCAAGCCGACTGCCATTTCTTCGTCATTTACGCAGACGCCTTTGGCTGGTCCCTCATCGGGAACTGGGAAATGCTTTATCTTGTAGGGTACATCGTCGTATTTTCGTGTGCCTTTGCCTTCTCGGATGTTGAAGAGTCTTGCGAGGTTTTCGATTCTGTCACCGTC
>JBEKPM010000089.1:0-12317 GCA_049520735.1 Bathyarchaeia archaeon | reverse complement strand
AAGTTCTCCTATTAATTGGGTTAATTGTTTCTTGGCTACATCGAAATGCTTCTTAAAAGCATCTTTGTCTGCGTACAGTATACCCGCATAGGCGCAGATTTCACTTTTTTTCAGAAACCACTCAATCCTATTGGTGTAAAAATTAATGTCAAAAGTCACTGGACCAGCGATGCAACTTTCAGGCTTAACCGCATGAACTATGCATTTTCCTGTTTTCTTGTTGAAAAAACCGCAAAAAAGAAGCCCATCAACCGCGGGGTAAGAATATCCTTCTTTAGCAAACGGTTCTCTAATGGTGATTTTCTGTTTCTGCAGGTATTCTTTTAAGATTTTTTTCCTGTTTTCAGTCAACGGCGGTTTCGCATCTTGACAGCAGCAAACTTTGCATTGGCTGCAAACATCAAATGAATAGGTTATTCCTTTGTCGTCCTGAGGCATGGCTTCTTCGCCTTTTCTAGAAGTAGGGTTCATTATTGGATAGGCATTTAATAAGTGTTGAATAAGTATCTACGATTGCTTCCTGGAAACTGGTTTTTTCGGCGCGACGACAAACACTGTCTAATATGACTTCTGAAAGGCTGCCTTTTTCCAGCCGCCTCTCAACAATCCACAGATATCTTTTTTCATCTGCGTTGGCGTATTCTTTTGCCAGGTCAAGATAGACTTGGCACACTTGTTTTGCCGTTTTGCCATGGGGATTAGAGACTTTTGCGTTTAATCCTTCTTTGATGACGGCGTTGAAGTCGTGTACCAGCACGTCATGTGGCAAAAGCTCAGCGTTCCTCGCGACTAAACCTCTTAGCGCTGCACGAATAAAGCAGCTCAATGCAACGTCGGATTTAATGCATTCTTGCTCATCCATCACCCGCACTTCAAGCGCCGAACGGTCAAAACGGAAAATGACGCCTCTCGAGTTAACCCACTCGCGCCAAAGAATCGTTTTTTCAGCACCGGCTTGAGCTAAATCCTCGGAATACTGAACGATAACGTCATGCTTGTACCTACTAATTGATGTAGTGTACTCAGGTACAACGTCAGCTGTAATGGATGGAATTTCCTTCTGGTTAACCTTGTAAAACTGAAGCCGATTGTCCCTGTCTGGGCCAGCTTTGCCCTCGTAAATGGGGGAGGAAGCTGTGATTGCGGGAAGATAAGCGCACATGTTGGCAAGCAAATTATGCAGTTGAACCCCGTCTTGCTCTTTTTGGTATGGCAAATTGAGGTGGAAGCTTTGGATGTTCAGCCAGCCATGTCGGTTCAAGTCAAAGATTTTGCCGAATTCATTATAGATTCTTTTGTGGTAATGAGGCCAAACAGCAGTTTCTTCCAGTTTAAGGAGGGGATGCATGCCGGTTCCAAGGAGCTGGGCACTGTGTTTCTGCACAATTTGGCTCAGCGTCAAAACCCCATTCTGCATTGTCTCCTCAAACTCTCCAGGCGACCTAAAAGGAGAGTTAGCTTTAAGTTCCATTACGTGCATTTGCAGTTCTTTGCCGAACGTGAAGGTTGGCAGCTCAACGAAGTTGACTGTTCTTCCGCAATAGCTTTTGATGATTTTGTCGGATATGGGTAAAGGTTTTAGTTCGCTATCTACGAGCGCTAATTCATGTTCTGGGCCAAAGACTTCGAGTGGTTTGTACGTATGATTGTGCCTCTTTCTTTTCACCGTCAAATTAGAATCCGAATATGGCGGTAGTTAATCTTAAATATAACTGACGAATAACGCCTTTTGATTAACCTGGTGTACCATGACCGTGTTGGTCGTCTCAAACATCGACCTAATCACTAATCTTCAAGTAATAAAGCCTGCAACGTTTTTAGATTCCACAATCAAAGAGCCCACACTTAACATCAGCAACGAGTACCGTTACCTCAAAACAGGCTACTACGTTTCTATGCACGCTGAAATCCTGGGCAACAGCGTGATTCCCTCCTGTGAAAACATCATTGACTCAAGCAGAACTCCAGTTTTTCTTCTCAGAGCAGCCAAAGCAGGCGTGCCAACTCTGCCCGTCCTCGTCACCGACTCAGTTAAAAAAATAACAAATGAACTTGGCTTCCCAGTTCTGATTTTCGCTGTTAACCCTTTCATCTACGACGGCTTCAAAGTAGCCCATAACAGAAGCGCCCTTTACCGCGCCATGAAAAGCTTAGGCATGAACTATAAATTCGCGGTGTGCGCGCAACCTCTAAGGGGAGAGCTTTCAGCCGTCAAAACTTACTTCGGCAAACCCATTAACCAAGACATGGAAACCCAGAAAATCGCTGAAAAAGTCTATAGGATCTTCGGGATCCCAATTTGCAAATTGTACATACAAAAAACTGTTGACAAAGCTTATCTTTGTGGACTGCAACCCGTAGATAAAGAGGAGCTTTCCGACCAGGACTTGAAAATAATATCCAAAGAGGTCTCGCTCATTTCTGAGCAGGGTGAACCCTTCGGTGTCTAAGATCGCGTGCTTTGTTGAGAAATATAATTTTACTGATCCCCGGGAGGAAGGCGCTCTTCAAAACTTCAAAGCAGCCGCTGAAAAACAGGGAAGCGAATTTCATTTCCTCTTCCGAGAAGACATATCCGAAGTCCCAAGGTACGACGCGGTCTTCATCAGAGCAACAACAGACCCGTTGAACACGGCGTATGTGGTTTCTAAAACCGCTTGGGAACTGGGTATGAAAGTCATTGACGATCCAGAATCCATCACTATCTGCGGAAACAAAATCCATCAGTACGCGCTGTTTGAAAAGTACAATGTCCCAAGAATACCAACAATGTTTCTGAACAAGGATGAGCTGCATCATAAAAAAATCAGCGAAATATTCGACGTTCTCGGAAAACCCGTTGTCATAAAAGCGCCCTACACAAGTTTCTCGCGTTACGTTGAGAAAGCCGCCTGCGAAACAAGCTTCCGAGATGTGGCTAAACGCTTCTTCCGAAAATCCGATGTCTTAGCCATTCAAAAGTTTACCCCAACAGCTTTCGACTGGAGAGTTGGTGTTCTAAACAACGATGTACTTTACGTCTGCAAATACATGATTCCCAAAGGCAAATGGAAACACGGCGCCAAACTCCGAGGCAAACCCACAGTCATTTGGGGAAGAACTGTTAGCCTCAGAAAACGAGACATGCCTGCTAGGCTTAGGGAAGTGGCTTTGAAAGCCTGCCGCGTTGTTGGGAAAGGGCTTTACGGTGTGGACATCAAAGAAATCGACGGCGACTACGTAGTAGTCGAAGTAAACGACAACCCAAGCATCTACGCTGGCTATGAAGACTCATCTGACCGCGACATTTACCGAAGAATCATAAACTACTTATCAGAATAGCTCAAGTCGCTAGGCACGTATTTATTTTAATGCCTGTTAATCCAGTGCAAGGAGACGGTGTTATGCCGAAAAAAGAACATAACGAGCATAAAGAGGCTGTGAAAGATTACGAGCTAACCCAAGAAATGTCTGTGGATGAGCTCGTTCGCCAAATGGATAAGGCATGGGGTTTTACTGCTGGAAAACTTGCAACTGGCGTTAGCATCATGGAATCTATGATTAATACAAAGGGCTGCGTCAAATTTCTCTCGTTCCCGGCCGACATAGTAGCCACGGGCACCCGAGGCGTGATAAAAGAATTGGTCAAACTAAAACTCGTTGATGTCCTCATAACGACCTGCGGCACATTGGATCATGATGTCGCGCGATGCTGGAAGGACTACTACAAGGGAAGCTTCATAATGAATGATTCAAGGCTTCATCGGGAAGGCTTAAACCGCCTGGGAAATGTGCTTGTGCCCAACGAAAGTTATGGGATAATCATCGAACAGAAAATTCAAGCGCTCCTCCAGGAACTCTATAAAGAAGGCAAACGAGAGCTTTCAACTAGCGAACTCGCTCGGGAGATCGGGTTACGCTGCTGCAACGAGGGCTCGATTCTCTACTGGGCAGCTAAAAACAACATCCCAGTCTACGTGCCAGGCATAACTGATGGCGCAGTAGGCTACCAACTGTGGTTCTTCAGCCAAGACCACCACGACTTTAGAATTAACCTCCTCAAAGACGAAGGCGACCTCAACAACATCATTTTTGACGCTAAAAAAAGCGGCGCACTCATCGTCGGCGGGGGCATCTCCAAACACCACACCATATGGTGGAACCAATTCAAAGACGGCTTAGACTACGTTGTATACATCAGCACCGCAGACGAATGGGACGGCAGCCTGAGCGGCGCCCGACCACGCGAAGCAGTTTCATGGGGAAAAATCAGCGAAAAAGCAAGGCGTACAATGATAGAGGGCGACGCCACAGTAATAATGCCAATAATGACTTGCTCCCTTCTAGAAAGGCTAAGTCAAAAGAAAACCGTTAAAAAGGAATAAATGCAGCCACCTTGAGATAACACGTTTTCCCGGTACATTATTGGCCGAAAATGCATTTTCGGCGTAAGCCTTAATTTAATGTATGTTCGTTTCTTTGTCTATGCAGAGATTGCGCATTTTTCTTTTAGTTCTTGCGGTAACATTGGGTATTTTAGTTATTCTTGCTTTGGTTTCTTGGTACCTTTCCGCCACGGCCCCGTCATATTATGGGTCAAGCTGGATAGGAAAGATGTGGGGCAGCATGAATGGCAGCAACGGCGGCAACAACGGAGGAATGGGCAGCATGATGGGCAACGGTAGTCCAGCCAGCCCGTCTTATTACTGGGTAATTCCCGTCGCGTTAATCGCCATTGTTGCAGCCGCCATTATTGGAGTTGGATTCTACTTTGTTTTTCCAGAGCTCAGATACATCAAAGGGGCACCATGCAACCCACAGAAGATTGAACCAAATCCAAGTCTAGCCGAGAATACGGTTCCGTCAGGGATGACCGCGTCACCAATTGCCTCTAACGTTTCGAGCGCAACGAGCAGTTGCGATGTGCTGTTGAAAACGATGACCGCTGAAGAGCAAAAGGTTTTCAGTGTTCTAATGGCGCATCAGGGAAAATACCTGCAGAAGTACGTTGTGAAGGAAGCGGGACTTAGCAGGCTCAAGACACATCGAGTGGTTGCTCGTTTTGCCCAGCGAGGCATTGTGACTGTTAAGGAGTTTGGAAACACCAACGAAATACAGCTTTCCGATTGGGTCAAAGAGTCGAAACCCGCGAGGACAGCCGCAGTTTAGACCGATTAAATGAACTGGGGATTTCTCAAGGATGCAAAATGTTCGAAATCAAACGTTAGTCTTTATCTAAAGCGGGCGTAATGGTAAAGTAACCCTTCAAGCTAAAACTATCAGCCATAAGCGTAGTTGTCAATTTGTCAGCGCTAAAATATTTTTCAATCCGCAAATCTTTCTTCTTCATCTTCATAGGACTGACTGTCTTCGTCCTCTACTTGTATTTCTAAGCTTTCAGTCAAGATTAGCTTGAAAAACGCTTTCTTGTATTACTGGGCCGGCTACTTCGTTGATCTCGTCGTTCCCTGCGAAACAGTCTGCGGTGAACTCACAAGATTATACCTTGTCCACAAAGAAACCAACGACAATTACGGTGTCATCGCCGCCGGAGGAATAACGAACCGGATAATAGCCTATCTGATCGTTGTAACGGGGCTTTTCACAAGCGCTGGGCTTCTCTTCCTAAAATCTAAAGTTCCTGCAGTCGTGTTAACTGTTTTCATTTTCGTCATAATCGGCGCCACGGCGTACCTCGCGGTTCTGCTTTATTTGGCTTTCAGCGAAAACGCGGCGGGTAAAATTGCGGCTTTAGGATTGAGAATTCTGAAGGTTCTGCGCCCCAAGAAATACCATTCAAGTGATCTGTCGCCGGAAACAAAAGAAAGTCTTGCTGCATTTTACTCAGGATTCAAAATCTTTCGCGAAAACCCAAGATACTTAGCAAAACCAGTTATCTACCTGACAATATCATGGTTGTTTAACCTTTCACAGTACATTCTGGTTTTTTATGCGCTCGGCATCTTTAACCAATCTTTCAGCTTCTTCATCATAATCTATTTCGTTGCAGGATCTTTGACAGATGTCTCAGCCAGCTTCTCAGTGGGCACCCTCGACATACTTTTAGCAACGATTTTTGTGCTCTACGGCTTGAACCCAGCTCTTAGCGGAATCACAGCGGCTCTCGTGAGAAGTGTAACTTTCTGGTCACCCCTAATAATTGGTTACGTTATCGTCCAAATCGTCGGAGCCAAAAACGTAATGGCACCACCTCCCCGTCAAGAAGAAAGCAGCATCACTGCGCCAAAAGTAACTAGTGCGATTCCGGGAACCAAATAGTAGATTTCAACAACAACAAAAATTCTTTGTGTGTTGTTGTTCTACTTTGGATAATCAAAATTTTGTCGATTTCTGACGGATAGATTTCTTTCAAAACTAAAAGCTAAAACTCCAAAAATCGATTGCTTCGGAAAAAAATAAGCTTGACAAAAAGTCAAAGACTTATGTTACGCCTTTGAATAGCCAGCTCATATCTGGCCCTTTGCGTTTTTCCGGCATTCTCTCGCAAAGTGCATGTGCTATCAGTGGCAGCGCAATCGTGGCGTCGCAGTAGCATACTGCACGGGTTCCTTCTTGGCTGTTGATTTTGCCCCAGCTGATGGCTTCTTCCAGCGTGCAGCCGCTTAAGCCGCCCCATTGCTGAGAGTCGGTGGTTATCTGTATGGCGTACTTGTGCGGGTAGTAGTATTCTTGTAGGCCTTTGCGTAAGCCGCCTTTTCTTCCTTTTACGCCTTGATCTTCAGTGAGCGGTGAAACGGATATGGCGATGAGCTGTGTGAGGTCTTTTGGTACGCCACCGCCGATGTAGACGACGCCGACGTCTTTGGTTTTCGTGCCTATGCTGATGAACTCATCGAATTCCCTCACAGAATCAATGTGCACGCTATGCCCTTGGTTTTTAGCCATCAGGAATGTTTCACCGTAAGCGCTGTCAACCATAGCAGGACTGAAGATTGGAACTCCGTTGGCTGCTGCAACAGTAGAGATGGCTGGAATCTTTTTCTTGCCAAGAAACTTGCCGAGCAGATACAGAAATTCTGCTGAGGTGTAGTAGTAATCGGTTTTGAGGGTCATGACAAAGTCCGTTACTAATTCTTCCATTTTGCGGTAATCGGTCTCTTTCCCGAAAACATCATAGTACCTGTTTACGTCGGCTTTAAGCAACGCTGAGTCGTCAACCATGTGGCTTCCCTGCCAGTATCCCAAACCCATAGCGTCCACGATGTCTTCTGAAACGTTGGCGCCGGTTGAAACCAACACATCGATGAAACGGTTCTCCATAAGCCAGTTGATAATTGTCCATTGCCCAGCCGTGCTCATTGAGCCAGCAAAGCCCATAGCGATAGTGAGGTCTTTTTCTTTAAGCATGTTTTCCCAGACATCCACTGCTTCGCCAAGTTTGCGTCCCTGGTAAGCGGTTCTGCTCATTTC
Organism: Bathyarchaeia archaeon; assembly: GCA_049520735.1. Lineage (GTDB taxonomy): Archaea > Thermoproteota > Bathyarchaeia > Bathyarchaeales > Bathycorpusculaceae > Bathycorpusculum. The sequence continues at coordinate 4,907 of JBEKPM010000089.1, read as the reverse complement.
TGAAAGAAGCTGAGAAATGCTTTTTTGTTTGACTTTTATTGGTTCAAGTTTCTTTTTGAAGTATGATTCGCTCATCCGCGTACACCCCGTTTTAGATTATTCGGCTTGTATATGAAATTTGTCATGCCAAAAAGGCGCCGACAACGCATATTCGACCGATAATGTCCTTAAACTCGTTAATCCTTGCATCAATGACACAAGGGCACGGGCGTCGACATCTGTTTTCTTAAAGATTCAGCTATTGGTCATTGAGCAAGCTTAATTTGTGATGTGCCATGGATGCGTGAGAAGCTTTTTGCGCGGCTTTTTTTCCATGGAAAAACTGCTTTTCTTAAGTAACGGTTAAAAGCCAATAATGCACAGACTTACTTGACACCAAAGAAAGGTTTGGTCATCAAAATGCAGTCTGTTAAAACAGAACAGAAAAGAAAATTCATCTCAGTTGACCCAGCCAAATGCATCGGCTGCGGAATCTGCGAGTACGCTTGCACGGTCGAGAAAGGCGAAGCAAACTGGAACCCGATGAGGTCAAGAATCCGTGTTGTCCGCATGGCGCCTGCCTTCAACTTTGCGCTGGCATGTCGAGGCTGCAAGGATGCGCGTTGCGTTAAAGCGTGCCCCGAACATGCAATCATGCAAACAGAAGATAATGGTTTACTTGTAATCGATGATAAAGCTTGCAAGGGCTGCGACTGGTGCGTTCAAGCCTGCGAGCACGGTGGAATCACCATTAACCCTGAAACGGGAAAAGCCATCGCCTGCGATCTGTGTCAAGGTGAACCAAAATGCAAGGAAGCATGCCCCGAAGAAGCTTTAGAAATCGTTGAGTCTGATGAGGCCGCTGACAAACGTTTCAACGAGGCGTTAGCAGGTTTGGCGGTGCAATGCGAGCAAATGACCACGATGGCGAAGAACAAAGATTGGAAACCACTCTTAGCCACTGCCGAGAAAAGGTCTGAAAAGGTTTCAGCAACGCTTGAAAAGCTAAACAAGAAAACAATGGATAAAAGGCAGAAATAAAGAGCTTATTCTTTTCCTTTCACTCTGTTTTCTTCGTAACCCCTCAGGAAACTATCAATATCTAAACCGACCTTTTCGCATGCGTATCCGCCTTCCAAAACAAAAAAGGCGGGCTTTTTCATGTTTGCAACTCTTTTGCCGATCTCCCAGTAATCGTGCTCTATCAGCCCTAAAGTCGCTAGGTCACCCACATGTGTGTCAAAGCCGCAGGAAACTGCGACAACCTCGACTTTCTCGAAATCAACCATGCACAAGGCTTCATCAAGCGTCTTTAGGTAAAGCTTTCCTCCTGCTTGTGGCGGCAAAACGTAGTTGATGCAGTTTCCCTTGGTGAAGTCACCTGTTCCCGGGTAATTCGGTGACTGATGCAGCGAAAGGTAGGTTACTTTTTTGTTGTCTTGAAAAATCTCTTGGGTTCCGTTTCCGTGGTGCCCGTCTATATCTAAAATAAATGTTTTTTTGCATAGTTTTTCGACGGCTATGGCGATGTTGTTCAGGTAACAGAATCCACGTGTATGGACGCCTAATGCGGCACCGCTTCTGCCGACATGGTGCCCCGGCGGCCGCATGAGAGAGAAACCGTTAGTTTGACTAGCTAAAATTGCTCCGCCGGCAGAAAGCCTCGCGTACTCGTAGATGTCCGCGTATGCTGGCGTATCAGCATCTTCAATTAACCCCTTCTTTAACTTCCAAAGGTAATCGGCATCGTGCACAGCAAGCAGATCATCTTCACAGGCGGGTTTCGGCTCCAAAAATTCGTATCCTTTCTCTTTGAGTATTTCAGACGCAACCTTGACTCTTTGCGGTCCTTCGACATGCCAAGCTCCGTAGCCTAAACATTTTTCAGAATAAACTATCTTGGTTTCCATCGGTTAAAGCATCCATTACACAGATAAGTAACGATTTAACTTTAAAAGATAACGAAACAAGTTTGCCATCGGAATCAAACGGAGAAAAATAAGAATGATTGCTGAAAACCCGTTCGAACAATTCCGCAGTGAATGCCAAACCGTTTTAGCGAAGGCACTGAAGAAGACCCTGCCGGAAATAAAGATGCCCAACATCACGCTAAGCAAGACACCTAACATCGAATACGGTCAGTTGGCGTCCTCGCTTTGTTTCGAGTTGGCGAAGAAGTTGAATCAGAAGCCAATTGCAGTCGCTGAGCATCTCGCTGAGGTGATTGATAGCTCAAGTTTTAACTTGATTGAGAAGGTTTCATGCGCTGGTGCTGGCTACATTAATTTTCACGTTAACTTCGCAAAGTTCTCAGGCCTAACCTTGGAATCCATCAAGAAACTAAAGTTTGACTACGGGTTCGTCAAAACCTCTAAACCCCTCAAAATCATAGTTGAGCACACCAGCGTCAACCCCCTTCACCCTATCCACATTGGGCAGGCTAGGAACCCGATGATCGGCGACGCGTTGGCACGCATCTTGGAGTGCAGGGGACACACAGTTTCACGCCATTACTACATTGACGACGTGGGAAGACAGTCGTCTGTGGTGGCTTACGGGTACAATAAACTGGGCAGACCCAAACCCACCGAGAAACCTGACCTTTTCGTGGGCAAAATTTACACCGTGACCAGCTGCCTAGTTGAAATCAACCGTTTGAAGAGGGTTCGCGACCTTGCTGCAGCAGTTAATTCGGTAGAAGATTTGGCGAAGGCGAATAAGGAAATCGACGAGTGGATGTCCATTGCTGCCGAGCTCAAAGAGAAGTACCCCGTGCTATTTGAAGCGTTGATGGATAAAATCAGCCTCGATGAGAATCCGGAGGAAGAAATCAACAGGCTTAACCGGGCCTACGAAGACGGGAAACCCAAAGCTAAGAAACTTATCCGTGAAGTCAGCGACTTATGCCTTGAAGGCTTTCGAGAAACCATGAAACGCGTCGGGGTTACCTACGACAGTTGGGATTGGGAAAGCGACTTCGTCTGGAGCACGGAGGTGAGCGAGGTGATGCAGAAGCTGAAGACCACGCCGTTTGTTTATGCTGAGAAAGGTGTGCTTGAGTTTGACGCTGAAAAAGTCACGCAGGTACTCGACTTAAAGGGCAAATTAGGTTTGAGCGAGAACAACGAGGTTTCGCCTTTGACGCTTGGTCGCGCCGACGGCACCACACTCTACACAACCCGGGACATAGCCTACACACTGTGGAAGTTCAAGAAGGCGCGGAAAGTCATCAACGTCATCGGCATGGAACAGTCACTTGCGCAGCTGCAGCTCAAAATCGCTCTGTATGCTTTGGGCTACGGCGAATACGCCGACAACTTGGTGCACTTCGCTTATAATCTCGTCACTTTGCCCGGCTACAAGATGAGCAGCCGCAGGGGACACTATATCACTTTTGACGCGGTCCTCGACGAAGCAATTCAACGAGCCTACGAAGAGGTTTCGAAGCGTTCACCCTTACTGTCCGATGAAGAAAAACGCAAGATTGCAAACTTTGTCGGGTTAGGCGCAGTACGCTACGCTCTTGTTGATGTTGATTCATCGAAGCCTGTGGTTTTCACCTGGGAACGCGTGCTCAATTTTGAAACCAACAGCGCACCATACGTGCAATACACCCACGCGCGAGCATGTAGCATCTTACGCAAAGCCGCAAAGGAACCAGAAAACCCGAGTTACGAACTGCTTGTGGAGAAGCTGGAACGAGAGTTGGTGCTTAACCTCGCGGGGTTCCCAGACGCATTTGTCGAAGCGACAGAGTACTTAAAACCCAACATGATGGCGGACTACGCGAACGCGCTAGCAGACAAATTCAACACGTTCTACAACGCGCTGCCGGTACTGAAGGCGGATTCAGAAGGACTCATTAACGCACGCCTGACACTGACACAAGCTATAGAAATCGTGATCCATAACGCCCTAACGCTCATCGGCATCGTAGCGCCAGACAAAATGTAACCTCGCCGAGATATTAAGCTGCAAGTAATCCCTGCAAAGCAACAACGAAGCCTTATTTTCCCAGTTCTTTTTCCATTTCCTTTGTCAGCAACTTCCATGCTGTCGCCTTCTTTGCACAGTTTTTGGGCAAGCGACCCAGCACCTGTCTTTTCTTTATAGTCCAAGTGCAGACCTGTGAAATCCAAAATGGAAGCTCCCTTGCCGTCAGCTGAAAATCTTGTAGAGAAACTGGGAATACTTGTTTGGTCCGGTCAAATGCGTGGATACCCATGATAACTGACCGGGATAAAGTTGCACGAGTTTTTCCTTTTCAATTGTGCCACTCGCTGTATGAAAGATATCTTTCAGAATAATTGTTCCCTCGGCAATTCTGGTTACATGCCGCTCGGTGCCTTCGTCGCCCATTCACGCGTGGTCCTGCCGGTCAAAGGTGGTACACTACCCGAAAGCCCTCTTTGCGGAAGCAGCGAAACGCTGATAGAAATGGTATCTTACAGGTAACGGCATAGCGGTCGCCAGCTATTAAATCAGCGAACAATCCTTAATATTTTTTCTATCTATGCCTGTTGATGCGGAGAAGGTGGATTTTAGTTTAGTCAAAAAAAAGAAAAAAGGGATTTTTGTGATCACAATGGCTTTCCGCAATTAGGGCAGTAAACTGCGTCTTGTTTTACTTGCGCGCCGCAGTAGGAGCAGTATCGTGGTGTTTGAGTTGTCGGTGCTGCGGAGGCTGTGTTGGGCGGTGCAGTGTAACTGTATTGTGGTGGAGCGTTGGATTGCTGTTGTGTTGATTTCATGGCGAAGAAGCCGACTACTGCAAATATCCAGGCGATGAATATCAGAATGAAGCCTAAACCGGCTAGTATCGTCAGTATGGATCCCCACCAAAGTAAAGTTGCGGTTGTTGCAAACGAGTGTTCTCCTGATTTCTGCGCGAGCGTATTGAAGGTTTGTCTTAGGTGCACTGCTGCAAG
>JBEKPM010000088.1:0-10140 GCA_049520735.1 Bathyarchaeia archaeon | reverse complement strand
TCATAATCGATTTTCCCTTTGCCTATACCCAAGTGCTGGTCGTCTGAGCCGTCGTTGTCGCTTGCATGCATATGCACGATCTTGTCTGCAAGCAAGTTGAAGAAGGGTTCGATTTGGCCTTCTAGGTGCGCATGCCCAAGGTCCAAAACGATGCCTATCGGCAGATTAGTTTCACGGTAAAACCGCATAAATTCCTCAGGCTTATGCATCAAAAACCAGTATTTCCCCGGCAAATTCTCTAAAGCAATGTTCAAACCATATTCCTCCGAAGCCCGATAAAGTTCTTGAATGCTTTCAACGTTTTGTTTCCATTCAGCGCCAGGGTAAAATTGGCTGATACCTGTTTTCGCCCCGGGGTGAAAAACCCAAACTTTAGCGTCCAACTCGTTTGCGTAAGCCATGGATTGCTTGAGACGTTTTAAGGACGCATTCAACATGCTTTTTGATGGTGAAGCAATATTGATGTCGGCGAAGGGCGCATGCAACGTGTACTCTAGGCTGTGGCTTTTTGCGGCTTCTTTGAGGGCGACGACTCTTTTCTTGCTTAACTCTTGGATACCGTCATCTACGATTTCTATATAGCGTGTTTTCATGGTGCCTAAACGTTTAACCATCCGATTGAAGGGTTCGCCTAAGCAGAAAAGCATCGAAACGCCAACTTTAGCCTTAGACATATTATTGGACCTCGACAGGTAATTGCTGGTTAAGAGTGAAAATCCCTTAAAAACTTAGTCTCCGAAATTGCCTAAAAGGCCTAAAGAAATAGTTTTCTGCCCCACTGCTGTCGGGGTATGTAAGAGGCTGCTCGAGTGGTTTTGGACTGTACGCCCCTGACGCCTAACGCTATTTCCGCGAATTCCTTGACGATTGTATGTTGGAAATCCCATGTCGGGGTTCCGTAGCGTAAGCCACCGCACATGTCGTCGCCGTAAACGTAGAATCTCAAGCCGCGGTAGTCGTAGACTGCGAGGTTTTCTTCCCCATATTTGGGTTCAGTGAGTACTTTGAACGGCCAGATTTTGCATGCTTCAGGCTTAATGTTCTGCAGCCCGCAAAAGTGGCTGTTTGAGTCGTGGCAGAGAAAGGTACACGAGCCGTCGTCTACACGTTTGATGAAGAAGCGGTCTAAACCTGAAATGGTGGTTTCAACGCCGTAGGTTTTCGTGAGGCGAAGCCACTCGTGGAAGTTTAAGACCACGCTGTATAGTTTGCAGCAGTAGCCGCAGGCTTTGCAGTGCCAGTCAGCTATGTTTCTCCATGGAACAAACTGCATTTGTGGGATGCGCTCTTCAAAAACCAAAGAAGATGAGGAGGCTAAATGTTTTTCCAGCAATAAACTGAGTTTTCCATAAAAAAATCAGGGTTTTCGGTAAAGATAGATTGTGTGGGAAGGGTAACCTAACTGTGGGTTTTCGCAGAAGTTCTCAACCCGCTCAGGGTGCCAACCTATGATTTCGTAGTCATGCGACACGACACGTGCACCTTTTTTGAGGTCGCAATCAAGTTTTGGCCTGATCTTCTCGTTTGCGCTTGTCGTCAGGTAAAGGTAGACTACGTCGGCTTCCGTGAGGTTCACGTTGAACATATCGCTATTCACGATTGTTACCCTGTCTTCAAGGGCATGTTCATGGATTGTTCCCATGGCTTTCTTCGCTAAATCCTCGCGAAGTTCAATGCCGACGCCGCGTGCGCCGAAGGTTTTTGCGGCCATAATTACAGTTCTGCCGTCGCCTGAACCCATGTCAAAAAGTACTTCACCAGCCTTTAAGTCAGCCAGCTTAAGCATGTATTCTACGACGGTGTTTGGACTTGGAACAAAGGGTGCGATAAACATGTTTTCACCAGTTAAGTTGCTCTATGCCACGTAAGCGTCTTTTTTAGGTTGTGGTCTTTTTGCTTCGCCGCATTTTACGCAGCTTTGAGCGCAGAGCTCAAGGTATTTTTCTTCGTCAGCCGATTCAACTGCTTTAGCTGCTTTCAGGCAGAGTTCGCTTGGTTCGCTGCAGCCTTGTTCTTTGCATAGGTTTGAAATGTAGTGGCAAACTTCTTGCACATCTTTGGGTTCTAAGACGGCTCTGTTGGTGCGTACAAGCAAGCAAAGCTCTCTAGCCATGACACAGGTTTTCACGTATTTGATTCGTTCAAGAACTTCGTTGCGTAAATTCCTACGGCTTATTTCCACTTCTTTTTTCTCCTACTGGCACGGTAAGCAGATAAGCAAATTTAAGAGTCTCTACGCTTAAAAAGTTAATGTTAATAGTAGTTTTTGATTTAAAATGGATTTTAATGACTGAATTCAATGGGTCAACCGCCATTTTGACCCAGGTACAATTCACCAGGCAACAACCTTTTGAGCAAATGAAACCGAACTATCCCGCTTGGTTTTATTCTAAAAGGGCTCTTTTTTTGTCACAGGTTACCGAAAAAAACTTTTCTTCTGCCACTTAACGTGGTTGTTTCTTTAGGCCTCTTGGCAGTTTTTTGGTGAACTTGAATAGAGAGTTTCAACAACAACATCAACAACAACCGAAAAACGCATTGTTGTTCTTCTCTGCTTCTTAATTAAATCGCCAATATACCTATAGATTACACTCTGGCCAATAGCCAAATTTGGGTTACTTTTCCTAATTAGCCAGTTTGTTATGCCCTCTGGAAAAAAGGGATGGTTTCTCAAAATCGTTTGCTTAGTGATTTGCGTTCGGCTTCCATAACTAACTCGTAGAATTTGTCTGAAACATTAGGCTCCTTTGAGAGAACGTCGGCGATGTCAGAGAAATAGACTCGCCTAGCGCTTAAGGCAACTACAGCCGCTTTGCCGTATTTTTCAATTAATTCAGCAGTCTGTTTAGCGTGGACTCGAAGTTTTTCCTCGTCCTTTGCCAGATGATCCTTCTTTTCGATTAGAGGCAAAGCCTTCTCTTCTTCAACTTTGAGCATTCCCAACGCGTAGGAACCGCATCTTGGGCACTTTGGTTTGTCAGGTAAGTCCTTTACCCGTATTGTCTCAATGTAATCCCAGCAGCTTGTGCAAATGAAATTCCCTGTTTCGTTTAGCAAACGGGCTTTAGCTGCAGCAATTAACACGGCGCGCATTTTCTCAGGCGGAATGAGGTCGGTTTTCATGCTTACCCGTTCGATTCCGACTCTAGCAACGGGAGTTGCATTGCCACCTGTCTCAACAACTTGGAAACTTACCTCGCCGCTGCGGATTCGACCAAGCGCCTTTACCAAGCCGTCTGCGTCAAGGTCCTTGCTGAAGACTTCTTTGAGGCCTTCTTCGTAAATCAATGTGCCTTCGAAACTTGAAATCAACTTCTGAATGCTCACGTTGCTAAAGTCCGCCCACTTCTTCAGCGCGCCAAAACGTCTTGCCACCTGAATAACTCGCCGCTTAAACAAACCCGTCTTAATCGTTGAACGGGTCAGGGTGACTTTTACGATTTGGTCGCTCATGCCTTTCAATTCTTCGAAAACTTCAACCAGCTGCTCGGCGCTCATGCTGCCCATAGTTTGCAGGAAGATACGGTAAGGATCGTGTTGAACGACAATTCCCCTTCCAAGCTTATCAGAAAGCACCTCGCCTAGAAACTGAGCCATTGCACGGTTAATTAGAGAGCCAAAATTTGAGTGGATAATTGCGAATTCACCCCAATCCTCCACCACAATTCGTTTTGGGGTTGGAACTGCTAATCCAGAGTTCACCTGCTCTGCCGTCTCTGCCAACGCGCGCAAAATGGTTTCTTGGTCGGCGGGGTAACGTTGGGAAAGCAACGCACTAATCTCTTGAGTGGAGAGCCCAGCGTGCAGTTTCTCTTCGACAAATCCACGGATATCTGCCAGTTCCTGCGCTACCTCGTAAGGCACCGGGATTTCTTCGCCTATCCAACTGGGAATTGAGCCCGTGGGGTCGTCGACTGGCCGCACGTATACTTTGTCTTCGGTGGCATGCATTATTTGCCATGGGCTGCCCCGTATGATGAATTTTGTTCCCAGCTTGCCGTATTCAGCCATAAACGCCTCGTCTAAGACGCCGATTGAAGTTTCAGCTGATTCGTCGATGACGAGGAACTGTTTCTCAACAGGAATCATAGACAGATTATCAAAATAGTATTCGAACAGAGCCTTAGACCGTTGAGGTTTCAGGGCAACTTGGTCTTCAAAGCTCACCCAAGCCAAACGCGGAAAACGCTCGTGCATGTACTTGAAAGCTTTGCTGACATCTTCCAAAGTCAGGTTCTCGTAGGGTGCGGCGTTGCGCGCTAACTCCAAAACCTCTCGAAATTCCAGCCGCCTAGTCTTAAGCATTAACCCGGCTATCTGATGGACTAAAACATCGTAGGGTTTCTCGGGAATTTCCACGGGTTCAAGCGATTCGATCAGGGCTCGGCGTGCGATAACTATGGCTTCAAGCGTGTCGTCGGAGTCCATGCCAATGATTAAGCCCTCCGCAACTTGACCGTAAGTATGCCCCGCACGCCCAATCCGCTGAATCAATCGGGTAACTTGACGGGGACTCATGTACTGGATAACAAGATCAATTCGCCCAACGTCAATACCGAGCTCGAGACTGCTGGTAGCGATTAAACCCTTCAAGTCACCTCGCTTCAAGCCTTGCTCAGCCGTTATCCTCGAAAGCTTCGCTAATGACCCGTGGTGAATTGAAATTGGAAAATCGATGTCCCAGACTTTGAAGCGTGAAGCTAAAACTTCTGATATCGACCGGGTGTTCGTGAATAGTAAGACAGATTTGCGTTTGCTCATGTAGTCGCGGATTATACGCAGTCTCGCTGCAACTTCTGGGTGCGTGTAGATTTTAGCGGCGAACCGCGCGTCTTCTTCGGTTGGCTTAGGGTAAATCACTTGGAGCTTGACCATTTTGGCGACGGGTACACGGATGATTTCCACAGGGCGCTTGGTGCCGACGAGGAATTGGGCGACTTTGTCTGGGCTGCCGATAGTTGCTGACAAACCAATCATCTGGAAGTCTTTGCCTATCAGGTTCCTAATTCGTTCCAGTGCGAGTGACAGTTGGCTTCCTCTTTTACTGTCAGCTAACTCGTGGACTTCATCGATGATTACCCACCGCAGGCTTTGCAGGTGCTGACGCAACACCCAACCTGAAAGGATCGCTTGCAGCGTTTCAGGCGTCGTTATCAGAAGGTCAGGGGGACTTCGGGATTGCCGCATTCGCTCTTTGGTTTCGGTGTCTCCGTGGCGAACAGCGAGCTTTATGTCTAGGTTATTGCACCACCATTGAAGACGATCTAGAATGTCTCTGTTTAGAGCCCTAAGCGGAGTAATATACAGGACTTTTATGCCTGGCGTTTTAGGTTCCCGAAGAAGCATGCTAAGAACGGGCAGGAAAGCGGCTTCCGTTTTTCCGGTGGCTGTTGGGGAAATTAACAAGACATTTTTGCCTTCGAGTATTCTGGGTATTGTTTTTTCTTGAGGTTCGGTTGGTTTAGAGAATCCTCTTTGTTCAACGAGCCTTCGAACTGGCTTTACAAGCAAATCAAAAGCGTTTTCAGAAGCTGCCTGCAATAGCTTGTGAACCCCGAACTGGTTAGATAAGCTTAGGGACGAGTATTTAAAAAATATTGTAGCTTTTAACTTGTCGCGCCTGAAAGATTGCAGTGTTTACTGCAGGAAAGAAGGGTAATGCCGAAAAAAGAAACTGGAGGGAAACATTGCTCTCTGGGGTTACCAGCCGTGTTTAATCGTCGAAGCCGTTTGAGGATGCTTGCTTTTCTTTTCTTCCTTCTTCCGATTAAACCTCTTAATTTTGACCGCATTGCTCTCTACAGCGACAAAATGGGTGCTATTTATTTTCTTGCTATTGACAAATTTAGTTACCATCCGCTGCAATTCAAAAGTCGAAACGTCGTCGCCATTCAAATCCAAACCGTCTTGGTTTGGTTTGGAAGCTAATTTGAAGTGTCTTAGCAAAAAAATGGCAAGGCTTTCTTTCTCGCCTTCCAAATCAGGCATTTCAACTCTAACGTGGCTAGGACTCATTATTGATCCCCGTTAAGCTATTTGTATGGCATCGGTTCAAGCTATTAAAGGCTACCTAAATTCGAGCGCAGACAAACATTTTAGTGGATTAAAAAACCGAGTTACATGAGTTCACCGTCAACTTTAACTTCGAATGCTTCGCAAGTTAAGGTAAACAGAAAGGTGATATTGGGTGAAGAAAACCAAGATTGTCTGCACAGTTGGACCAGCAAGCTTCTCCAAACATGTTATCGAGAAAATGTTCCGCGCTGGCATGTCAGGCGCGAGAATCAACACGGCTTACGGGAACCTCACTCAATACGAATCGACGATAGAGACGGTTCGTGAAGTTACAGACCTTGCTGTAATGGTTGACATCAAGGGACCCGAAATCAGAATCCGAGCTGCCCAACCGAAAACCCTCAACCGCGGAGATCTTTTGGAAGTTGGCTTTAACGGCGAAGAAATATCGTTCAACCGTGACTTATATGACGAAATGGCGGTCGACGACTTAATCTTAATCGACAACGGCAAAATCAGGGCACATGTCGTGGAAAAATCAAACCACAAACTTTGTCTAAAATTTGCAAGCGGAGGCACTATTGAAGACGGGAAAGGCGTCAACGTTCCCAACAAACGCCTATCTGTTCCCGCCCTTTGCGAACGAGACCTTGAAATCCTCAAGCTCTGCAAGAAACTGGATGTTGAATACGTCGCGCTTTCATTCACGAGAAACGCCAAGGACGTAGAAAACCTTTTTCAAGCCCACAGGTTTGAGGGCGGCGTCATCGCGAAAATTGAGAATTCTGAGGGAGTTCAAAACGTGGAGGAGATTTTGGGAGTCGCCAGCGGGATAATGGTTGCAAGAGAAAAGGTTCCCCTTGTTCAGAAGTCGCTTATCAAGCAATGTAACCAGAAAGGCAAATTGGTTGTGACGGCTACGGAGATGCTTGAATCCATGATTCATCAGCCTTGCCCGACAAGAGCCGAAGTCAGTGACGTTGCCAACGCGATTCTGGACGGTTCCGACGCCGTTATGCTTTCAGGTGAAACTGCTGTGGGCGATTACCCTGTGGAAGCCGTCAAAATGATGAGTCGGATAGCTAATGAAACTGAAAAAGTGGTGAAGAGCAACGTTGAAGACACCGCCTACCTCAACATTTCCGACACAGTAAGCAAAGCAATCCAGAGGATATGTCAAAGCATGCCTGTTCATAAAGTCATAACTTTGACAAGGTCAGGATACACAGCACGAATGATTTCCCGCTTCAAAATAGCGCAGCCCGTGATTGCCGTAACTCCGGACTTGAAAGTTAAGAGACAACTGGAATTGATTTTCGGCGTAGAGCCGGTTCTGATTAATTATCTTGAGGAGAAGGATAGGGTTACATATGTGGCTAACCAACTTTGCGAAATGGGTTTGGCAAACGAGAAAGAAACGGTCTTGTTCACTTCAGCGGTGAGGACAACAATGAAGCACGCAAGCAACTCGATTGAAATTCACAAGATCGAAGAACTAAAAAAGTTCTCTTCCCCATAGAAAAGCCGTCAACGTGTTGCAAAAGCTTCCTTTTTGAGCCCACAGATTCAATTTGTGGGCTTATCATCGAAAATTGTGAAAAGTTTTAGACAAAAATCTGTTTAAATGGAACATTCAAACCTGGAATATCAATCCGAAAACTATGGAAAGTTTTTTATTCTATAATGATAAAGCATGGAAGCGGTAATACGGAGGAAAAAAGAATGGCAAAATGTCCAAAATGCGGAACCGAAGTTCCAAAAGCAAAAAAGACTTGGAAAATGGCTGGTCGTCCAGATAAAGCTGGAAAACGCATGCAACTGGAAATCGGACTTTACGAGTGCCCGAAATGCGGCCACGTCTTCCGCGAAGTTCTAAGCAAAAAGAAAATCTAAACTTGCAACCCCAATAGTTGCATTTCCCGTCCTCTTTTATTTTTTTCTTCTATTGTGAAGTAACTTGAAAACTCAGAAATCCGTATTCGAAGGAAATTACTGCTGACCCTAGGGCCAGTTCGATTGTAATCGCATTCATCATCCTGCTCATCTCCTGTGAATTAGTCGTGCCTGAACTGCGAAAGAATAGACCTGAACAACAAAATCGGACTTAGGATTTGTTACAGATGTCTTTATAAAGTAAGTTTTTGATAACAAGAATGTTTAAGGGCGGTTAATGGAAAGGGGGAGAATGGTTGCCGAAAGTCAAAGCTACAATAAGCGTTGAAAACGTGGTCGCTTCAGCAACTCTTAACCAGAAAGTCGATTTGAACGCTGTCGTTAAAGGTTATCCAGGCGTCGAGTATCGCCCTGAACAGTTTCCAGGTTTAGTTTTCCGTTTAAAACGCCCCAAAACTGCAACTTTGATTTTTAGTTCTGGAAAGATGGTTTGTACGGGCGCTAAATCGGAGAAGGAAGCTCGTCGAGCCGTCATGAAAGTGATCAAGGAACTCAAGAAAGGCGGCATAATAATAATCAGCAAACCCGAACTCAAAATACAGAACATCGTGGCTTCAGGCGGACTCGGTGGCATGATAGATTTAGAAAAAGCTGCTTATACGCTGGGTCATGCCATGTATGAACCCGAGCAGTTTCCAGGCTTAATCTATAGGATGCAGGAGCCCAAAGTGGTGGTTCTGTTGTTTGCAAGCGGAAAACTCGTCTGCACCGGAGCCAAACAGGAACAAGATGTCTACATCGCTGTTGAAAAATTGCATACGCTACTCGAAGAAACCAGCCTCATATTCTACGAATAAGACATGGGTTTTTACTGTTTTTTTACTTGTTTAAGGATTGTTTTTAGGCTCTCCTTATCCATTACGCCGGAGTCATACAGCACGTTGGCAACCTCGCTGATTTTCAACATGGGATGCAGTCTGATTCCGCTTTTTTCAAGCTGTCCCGTTCCGCCTTCTTCCCGGTCGAGGAACACCACTGCGTCTGTCACTACACCGCCTTCGGCCGCGACGGTTTCAGCTGCTTTTTTGAGGGTTAACCCAGTGGTTACTAAGTCATCGACTAAGAGCACTTTGTCGCCTGAAACCAAGATTCCTTCCACCCGACGTTCTCTGCCGCGAAGCCGCACGCCTTTGCGCACGTAAAGGAAGGGTTTTTCAAGGTTGTAGGCAACTTGAGACGCAAAAATGATGCCCGTTAAAGGTACGCCCGCGATTCTGTTGAAGCTTTTTGCGCCAATTTGGTTTTTGATGTATTGGGCATAGAAGTCGCAGATTTCGTGGTATGCATCGGGAAAACTGGGGATAACGCGCAGGTCCACGTAGTAAGGGCTTGCTTTTCCGCTTGAAAGTTTGAAGACACCGAACTTCACCGCGTCGATGTTGAACAGTATATTTGCCATCTTTTCCTTCTGGTCCTGAATTGCTTGGTCAACTTTCATTTTTTTCACTTCCTTTTTGAAACCTGATAGATCTTGTTTTGTTCAGGAATCAAGCATGCTGTTCTCGGCAACTCCTTCTTCATGAGCTGGGCGAATTCTGTTTGGCTTGAAATGGACGCCGTGTGATATGGTATAGCTACTTGAGGCTTGGTTAACCGTGCTATTTCGAAGCCTGTCTGAGGCGTGGAGCTGGGAGCAATGCCTACGGTGCAGAAAACCATGTCGAATTTTTCTTTTTGCCCCATGAGAGCCATCTCGGGGAAGGGCAAGCTGTCTGCCGTGTGGTAAACTTTGACGCCATCTTCGCTGGTTATGATGTATGTTACGGGTGATTGGGCAGGGTGGTTGCATTTTTCTGTTTTGATTGAGACTTCGCCAATTTTGATTTCTTCGCCAGGCTTGGTTTCCTGCAGTTTACCCACTGGGACAACATGTTGCAGTTTTCTGGTTGATGCTGAATCGGCGATGATCGTGCAGTTAGTTTCTTTTTGGATTTCGGTTATTAGCCTTGGGTCAAGGTGGTCATAGTGTTCATGTGTTATGAGAATTGCGTCGGCGTTTTGGAGGTTTTTGGATTTGATGTCGACTGGGTCTATGGCGAGTGTTTTACTGGGAGTTTTCAGTAGTATGCCAGCGTACTGGTTGAACCAAACGAAGAGTATAGTGTTTTTTTCCGGTATTTTCTTTATTGACATAACCTGATTCCTCAAAAGGATAATGTAATTAGCGTTTTA
>JBEKPM010000087.1:0-7161 GCA_049520735.1 Bathyarchaeia archaeon | reverse complement strand
GAAAAGAAGAATGCTGGTTCAACCCCGAAGGTTGCAACGTCGTTGGCGTTAACGTTGACTGCTTCCCAACCTATTCGTTCAACCGCGCCAGTGATGGGATCCATCGAGACGATTGCGTTCTTGTTTCCAACATCCAAGATTGCCCCGTCTAAACCTGCAGCGGGACCCAAAACAACCTCTCCTCGTGGGGCGCCGAGGTTTTTGAAAACTATTTCTTTGAGGATTTCGATGGGGATTTTTCCAGGCGGAAGTCTCATGACTTATCCTTTGTGAGCTCTAGCTTTTAAGTTGTCCCGACTTTTCTGCACGTCTCGGGTTTAACCATGCTTCAGGGAGTCTTCTGAAAAGAAGTATTGAAATTGGAATTCCGATTACGCCGCCTGCGGCTATCTGTAATATGTTAAAGGGAACTTCGGTTGCTGCTGCCCAACCGAGTGAAAGCCCGAAGAACTCGGCCAAGAAGTACCCAGCCACCATTTCAACGCCTGCGACAATAACAGCTAAAATATTTCTTTTTTTGCTTCCTCTTTTAGCAATTAAACCAGCAATGATTCCTTCGGCGCCCTTTATCATAAGCGTGAATGGCGCATAGGTTGAGGCATATCCGCCAGCTACGTCAGACAATGCCGATCCAACTCCACCTGCGAAGCCGCCGACAAGGGGACCAAAAGTTATGGCGCTGACGAAAATCATTATGTCGCCGAAGTTAAGGTATCCTTTCGTAGCCGGGATCGGAATTTGCACTGCGAATGTCGCGACGGCAACTATAGCCGCCATGATTCCCGCCTGCGCAACGAGGACTGTTGATCTTCTCTCGGTTTTTGATCCCATGCTTTCGTCCTGCATAGCCGATATTGTGTTCAGCCGTGTCTTTTATCTTATGCTGTTGACCGTTTGCTTGTGCGCTTAAATCTTGGTGAATTGCAGAAGGGGAAAATCTAAATGGAAGTTCTCGCAGAATATTGCAAGTGATAAGTCATGAGCGTAAAAGAAGATCCGATTAAGCTTCACAAAGACGCAAGCGCGTTGACGGAAAACGGCAGCTACGCCGAAGCCCGCGACCTTTTCATAAAAGTGGCAGAAATGTACTACAAAGGACAAAACTACTTTGGTTCAGCCGAAATGAACTATAAAGCTGGCGAATGCAGCTTCCAACTAAAAGATTATCAGAAAGCTGTAGAGCTCTTTATGAAGTCTGCGGATGTGGCTTTCAGCAAGGGATTTGATCGATACGGAGTTAGCGCACTTGAACAGGCACGGGACAGTCAAAAAGCTTTGGGCAACACCAAAGAAGTAGAGGAGCTTAACAATAAGATCAAGGAATTCAACGACAAACAAAAAGAGCCCGAGGGCGAATCATCGTTCTCAATATTCTCTTAATTGTTTAGAGTCGCCAAAAGAGATTTTTTTCTCTTTTGATTTCTTCTCTCAATAATTTCAGCTTTGTCTTTTTTCGTTAGGTTTATTTTGGAAGCTCTTCAAAACTTTTCTTTTATCCAAATAGGTAGCGAGAATCACAAGTAAGTAAACAAATAAAATTGCAGTTCCGATAACAGCGAGAATAGCGAGTACCAAAAAATAAAACATTCCTTTAGTTACGTAATTGTAAAAATTAACTACTACATTATAAATGAACCCTGATTCTAACGCTAACAACCCTATGACAACTAAGCGATCTTTGGTTTTTTGGTTCAGCGGCTTGATCTTTCTTCTCTCCTCGAAACCTAACTCTTTTCGGATGAAGAAGATATTATATTTTGCCATGCTGCAAATTGGTCGGGCTTCTGAAACACGTTTACCATTCGTCCCGTTTGTTCAATAATTCTTCTTTTTGTTCTTTTTCGATTTCCCGGTAAACGTCTCTTGTAGGTTCCGAAACAATCTCTAAGTCTTCGTATCCAACTTTTTTCACGATTGGAATTTTTATGTATCTGTCTTGTCTGCGGACGGGAACGTAATTTATGGTAACTTCTTTAGAATCGATGGTGAGTCTTTCTTCAGAATTCCAAAGCTCATACATTTCAGCCCGAATGATGTGTTGCCCCGTACCTATTCCCCTCATATCTAAAGCCGCGGGCCACTCAAGCTCATCCGCTGAAAGTGCACCCTGCGGGATACGGACAGGACAGCAAGACAGTTTTTGCCCATCAAAAAACAACTCCACAAACACTCTTGAAAAGGACGCTCTAGAGGGAACCAATCGAAAAGCAACTTTAAGCTCCAAATCATCTTCTTTGGTTTCATAGCTAATCTCTGAAATTATTATGTGTTTATTGTTTTGGGGTTTTGAGGGGTTCTCTTTTGCAGTGAGCAAGCTGTCAAATGTTGTCTGCTTGGAATGTTTTATCTCCGCGAGCGTTTTTTCTCTTAAGCGCCCCGTTTTCGTCGCTTTTACCATTCAGCTTGTACGCATCAGTGTTTGGTTATTACTTTTGCGGTTCAGCCCGTAAACACTTTTTGCAAAACAGCAACTACTCTTCATGTGATTGATGAACAATTAAATAAGCACGGAAGGGTTCTTTTGATAGTAGCTTTTAGGGTTAAGTCATGTCTGCATCTTTCAAATCCTTGTCCGAACTGCTTGAAAAAGTTGAAGCCACAAAAAAACGGCTTGAAATCATAGATTTAACTGCAAACTACCTCAAAACACTCGACGGCAAAGAGATTGAACCCGCCACAAACATGATGGTCGGACGAGCCTTCCCAAAGCACAGCCAAAAAACGCTTGACGTCAATTGGTCAACGCTCACCCGAGTCTTAGAATGCGTTAGCAAATTCGACTGGAGCCTTTTCCGCCAAGCCATGGTAGCAACAGGCGACATAGGCTCGGCAACTAAAATCGTTCTCGAACAGGCAAAAACCAAAAAGCAAACCCTACTAACTGACATTTCACTAACCATAATTGAAGTTAAACGGGCACTGGATGCCATCGCTCAAACCTCCGGGTCAGGCTCAAGAACCCGAAAAGAACGCCTTATCATCGCTTTGTTGAGCCAAGCCACGCCGGTTGAAGCCAAGTACCTAGTTAAGATCTTCACAGACGAGATGCGTACGGGGCTTCAAGAGGGTTTAATGGAGCAAGCCGCCGCAAAAGCCTTTCAGATTCCCGTTGCTCGCGTGCAGCATGCAAGCATGGTTTTAGGCGACATCGGCGAAGTAGCTGCAACCCTGAAAAACCTGGGAATCGAAGGCTTAGAAAAAATCGCCTTCAACGTTTTCCGACCCGTTAAACTCATGCTTGCCCAGACCGCTGAAACCGCAAAAGAAGCGCTGGAAACGCAAGGTTGCAAAACGGCTTTTGAGTACAAGTATGACGGGGCAAGGGTTCAAATTCACAAACAAAACGGCAGAGTTGAGGTTTTCAGTCGAAGATTAACCAACGTGACCGAAAGCCTTCCTGAAATCGTTGAAACCGTGAATCTTAACATTAAGGCGCAGTCAGCCATCGTTGAAGGCGAAGTTGTCGCGCTCAACCCCGTTGGTTACCCAATTGCTTTTCAACATTTGATGCGGCGCTTCAAACGGATCCGCGACGTCTCAGGCATGGCAAAGAAAATTCCCTTAACCCTCTACCTTTTCGATATACTCTATCTTAACGGCATCAGCCTGATTGCCCAGCCTTATGAGGAGAGGAGGCAAATCCTCGCAGAAAACGCAGGCCAAATCCCCTTGAGCAAGCAAATCGTCACTGAAAAAGTTGGAGAAGCCGAGGATTTCCTTAAAGAAGCCATAGCAGCAGGTCACGAAGGTTTGATGGTGAAGAAGCTCGACAGCCCCTATACACCGGGAAGCCGTGGAAAAAAGTGGCTGAAAATCAAAACCGTGCTTGACCCCTTAGACCTCGTAATCACCGCAGCCGAATACGGTTACGGGCGAAGGAAAGGCTGGCTTTCGGACTATTATCTTGGAGCAAAAGACCCTGAGAATGGCGGGTTCTTGGAAGTAGGAAAAACTTTCAAGGGTTTGACCGACACCGAAATAATCGAGATGACACGGCAACTAAAAGAATCCGTAATCGCTGAACAAGGTCATCGGGTAATCGTTATTCCGAAAATCGTCGTGGAAGTGGCGTACAACGAGATCCAGTTCAGCCCCAAGTACAGAAGCCAAATGGCGCTGCGCTTCGCCCGCATAAGCCGTGTCAGAGACGACAAAACGCCGCAAGAAGCCGACACCATCGGTCGAGTCAAGGAAATTTACGAAAAGCAGTTCTTGCAAAAAGGCAAATACGCGTAACCCGCCACAGTTTAGTGTCTTAAGAAGGGTATTTTCCCACTGTTGATGCAGCCGCCGCCAGCATGTGAAACTCCCATTGGGCAAGGAGTTTCAAACCTTAAAAGGAGAAAGAGTCGAGTTGGGGATTTGGGTATGGAATTTTGCTAGCGGCGGCTTTGTTGGTGACTGTGATTTGTGTTTGATTGGTTTCTGTTGCTCTTTTCCTTTTTTTGTTCGCTACTACTGTTAGTAGTAACAATATTGCTTGACACGTTCTAGGCAATTAAACTTTTTTCCAAATAACACCCGTTTTAACACTCAATTACCAAGCGCAAACCCAAACTAATAGCTAGCCATAATCAAAAGCGATAATCGAAAAGTAATTTGGTTGGCTTGCCGATTAAAGGCAAATATACCACAGGAAACAAAATTCAATCTGGGAACAGCTATGAATGTGGCAGACAAGGAAGCATTCGTTAAAGAATTCTACAGCCGCCAAGTCACCATGAAAGAATTGGGTGAAAAAGGTCAGCGGCGCCTGTGCAAATCAAAGGTTGCGGTGGTTGGCGTAGGCGGGTTAGGCACAGTTTCTTCACTGTACCTTGCGTTGGCTGGAGTCGGCTGCATCCGCTTAATCGATCAAGACACGATTGAAATGCAGAATCTTCACCGCCAAATTCTCTACACCCCGGCTGATCTGCATTATCCGAAGGCCGAAGTTGCCGCAAAACGCCTCCAAGAAATCAACCCCCTTATCAAGGCTGAAGCTTTCACTGAAAACGTGAACGCAAGCAACGTGGAGCGGCTTTTGCGGGGCGTAGATTGTGTGGTTGACGGCTTAGACAACATGGTGACCCGCTACTTGGTTAACCGCGCCTGCGTAAAGCTAAAGGTTCCGTACGTTTTTGGGGCAGCGATTGGGGTTGAGGGGAATCTTTCAGTTTTTGCGCCTCCTGAAACAGGTTGCTTGGAGTGTTTGATGCCCAATCTCTCCGATAGCGACCTGCTTACGTGTGCTACCCGTGGAGTTATCGGGGCAACGCCTGGAACAATTGGCGCTCTACAAGCAATGGAAACCATAAAATTGCTGGCTGGAATAGGCTCAAGCTTGAAGGGTAAACTCTTGGTCTGCGACTTCAGCGACATGGATTTTACCTCGATCGAGATTTCGAAAAGCACTCGTTGCCCAGTTTGCCATGGCGACTTGTCAACAGTAGCCGGCGGCGAACGACTTGTTTGGCTTTGCGGACGAAACACCGCTAACATCAACCCTGAAAAAACGCTCCGGCTCAATCTTGAAGAGGTTTACTCAGTCGTCAACGAGCAGTTTAAGGTTAGTTTGAAGTCCCGTTTGGCCCTCATGTTTGACTACAAAGGGTACGAAGTCAGCCTGTTTAACGGGGGACGTATGCTCATTAAAAATGTGTCCAATGAAGAAGAAGCGCTAAAGGCTTATCGAGAAATAATCGGGAAGCTAAATGCCTCATAGTTACACTATTTTTATTCCGAGCTACAAGAAATGGAATCCCAAGCTTAATTCTGCCCATAGAACCGCTGAGGCAACCGCAACCTGAGCGATCGATAATGTAGCGCCTACTTTGAGGTATTCTTTGAGGCTGATGGTAACGCCTTTCCGCTTCATCGTTTCCAACCAAATTACTATTGCCAACGACCCAAGCGGGAAGAAGTGGGGTCCCAAGTTGTTTCCGATGATGTTGCTGAATATCAAGCCGGTCAAAGAGGATCCTGTTGCTCCTATGTGCTGGATGCTAAGTAACCCGAGTATTGTCATGGGCCAATTGTTCATGAAGCTGGCTCCGATGGTTACAACCATGCTTGGCCCAAAGATCCCGAGCGCGGAAGGCAATTTGCTTGTTGCGATGAGAGCCGATGCGAGAAGGTTTGTGATGCCTGCGGTTTCCAGTCCTTGCACAACTATGAAGATGCTGAACATAAAGAGCACGATGTCCCAATTGATGTCCTTCGCCAATCCAACAAGCCCCTTTTTCTCACCGTTCACCGACCCTTTCCACTTCAACGTGAACCAGTAAACCGCCACCAGAAAAACCGCTCCGCTCCCTATGACTATTGAAACTGGGAACCGGTTCAGCGAGGTCAAGACGTAGCCGACGTCTATTGCAACAAGCGTCGCCAAACTTATCCGTAGCAGAAAGGGCGAGATGACTGGTTTTCCCACGGTTAAAGTGTCTGCGGCTTCCACGTCGTAGCCTTTGGGAATTTGTTTTCTGAAGAACAAGTAAAACAGTAGCAAGCTGCTGAGGATTGTTGCGATTGCTACGGGTCCCATGAAGATTAGGTGGTCGACGAAGCTGTATTTGAAGAAGTCAGCGCTCAGAATGTTGATGGGGTTGCTGGTGATTAGGGGCATTGCGGCTGTGTCCGCCATTAAGCCTGCGCTGAAGAGGTACGCCAGCTTGCCCTTAGAGCTGATGCCCAGGCAAGTCACAGCCTCCAAAACAATCGGGGTCAAAATCAAAACAGCGCTGTCATTCGCAAAAAGGATGCTTACGCCCGCGGTGAGAAGGGAAATGTAGACGAAAAGCCGCAGTCCGCTGCCGCCAGCCATCTTGACTACTCGTAGGGCGGCCCACTTGAAGAATCCCATCGCGTCCAACGTTACGGACAACGCCACGATTCCGAGGAACGCCAGCGCGGCATCCCAGATGTCGAGGAAAGACCGTGCAGCCTGCCCTAAACTAACCGTGCCCAAAAGAAGCGATGCAACAGCGCCAATTCCAGCTGCGTAACCCAGCCGTAGACCGAAGGGACGCTTGATCATTAGGAAAAGCGTCACTACAAAGACGGCTATAGCAGCGATGGTGAGGTAATCCATTTTTCTTGCTCCGCGTTGTTTAGGAAGCGTTGTCTTCAGATATAAAAAATTAGCTTACACCAGAAACAGGAAAATGAAGAGATATTTTGGAA
>JBEKPM010000086.1:0-8624 GCA_049520735.1 Bathyarchaeia archaeon | reverse complement strand
TCATTGTCGAAATAATAATTGAATAGTTCATTTTTGCCGAGGCGGCTGAAGATTTTGCCCTCCCAAAAGAGCTTGCGCTTGAGCCTGTGCGGCTGGTGAACCTCAAACGTGAAAACTACATCGGTCATAATGTTTCGTCCAGGATATAATTATCAGGGGAACATTTATTTCTAATTTGTCTTTTCTCAGGCTTCAAGCAGTACCCTGTTTAGGTTGATCCGACTTTGCAGGTCAACCTTCGAAGGAATAGCTCAGAGGTTTGGTTCTGAGTTAAAGTCCGACGGTTAATGAAAAAAACTGTTCTTTCAAAACCCGTTTTGTGGGCAAAATTGTTTTAAATGCCGTCGGGATAATGGAGTTTATGCATGAATGGGCGCTTGCCGAAGCGGTTTTAACCTCAGCGAAAGAGATTGCTGAGAAGGAAAAGATGAAGGAAGTCTTAGAGGTCACCATTCGGGTAGGCGAGCTCCAACAGGTTGAACCGCCAATTCTGCGTTTTGCCCTCGCGGAGATGAAGACGCCGCTCTTCAAATGCGCAAAATTCCGCATCCTGAAAGCCAAAACAACTCTCCGATGCAGGGTGTGCGGTACAGAATGGAAGGTTGACTTAAATAAAATGGATAAGGAAACCGCAGAAGCCATCCATTTTGTTCCCGAGGTCGCCCACAGCTACATTAAGTGTATGAAATGCGGCAGTCCTGACTTTGAAATCGCCAGCGGACGTGGAGTTTGGCTTGAGAGCGTAAAAGGAGCTAAATAACTGTGGCTGACCCGCGGACAAGCGTGATTAACGAGCGGTTGAGCCGAACAAGGCGAATTATCGCTGTTTCAAGCGGCAAAGGCGGCGTCGGAAAAAGCGTGGTTGCGACTACGTTTGCTTTGACGCTTGCACGTGAAGGCTACAAAGTCGGCCTATTCGACTTGGATTTCACTGGTCCCTCTACCCACATTATCCTTGGAGCCAAAAAAACTGTTCTCAAAGAGGAAAAAGGAATAGTACCACCCACCGTTCACGGCTTACACTACATGTCCCTAATCTACTTCGTCGGAGACAACCCCGCACCCCTTCGCGGAGCCGATGTATCAAACGCCTTAATAGAACTCCTCTCAGTCACCCAATGGGGCGAACTTGACTTCCTCGTAATCGATATGCCGCCAGGCATCGGAGACACTGTTCTTGATTTGGTACGCCTAATCAAACGCATAGAATTTCTCATCGTAACTACCTCGTCCATGCTGGCCTTTGAAACTGTGAAGAAACAGGCCAATCTCTTATGCGAGTTAAAAATGTCGATTTTAGGTCTAGTGGAAAACATGAAGATAGATGAGAAAAATCTCGTTCAGGTTGAAACCGAGAAGCTTGGGTTTAGATATCTTGGTGCGATCCCCTTTGACCCGAAAGTGGAAGAGGCCATTGGGAAGGAAACAAAGTTGCTTAGCACGGCAATGGGAAAGGTCATTAGAGATGTTGCAAGAAACGCCATTAAGCAGAGAGAGCGTTAAGTTGAGCTGCATTAAGGCTGTAATATTTGATTATGTCGGAACGCTTGTTAACTGCAAAAGCTACACGCTGGAAGCCTCAAGGCTCAAACTTCATGGGGCTCTGATCAAGAGAGGCTTCGACGTTGCCGAGGACAGGTTTGTGGAGGCTTACATTGCCGCTCACGAGAAATACCGCAAGGTGCGTTATGAACAGCTAAGAGAAGTAACAAACGCGATCTGGGTGGCCGAAGCGCTTAGCAACCTTGGATTTCAGGTGAAGCCTGACGATATCCGAATCAAAGCCGCCCTGAACGTTTTCTTCCAAGATTTCATCGACACGCTTGAGTTGCGAGAAGGCGCAAAAAACCTAATCAAGAAAGCTCAAAAAAACTGCAAAGTTGGCTTAATCACGAACTTCACCTACGCTCCGGTAATCTACAAAAGCCTAAGGTACCTCGGAATAAACACGTTCTTCAACGCAGTAGAGGTCTCCGAAGAAAATGGCTGGCGCAAACCCAACAGCCACATATTCCAAGACGAGCTCAAAAAGCTCCAAGTCTCCGCCAACAGGGCGGTTTACATCGGCGACAGCCCGATCGAAGACATCAAAGGCGCCAAAGAAGCAGGACTAAAAACAGTTTTTGTCCCCTCACAATTCAACAATCTGAAAAACCTTTTGGAAAGCCGGCAGAAACCAGATTTCATTGCAAGTGACCTCAGCTCGGTCATGAACATTTTGGCTGAAATTAATAAGCAAAATTTGTGAAGATTGATTTAACAAATAGAAAAAAGAATTAGATTTTTTTGGTTTTTGCAGCGTTCTCTAGTGCAATTACGCCTGGCAATCTTTTGCCCATCAAGAACTCGATGAGTGCGCCGCCTGCGGTACTTATGTAGCCGATTTTTTTGGTTAACCCGTATTCTTGTATTGCTGCGATTGTGTTTCCGCCGCCTGCTAGGCTGAACGCTTTGCTGTTTGCGATGGCTTCTAAAATGGCTTTAGTGCCGTAGTTGAATTCTTTGTTTTCGTAGACGCCCATTGGTCCTGAGACAACGATGGATTTAGCTTTGCTGATAAGGGCAGCGAATTCGTCAACTGTTTTCTTTCCAATGTCGAATATGCTGTTTTCACTTGGTAGTTTACTGACTAGGATTTCTTTGCGTTTGCCAGCCACATCTAACGCGACATCTAAGGGCAGAATTATTTTGCTAGGGTATTTGGCGAGAAGCGCTTTTATGCCGGTAACGAACTGTGTCAGTTCCTTCTTAACGAGAAAATCCATCGTCTTTTTGCCTAAATTGACGCCGCTGGATGCAAGGAACAATTGCGAAGTGACGCCGCCGACGAGAACGTAGTCTGCTATGTGGTTGTCCAAGACGTACTTTGAGATTTCAAGCGCGTCGTCTGCTTTGGCGCCGCCCATCACGTAGAGGCATGGATGCTCAGGTTTCTCAAGCGACCTACTTAACGACTTCAGTTCGCGCTCCATGATTCTTCCAGCTGCTGAAGGCAAAACTGCGGTGAAGCCGACCATTGATACGTGTCCGCGGTGTGCTGCAGCGAAAGCATCGTTAACGAACAAGTCTGCGAGTGGTGCAAGGTTCTGGACGAGCTCGGTTTTGCTTTGGGCCTCCGGTGTCCCGTTCTTGGTTTCTCCGTCCCATGAGCGGACGTTTTCAAGAACCAGAATTTCTCCTGCCTGCAGGTTTTTGATTGCCGTTTTTGCTTTTTCGCCAAAGAGGTCGTCGACGTACTTTATTGGGCATTTAAGGATCTTCTGGAGAATCGCAGCATGTTCCTTGAGCGGGATGTAGTCTGGGTCGCCTTTCCGTCCCTGATGTGCTAAAACGACGGTTTTGGCGCCTTTCTCCGCCAACTCCTTAAGAGTTGATTCTGCGTGAGCTTTGATACGGACATCGCTTGTTACCTTCTTAGTTGCGGGATCTATTTCTGAGTTAAAGTCTACTCTGACAAGAACAACCTTGTTTTTTACGTCAAAGTCATCAAGTGTTTTGTATTTTGCCATTTTCTCCACTTCTTTGGTTAACTTTTGTTTATTTTTGATCCCAAAAAGAAAAGGGTGGGAAAGATTCTTGATTGATGGAGTTGCTCAGAGTTTTGCTTTCGTGCCGATCATTTCGATGAATTCAACCATGCGGTTGCTAAAGCCCCATTCGTTATCATACCATGCGAAGACTTTAACGAAGTTGCTCTTTTCACCCAGAACCATGGTTAATTGTGCATCGAAGACAGCTGAGTATGTGCTGTGAAGTACGTCGGTTGAAACTATCGGGTCTTCCGTGTACTGTAAAATGCCTTTAAGTGAACCTTCTGCGGCTTTCTTCATGGCTGCATTAATCTCTTCTTTTGTTACCTCTTTGCTCAAAATAGCGGTTAAGTCAACAATTGATACGTCTGGGGTAGGTACACGCAAGGAGTAGCCGTTCATTTTTCCAGCGCAACTTGGCAAAACTAAACCGATTGCTTTTGCAGCACCTGTGCTTGTTGGAATAATGTTTATTGCTGCTGCACGTGCCCTTCTCGGGTCTTTGTGGACAAGGTCTTGGACTTTTTGATCGTTTGTGTAACTGTGGCATGTTGTCATAAAGCCTTTTTCCAAGCCAAAACTGTCGGCTAAAACTTTACTGACTGGTGCTAGACAGTTTGTTGTGCAAGAAGCGTTGCTGAGAATGTTGTGTTTTTCTGGGTCGTAAGACTTGTCGTTTACTCCTAACACAAACGTTGCGTCTGGGTTTTCTGCCGGAGCGCTAATCAAAACTTTTTTGGCTCCTGCTTGGAAATGTTTGCTTGCGCCTTCACGGTTGGTGAACAAGCCCGTGGATTCCACTGCTAGGTAAACTCCAAGGTCTTTCCATGGCAGTGCTACAGGATCTTTTACGCTGAGGCATTTGAGGGTTTTTCCGTTAACGACCATGTCGTTTCCGACAACTTCGACTGTCCCCGGGAAGTGTCCGTGGATTGAGTCATATTTGAGAAGGTGAGCGTTCGTTTTGGCGTCTGCGAGGTCGTTGATTGCTACGAAGTCAATATTTGCGTTGCGTTCGAGTGCTGCACGGTAAAGTAGTCTGCCGATCCTTCCGAATCCGTTAATTCCTACTTTTATTGTCATAATATCACCATTTTTTTCCGTTTTTGTAGAACAAACTTGACCCTTATTAGTTTTCCGACATAAAATCACAAACATTTAGGGTCAACAAGCTTAGCGTCTCAAGAATAAATAAAATTCTAAGTTCGTGAATTGTCAAATACTAGGAGGTTCGCGCATGAACCATTCAAAACAGATGGTTCTCTTTAGCGTTTAAAAAGAAATCAAAGAATTAGAAAGTGCCGCCTTCCCTAAAGTAATGGTTTTCTTCTTTTTTTGGACCGAAGCTTCGCACCCCTTCCCGTTTAAGCTGACACCGCAATTCCTCTGCGTACTCATTGGTTATTTCGCCTTTCTTCTGTAAGTAAGCAATTATTTCTTCTGCCTGCCCTTCGGTGTCGCATCGACGGATAAAATCTACGGCGCAAGGATTGAAGTGACGCAGCTTGTCTGGCATAATGACGTCGGGTTTGGTTTCAATATCTTTCTCCACGCATTCGACTATGTCAGCTTCGGCTTCCTCAGGGTTCTTGCGTACGGCATCAATTGGAATTTTAGTCTCTCCCGTTTCAAGCTCGCAGTATAGGTTTGGGAACATCTTTTTTAGATATTCTTTGTCTATGGCCATTTAGCATCATTTTAAGATTTGAAATATACTATGTAAATTGGTTCTTTAAGTTCTTTTTTGAGTTAAAATCAGAATTTACCCAGAATTCAGGCTGGAATAAACCTTTGAGTAGGGTTTTCTTTTAGCAGTCGTTCAAGGTTCTTGGTTCGCAAACCCTTCATTTCGTCGCCGAAAATTTCACATTTCCTTTTCTCAGCTTTTTCCTCGGAGGCCCTGATGACGATTTCGAGCCCATGCTTCGATGGAGTTTCAGCATGAACATGGAGAGAGGCCAGGGTTCGCCCACGCTTGTTCACGGTTGTCCAGGCAGACTTCAAAAGTTTCATTCCCTCGCCTTTGAGGATGTTAATGATTTCCTGCGGGTCATCGGCGTAAGCTGCAATATCTATATCGCTTCCCCTACGGATGTTGCCTCGCCAAACGCTGCCGATTAATACTGGACAATAGGCATCGAGAAGCCTCATCACCTTCAAGGCTTCCCAGCGCATTTCTACAAGACGTGCTTTCCGGGTTTCGCCCTCGTTTTCCTCGGCAATCTTGTCCAGTTCAAGCGCCACTTCCAAGTTAGAGGGCAAAAAATGTGTGCCCAACGTTTGGGCTGCCTTGGTCTTCGCTTGCTTATACTCTTTCTCAGCCCCAAAATAAAGCAAGGTTGCAGCTTCGCGTGCGACCTTGGACTTTGAGTTAGTGGACAATTAACCCGCCAAGCGCCGCTGTCAGCGTTTCGCAATTGTTTCGTAGAGGTCGATGGTTTTTGCGGCGATTTTGCTCCAGGTGAATTCGGCGAGTACTCGTTTTCTGCCGTTTTTGCCCAGAATCTTTGTCCTTTCAGGGTTCTCCAGCGCGCTGATTACTCCCCACGCGATATCGGAAGGGTTGTTTGGGTCGACGTGGAATCCGCATTGTTCTTCTCCGCAGCAGATGACTATTTCTCGCATTCCGCTGACACCTGCGGCGCCGACGACAACTGTCTTCTCCATACTCATGGCTTCTAGGGCTACGATACCAAAGGGTTCATAGAAACTTGGGAAGACGGCTATATCACATGCTGCGTAATGCACAATTCGTTCTTCCTCGGGGATAAAATCGAAGCAGAACTTGATGTATTGATCAAGCCTCATAGTTCTGGTCAGGTTCATCAAGTATTCTTGCAGGTCGCCGACGCCCACAATCACCAGCCGTGCGTTAGGAATCTTTGTCAGAATGTGAGGCAAGGCCATTATTAGTTTGTCAACACCTTTGACGCCAACGAGCCTGCCAAGGAAAAGAATCATAAATTGGTCATCGCCGATGCCGTATTTGCTTCTAACCCGTTTGATTTCTGCGGCAGATACGTTTGCAGGGTTGTATTTTTGCGGGTCAACGCCGTTATAGCTTACCTGGATCTTGTCCCTTGGAAAACCGAGTTGGATAAGCTCATCCTTCATCGCGAAGGAAACTGTGACAACCATATCAGCCATTTTGCCCGCCCGCAACTCGATGTTGCTCACCACGCTGGAGCCGTTGCCAAGGGTGCGACCTTTTTCGGTGGAATGTACGTGGAAAGCCAGCGGCAAGCCGGTTTCCCTTTTAACTGTGATTCCGCCCATGGCTGAAAGCCAGTCGTGAGCCACGACAATGTCGTATTTCATGTTTTCTTTCTTTATGAGTTCGTTGATGAGTTTTGCTGCTGACAGGTAATTGTAAACCATGAGTTTGCCGAAGAAGTGTAGGCCTCTGCCCCATTTTTTTATGTCCTCCGCAATCACATCAGGCAGTGAGTCAGAAATGTCGATGTGGAGGGGACGGTGAATTTCGATTCCTCGCCAAATCTCCCGGGTAGGCAAGGAGCCCGAGTTCCTAATCCACCCACGATTTTAGGTGGGTACTCGTAAACGAAGACTGCAAGTTTCATCCTAAACGTTCACCATTTCACCATTAGGATGGGAATCTGGATACTAAAGCTTTGCTTAACCAACTGTTGACATAGAACGAAACGCCGAAAATGGATGCGTCGAAGTAGCTGTCGGGGAAAACTTTGATTAGGACAATTGCACATAACCTAACTAGTATTAAGGTGCTTTCAAAATGAGTTTATCGCCTATCAAAAAAGAAATACTGGAAACCATGTTGCGTACCGATAAAGCGCTGAAAGCTACGGATGTGGCGAAGGGAAGCGGCAAAGACTTCAAACCCACAATGATGCACATTTTGGGACTTGTTCGCATGGGGTACGTGAGTTCGCCTGAAAAGGGGCTTTATGCCATAACTCAGAAGGGAAAAGAAGCGCTCCAGATGCCCGATATGAGCAAGGAAAAGGCTGAGGCGATTTTGGCTTATGCGCCGCATGACAAGGCATTCCACTTCTTCGCCGGCGTTGGGAGACCACTGAACTTGCATGCTCACGGCGTTCGGGATTTCGCAATCAAAGTTGAAAAAGCAGATTTGGAGTCCGTGCAGTTTCACATGAGCCGCGGTGACTTTGAAGCCTGGTTCATTGGAATAGGCGACGTGTATCTAGCCAAGAAAGTTGCAGCGTTGAAAGAGAAAAACGCGGTAGGAGAGGACCTTCGCAGTCAACTCCACGAAACCGTTGAGCAACGGTACATAGAGCTAGCTAAGTTGACAGGTCAACCAATCTGTCTCGAGTAGCCTTAGCTTAAGTTTTCTATACTGGTGTAAAGTCTTTCTTCAGTTTCTTCTGTACCTGCTGGACTGCGCTGTAATCCATGTCTTCAGCAGTTAACCTTGCAGGTTCAAACTCACCCATCCGACTCAGCATTTTGCCGTTGTGAATTGCTTTGTGCCTCGCAATCGAGAATGTTGTGAGCTGACAATGGAAAAAATGAAATACGTAATCGTTATAATATTTGCCCCTAGGGGAGCGCTAAGTTGAGTGAAACAAGAACAATTTCGGTGAAGATACCTGAACAGGTCTACCAAGAAATGGCTTTGCGCATTCCGGAGGGAGACAGAAGTAACTTTGTCAGGGAAGCTATAGGCGAAAAACTCGAAAAGACCCCCAAGGCAGACAAGGTTTTGGCCTTGGAGGAAAGGATGGGAAAGATCGAGGGGGAGCTGGGTCAAATAAGAAAGTACCTTGCCGACTTGGAGCTTCTGACTTTTCAACATGGAAAAACCAACCCTCACATCTTCTGCCTCGACGAGGTAGACCACAAAATCATGGAATACCTGATGCATTACAAGAGCGCAACCACGCCAGAACTAGCGGAGTACCTTAAAACTAACAGGTGGCTCGTGCTGAATCGCTTGAGGCGTATCCAAAAAAATTCAAGGAAACAGGCTGGTAAGTCTGTCATCGAGTACTATGCGGGGGAACGGTCGGGCAAGAAGAAGGCATGGTGGATAGACGAAGAACTAATCCAGGAATAAGCGGCTGCTTTAAATTTGCTGGATTGTTTCCTTCA
>JBEKPM010000085.1:0-7411 GCA_049520735.1 Bathyarchaeia archaeon | reverse complement strand
GCGTAGTTGGGGCTCCATACATCAAGATTTATGTCTTGCCCCCCGCTGCCGTAGTTTATGTTTTGACCTAAGGTTGGTCCGTTAAAGTTTAGACCGCTTGCGAAGTTGACTGTTCCGTTGGGTCCTCCGATGCCTGTAACGATGTTTTGATTAGATGCTAATACTATGTAGTAGCCCATGTTGATGATTGGTCCTTGGTCGGATGAAACGGCAAATTTGTAATATTCGATCTGGGCATCTGCACCGTTTAAAGCGTCAGGATTCAAAGTAAAGTTTACAACTGCTTCAATTCCAGCGCCGTAAAGTGTGCTTGTGTCGTTTCCAACGATTTTGTTAGCGTCACAGTAGGCATATGTGATGTTAACATCGCTAAACATTGGCTCGACCTTTGGAATCTCAGCATTTATTTGAGCAGTGCTGTTTGCGTTAGAGTTTTCTTGAGCTTGTGCAGCCATCATATATTCCAACGGCACGATTGTTGCTATTCCGATTGCAATAGCGAGTATTCCGCAAAGTATCAGTTTTTTTTCGATCATTGGTTTTTCACCATCTTAGCTAAACTGCTAAGAACCTAATAATTCTCCCCTAAGAACAGAATTGTTCTAAACTGTTCCCTAACTGTTCTCTAGAAGAACACTGCTGAGTCGGCGAAAAAAACGATGAACGCCTTGGTTAATGTTAGCTACCAGATCCGCTTAACGAGTTGGCTCTTAGTAGTTCCTTCTTATTAACTGGTTACGTACAAAATGACAAAAGATATTGTTGTTTAAGTTTGATACAACAGTTGCTGGGTTGCTAATTTGTTTTCAGCCCCCCTCAAAAAACTTGACTCAGCACTGAAGTACTATAAGGAAGTAAAAGCATTCTGTAAACCAAAAAACTAGATTATCATTGCAATTGGTGGTATAGCAGTAAACTCAAGCTTATGCGACAATAAAATCAATTTTGGAACACACGCGCGAGCTTAGGTTAAATCCATTTTTCGAGCTAATTGATGCTAATACTTTAATCTTTTTTTCCATTGGTAAATATTCATCATGACTGTGAGGCTACTGAAGCTATGACTTTCGCCGCCGTGCTAAAATCCATCTTTCCCGTGTTCAAAACCAAATCATAATTCGATAGATCTTCCCAATCGATGTTATAAAATCTTCTCAGATATTCAGCCGATGCTTTGTCATTCTCTTTAACCAACCTTTGAGCGTCCTCGCGAGTCAGTCCGCCGCTCTTCATGATTCTTTCAACTCTAACTTCCGTCGGAGCAACGATCCTCACATGAAGCACGCCTACTTTATTTTTTAATATTGCTTGCCCACCTCGTCCTACAATAACTGTTTTCCTTCTACTAGCCAAGTTATTGACGACCACTTGAATTACAGAGAGGCATTCATCCTCGTCAAGGGTTTTTCTGATTTGTGCAAAGTCTTTCGCGTCAAGGGGTGCAGCTACAAGTTTCTTGCGAAGTAAAATTCTATCAACGAGACTCGAAACCTTGTAAGTATCCTCAGAAAAATCGGCAATGTCTTCCTCACAAACACCAAGGTCTTTGCCGATACTTGTCATCAAACTCTTGTCGAAATATGCATAACCAAGAATTTTGCTGACTTCTAAACCAATTTCGTCTCCCCCGCTACCTAACTGCCTTGAAACCGTTATCACGGTAGGCACGGCCCATGCTACTTTTTCCTCCACTAATGTGTGTTCTAAGTTTTTTTTGATTTCGTCATAATTCGGTTCATCAGCTGGATTGTCGGAAACCCAAGTCGAACGTACAATTCCGTTTTCATCGAGGATGAAGATTGCCCTTTTCGCAATCGGGTAACAGCCACTTCCCCAGCAACATGCCACAAATTGGCCCTGACGTCCAGCGAAATCAGGCACCTGCAACCCGTATCTTTCAATGACTTCGCGCTTGTAATCGCTCAGGATGGGGAAAGGTAACCTGTTCTTCACAGAAAGAATCTTATTCGAGAAAGGGACGTTTACGTCTATTCCGACAATTTGAGCTTTCAAATCAATCAGTCGAGCCATCGAATCTCGGAAGATACAGATTTCTTTAGTGCAGCTTGAAGTAAAAGCTCCAACGAAGAAAACTAATACGACTTTTTGCCCCAAAAACTCTTTTAGGCTTCTAATTCTATTTTCCGCGTCGAGGAGGCTGAAATCAGGCCCCTTGTCCCCAACTTTAATCGCATCTCCCATAAAAATCAGTTCTCCCTAGATACGAAAAGATGCGCTTGTATAAATGGCTAATGCCTAGCTGAGAGTGGCGGCGGTTTCGTTCGTCTTAAACACATATATTCTAGCAATTTCCACTCAAAAAATAAGGAGAACCACTATTCTGTCTCAGCTGTTCCATGCCATCTTCTTTCCAAGTAAAGAATTAAGCTGAAAAGACCTCGGCTGAAAATAACCAAAAGAAGCAATTCGAAGTCTGAAAAATATCTAGTAGCCACTGTACGGATGATTTCTGCGCCTATGAAAAAGTTTAGACTTAACGTTAAGTAACCTGATAAGTAACGAGTAGAGGATGATGCTTGATAAGGATCTTTAAGTTTAAATTGAAAAAATCGGATAATTACCAATATGGCGCCAAAAGTGACTACCCCTCCACCGAAAAGATAGAGAGCATATTCCGCTACTGTCAAAACAACAAATATTGCATCGTAAATTGAACCGCCTGAAACGTAGGGTTTTCCGACCAGCAGATTGACAAATCCCGGATAAACAAAATTCAAAACAGCACAAAAAACCGCGATACCAATTACCACGGATATTAAGATTAGGGCTAAGGAATTGACTCCCTGCTTTTTTTCTACTTGGCTTTCAGCCATTAAAATCTAAGCAACCTGTCCTAACTTGTTAAGGTCTATTTCCTTAATAAATTTGATTTAACAGTCGCTTATTTAGCGCGAGCAAGATTGCATCATACGACTACGAATAAGATTAAAGTGCATTCATCAGTAACTTTTGCAGTTTCCTTTAAACATTAAATTTTAATTCCAAATCCAAACCTTCTAACTAACTTCTGTTCTTTCAAAATATCCTGTCTATTATTCTCTTGTATATTCTCTCTTACGCTTACATCCACGCGTGTATCACGTATACCACACAAAACAAAAAACGTTTTTTAGTCCAAAAAACAAAAAACATGTATTCTAACGGTACGATGGTTGCTGCTCCGATTGCTATGGCGAGTATTCCGCATAGGATCAGTTCTTTCTCGATCATTTGGTTTTTTACCGTTCAGCTAACCGCTAAGCGCCTAATTGTACTCCCCAAAGAACAGAATTGTTCCAAACCGTTCCCTAACTGTTCTCAAAGAGAACACCGCTGAGTCGGCGAAAAAAAATGCTTAGGTCAAGCGTGCAGTTTCTTAACTAGTGACGCGACGTTTCTTCCCAGCCTTTCGCATTCCTCGAGGTCTTTCTTCTTTGGGGTTCCAGTCACAGCGACGCCGTAGTGTTTGTCGTCTGCTCTTCCTTGCACAATCATCCCGTAAATAAGCATCGTCTGAACGATGGAAAGCAACGTGGTTTCGGCTCCTGAAGCGGTTCCGCCGCTGCTTGTGAAGGCGCCTCCGACTTTCCCCGTTAGTTGCTTGTGAATTTGCACTGAATCGTCAATTACCTTCTTGAGTTTGGCGGACATTCCCCCAAAATAAGTTGGTGAACCCATAATTATCCCGTCGGCTGCAAGAAGGTCACTGTTTGTTGTTTCTTCAGTTCTTTTGACAGTAACTTCGACGTCGCCTGCTTTTTCCGCGCCTTTCGCTACGACTAAAGCCATAGCTTCTGTGTTTCCAGATTTTGAATCAAAAACAACTAGGATTTTCTGCATATGCTCACCTAACAAGTTCCCATATTACTTCGTCAACTGGTAATACTCTTGCGCCATAAACGTATTCAAGATACTTTAAGGCTTGTTCTTGGTCTTCTTTGGTGAACGCTTCGACGCCATCCTTAACCACCACTATTCGGTATCCCCTGAAGAAGGCGTCAGCAGCCGTGTGACGCACACACATGTGTGTATGCAACCCGCCGAGAACCACCGTCTTGACACCATCCCCCTTGTAGAGGCTCCGAAGAAGCGAATCTAAACCCGTCTCGAAGAAGCCGCTGTAAGTCCGTTTCTCCACAACGTAGTCTTTGGTTTGGTCTGGTTCCATTTCAGCGATAACCTGCGCGCCCGTTGTACCTCTAATTGCGTGTTTGCCCCATTTCATTGTGACTTCAGCGTCTTGAGGGTAATGTGCATCGTTACTGTAGATGACTGGGATGTTGTTTAGGCGTGCAGCAGTGACAAGTCTCTGCAATGGCGCTACAACGGCTTTTGCGCTTTCAACCTTCATCGGCCCAGAAACAAAATCGTTCTGCAAGTCAACAAGAATGATGGCTGGTCTTTCCAAATGCTTTCACGCTTCGAAAAATAGAGAAGAGGCAGACTCTATTTAGGTTTCCCTCAGGATGTGCAGGCCAGAATGTAGGGTCCAACTGTGAGTTTCTCAGCGCCTGCTGCAGTGATTAGAACGGTGTCTTCAATTCTGACTCCGCCATAACCTGGGATGTAAATTCCTGGTTCATCCGTCACGACGTTCCCCTCTGCCAAAGTGTCTTTGCTGTCGGGGCTAAGAACAGGCGCTTCATGAATTTCCAAACCTACACCATGTCCCAAGTTATGGACAAAAAAATCGCCGAAACCAGCCGCTTCAATCGTTCGCCTTGCCGCAGCATCAACTTCTTGGGCTTGAACGCCGGGTTTTATAGTTTCGAAGGCTTTTTGATGCGCAGCCTTGACTGTTTCGTAGACTTTTCTCTGCTTTTCATAGGGTTTCCCCGCGGCGAAAGTGCGAGTCATGTCTGAGCGGTAAAAGCCGAAGTTTGCGCCTAAATCAACCACTACCAACTCTCCTTCCCGTATTGTTCTGCTTGAGCAGGAACCGTGCGGGTAGGCTGAGCTAGCCCCCGAAGCGATGATTGTGTCGAAGCTTGTTCCGTCTGACCCTTTTTTCCGCATCGCATACTCAACTTCAGCCGCCACTTCCTTCTCTTTTGATCCAGGGCGAATAAGCTCAGATGCCACCTGCATGCCTTCTGATGCTAATTTGCATGCATCCCGAATCAACCCGATTTCCTCCTTATCCTTGACGCTTCTCAGCTTAAGCATCAGGCTGCCTGCGGGCTCCAACTT
Organism: Bathyarchaeia archaeon; assembly: GCA_049520735.1. Classification (GTDB taxonomy): domain Archaea; phylum Thermoproteota; class Bathyarchaeia; order Bathyarchaeales; family Bathycorpusculaceae; genus Bathycorpusculum. The sequence continues at coordinate 2,221 of JBEKPM010000085.1, read as the reverse complement.
TTCTTCTCCGCCGACCGCCTTGGCAAGGATGCGCCAGCTCTCGAACGTTAACGCGTCTACTGCGTATTTCTTGGCGGGTGCCTGTTTGACTATTTTTTCAATTATGTTCTCGCCTCGTTTCAAGAGGTTCACCGTTAAGCCTTTTGCCTCGTTTTTAGCTTGCTCAAAGTTGACTCCTCCGACGAAAAGGGTGTTTTCGCCTTGTTCGGGGATGAGAAGCGCGGTTGCGCCTGAAAAACCCGTGAAATAGGCTATGTTGTAGGGGTTGAATATGAGGAAGTCGCATGCTAAGCCTTGTTTGGCAGCTGACTGTTTTAGGGCGTCGAATCTTTTCATTTACTTCGCCTTGATTGTGGAAAGATAGCTTTAGGTTGCTTTAAGTTTTCGCTTCTTATTTTGCGTTATGTACCGAAAAACAGGTCGTTTTAAGCCGTGAATTTTTAAACGAATCAGCCATTAACTTAATATACTTTTCAGATGCCTACCCTAATTAACTATCGAGGGGTAAAAAAAGCATGTTTGCTTACGCAGGAAATATTTTACATGTTAACCTCACAACTGGAGAAATGAAAAACGAGCCATTATCAGAGCAGATGGCGAAAGATTATATCGGCGGCATAGGCTTAGGTATCCGCTTGCTTTTTGACAATTCAAAACCGGGAACCGACGCTTATGACCCTGAAAACCCCATAATTTATTTGACGGGTCCGCTGAGCGGCACCATGGGCCCAACAGGGGGAAACAGCTACGCTGTTGTTTCCAAATCTCCAGCCACTGGTGGTATCGGCAATGCTGAAGCCCACGGTTTCTTTGGTCCAGACCTGAAACGTGCAGGTTACGACGCTATCGTTATCACTGGTAAAGCTCCGAAGCTTTCTTACTTGTGGGTTGACGATGACAAAGTTGAAATCAGGGACGCTGAGTATCTGAAATACGCGACGGTTAAGGAAACTGACGATAAGATTCGAAGTGAACTCGGCGACTTTTACATCCGTGTCTCAGCGATCGGCGAAGCAGGCGAAAAAATGTGTAGATTTGCAGCCATAATAAACGACGAGTTCCGCGCCATCGGACGAAGCGGCATGGGCGGAGTCATGGGCTCAAAAAACCTCAAAGCAGTCGCTGTGCGGGGAACACATGACGTTAACGTTGCAAACCTTGAAGGCTTCAAAGAATTTGTCAAACTTATTTATGAGCGCATGAAGGGTCCATCAACCAAGAAATACAAAACCTTGGGAACACCCGAAAACGTTCTTGTCCTCAACTCACTCTCAGCATTGGCAACAAGGAACTGGACAAACGCAACTTTTGAAGGCGCCGACAAAGTCAGCGGCGAATACTTCAACGAGCATTATGTTAAGAAAATTGTCGGCTGCGCAACTTGCGGCATGCGATGCGACCACATCGGCGTTGTTCCAGAAGGGCCATACAAAGGCTCAACTTCAAGACTTGAGTTCGAGTGCCTTTGGAGCATGGGCCCACTCTGCGGCATCGACCGATTAGACGCAATTATCGAAGCGATGCGCATCGTAAACGAGTACGGGATGGACGGCATCTCCATCGGTGTCGTTGTAGCATTCGCAATGGATCTTTATGAGCACGGCATAATCACAAAGGAACAAACTGACGGAATTGACCTCAAATTCGGCAACGCTGAAGCATTAATCGCAATAATTCACAAGATTGGCAAACGGGAAGGCTGGCTGGGCAATACGCTTGCTGAAGGTGTAGCGAAAGCCGCAGAAATTATCGGCGGAGACGCATACAAGTACGCTTGCCACATCAAAGGCTTGGAGTTGCCTGGCTACGACCTGAGAACCTTAAAGACCGCTGCATTAGGCTTCAGTGTTTCATTCCGTGGAGCATGCCACCTCAGAAACGGTGCTTACTCACCTGACGTTAAAGGCAAAGTAAACCGCTTCAAGATTGAGAAAGGCAGAGGCAAAATGATCACTGAAGAAAGCTACATGTACAACATCATTGACTCACTCATCGTTTGCAAGTTCAGCAGAGGCACATACTACGACGGATGGAAAGACCTCACCAACTACTATACGCTTGCAACAGGCATCCCCATTACACCTGAAGAAATGATTAAAGACGGTGACAGAATCGAAAACCTCGCAAGACTCTTCAACATCCGAGAAGGCAAAGGCACACGAAAATACGACGATGTACCCTACAAGATAAAGCATTTCCCAGTTCCCGATGAGGGACCAGC
>JBEKPM010000084.1:0-14414 GCA_049520735.1 Bathyarchaeia archaeon | reverse complement strand
ACTGTTAACGCAATAAGCCACGCTGAACTTCAAATTTTTGGTTCATGTCACACCTGCCTAAACAAATCGGAGATGAATATATGATACATAATGACGTTTGCCCAAATTGCAAGTCGACGGCAGAGACCGAACTGCTCATAAAAAATGAGCAAGAGATTTACACAATTTGCAGCACCTGCAAAACCATCCGTTCTAAATCATGGCTCTAAAACTATTGTTCCCATTTTAGAATCTTTGGTTCTGAAATTTGCCCCTAAAAATTTGGGGCTCTTTTTTTTAGTTTTTTAGAATATAGATAATTTTCTAAACTTTTGCTGAAAAACTAATTTAACTGATAACAAGAAACGAAATAGACGGCTTAAACGATCGGTTTGTCTCTAAACCTCAGACGGGCAAATCGTAAGGACCGTGGGCCGGGAAGGCGCGGGTTACTTTCATTGTTTGAAGTCGCTGCCAATCATTGAAGACATTAGATCCTTCCGCCGAACAATTCTTTGGAGGCAAATCTCCTGTAAAAGCAATGCCGTCGTCAAGGACCAGCGTAACATGGTCTGGACTATGGCCTGACGTAGATATAATTTCGCCATCTATGTCAAGAGTTTTGAGGAAAACTCTGCTATCCCTAAATGCCAACTCAATGTTTCCTTCATTTTTTATCTCGTGGAAAACCATTGGTGGCTTAATGAACTTCTTTTGGGTATTCAGATGCTCCACCTGGCTCTCCATCATTATGAGTTTCGCTCCTTTGTCCTTGATTTCCTGAGCAAGGGCTCCATGGTCCATGTGGTAATGTGTGATGAGAACGTGAGTAATCTCCTTAACTGAGATACATTGAGCTGCCAGACTCCACTTGAGCTCTTGCATTCCTCCTGGCCAACCGACATCTATAAGCAGCTTTGCCTTCTCTGTGATTAACAGGTAACAGTTGACCGATCTGTACCCAACATTAAGTATCTTCAAGTGGAATCACATTAAGCGGAAAGAAAATGCGAAAATCCTTGAAAAATAGATATACAAAATTAAAGAAATGGAGAGAAGCTTATTCTGGCTTCTTTTGTTTTCCTGGTCGTAGCGAGCGGACGGTTTGGCCTGCACGCCACATTTCGCTGTTACCCATCTCTTTGAGTTCGTCAGAGAGTTTCTGGCGGTAGTCTGGGGCTTTGCTCTTTTCAAGTACGATTCGTGTTTCTTCGCCTGCAGCGACCAGTTCGTAGAGTGAATCGAAGACTGGTTGGGTAGCTTCGCGGAAGCGTGGTCTCCAGCGTAGGGCGCCGATGCGTGCGGTTTCGCTGCAATTGCAGTACATCCAGTCCATGCCGTTCTCGTCAACTAGTCGGATAAGGCTCTGGGTAAGTTCTTCGACGCTTTCGTTAAACGCTTCACTTGGGCTATGACCATGAGCACGAAGGGTGTTATACTGTGCTTCAAGTATTCCTGCGAGCGCGCCCATTAGTGTACCGCGTTCGCCTGTAAGGTCGCTGTAAACTTCTTTTTCAAATGTAGGCCCGATCCATCGCTTTGCCAGTTGCGTCCTGGTGGACAGCGAAGCTGCAATTTATGCCGCTGCCATCAACAAAGTTTCTGCGCACCGATGTGCCTGAGCCTTTTGGTGCAACCAGAATTACATCGATGTCTTTGGGTGGGATAACGCCTGTTTGTTCCTTGTAAACGATGCTGAATCCGTGGCTGAAGTATAATGCGTCTCCAGCTTTGAGAGTTGCTTTGACTTTTGGCCACACTGCTTTTTGAGCTGCGTCTGTGAGCAGGTACATTTTGATAGTGCCTTTTTTGGCTGCTTCTTCCATGGGGAAGAGGTTTTCGCCTGGTTTCCAGCCGTCTGCAATTGCTTTGTCCCATTCTTTTTTGAATAAGCCTTCTTTTTCCTGTCCAATTATTACTTTTACGCCGTTGTCTCTCATGTTTAGTGATTGGGCCTACTGTGAATTCTTTACGTGTGATGACGTCTTCTTTTACGCCACCGAAATCCATCTTAACCATTTGTTTTTTCCCTCAAGCCAGAGTCCTAAGATAACGAGGTAATTAAGAATTATGTTGGCAAATACTGCGATAATTATGCCAGCCAAACTGTGAGCAATCCAAGCAATAATCTTGCGTGGCAGTTACCAACCTTTTGTCTCTTCCAGTTAGCCGAGAAAATTTGCCTCAGCTTAGTCAAGGGGCACTTTGCTTGTTCTTTTCGAAGAACAGGCTGTTCTCTAGGGAGAGCTAAAAGCTGTCATGCAAACTCATTTGGTGCACAAGATGAAGGGGGACAAGATGAAGAGAACGTCGCTTGCTGTAGCCATTATTCTAATAGCAATCGTATCGGTTGCGGTTGTATATGTTTATCCAGTTAATGCAGATTCTGACCAACCTATTCAGTTTCTTGATTCTGGAGTAACTATTCTCTCTCCTGTAAACATGACCTATAACGGCAACAACTTAGTCTTGAACGTCACTTTGCATAGCGCTGGCAATCTTGGTAGTCTGGACCCCAATGTTTCAATGAACTATAGCATTGATGGATTATACAATGGCACTGTTCCTTTACAAAGCAACGGAGAAATACATGTCGAAACAACGGCAATTGGAACCGTTGGCCTTCCAAGACTTACAGATGGCTCACATGTCTTAACTATATACCTGTATGGTTTAAACCAAAGAAGTGCTGAACCTTGGTATCTCTCGTACACTAACACAGTATACTTTAGCACAACAGGCAACCCACCTTCACCGACCCCAAGCCCGATTGCCGTTCCAACTCCAACCCTAATCCAAACGCCCGCCTCAACTCAAGCTATTCCAGAGATATCTTGGTCGGTGATTCTGCCTTTGCTTCTTTCCGTATTCTTTGTTGCTGTGATACTTAGGCATCAGAAACAAGTCAAGAAAGGCTAAACAAGTAATTCATTATTTAAGCCAAGTATTGGCTGAGAAAAGCTCAAAGTTGTTTTAATCGGTTGCTCTGTTGCTCTTCTTAACTTCTATCTTGGTTTCGCAGTAAATCTTGGTGGTTCTGCCTCTTTGCTCTGTTTTGTAAGCGTAGAGAAAGATACCAAATGCTGCGGGGCATACTTCAAAGTGTTTCATTCCCACTACTTGTGTCATCTTTACGAGTTTTTGGTTGCAAAAGATACAATGGTCTGGTTTGACTTTGCCCGGCGGGATTTTTGATTGCTGATTTGGTGAGCCACAGTAGATTCGACTTCCGTCTTTCGTGAAGCTGGTTTGCAGGATATTGTACAGGTTGGGGCACATACGGTAATTGTCAAGTGATTGGAGATTGAGGATGTGAACGAATTGTCCACGGCATTTTCTGCAATTCTCTTCAAACATTGTTTTCACGGAGTACGATATTTTTGCTTTCTTTTTTTGTCTATCGCTAGTTGTGGGGAAGGTCATTATCGTTAAGAAGTGTTTTGTTTTGTCTCATTGTTAAGATGTGCCGTAGCAATTCCAGTAAGTACAAAAATCCATGCGCCTACTAAAGCCCCATAAATAATAAACAAAAAGTTATGTTTAATATCGTCATTTAATGAAGCATAAAAAGACCCTATCACAAGAGCAGTCACGACCCAAAAAACTAAAGTTCGTTTACTAATTTTTGTCACAGGTAATCTTTAGACCCTATTAAGCTTAAAAGTTTCTATCACAAGAATCAACTTACAGCTAATTTTGTTCTTCTTGCTTACATACATCCGTTTTCAGTGGTGTCAACAAGCCTGTAGGTCGCAGCCAAGCTGATAAAAGCTGCACTTGGAAGTATTCCAGTGTATAGAACTGGATTTACCCCTAAATATGCAGCGGCAACAATCACCGCAGCCCAGATAACTGCATTATCGAAGGTGACCCTGTGTGTTCTTTTCTTTAAGAACGCTATCTTGTCGTACGCCTTTGTCCTTAGCAAAAGGCTGTAAGCATCTTTCCCCATGGGAGTAAGTTGGTACTTTCCTTTTTCTTGCCTAATGAATTGGCTCAAGCTTCTCAAATGATACGCAAGCGTGGGGCTGTCGGAAATCTTTACCGCATTTAGAATTTCGGTGAATGTTGTGTTCTTCTTTTCTCCGATGAACCTGAGAATATCTCTCCTGTTTTGGTGAACCAACACTTCAAAAGTCTCTTCCTCAAGACTTTTACTCGCCTGATTCTCTTGGGTCATATTTAAGCCTCAATATTGTTTGACCTTCAAGAAAATATAAACACCTACGTGAAACAAGCTTTAGTAAAATCTGTTTCACATTCACGACCAACCTCTAGTTGGAGTCATACTTAAAAATCGAAAAAACGCCGACTTAAATAAGTAGACCTTTTCCCACGGTGTGTATACCCCCTCTCACCGTTAGGTCGAGGAATCTTTTGGTGAATAATCTTTTATTAGTAAACCTTTAAAATACAATTATGGAAAGTTCGGGTAAAGTTTTCGCCATAATGCTTGTTATAGTGTTCCTAACCAGCACAATCACTTTATCTGCCAAGACTGGTTGGGCTACAGTTAATTCCCAAGCAAGCTACTTTCCTCTTCCAAATTCAAACGCAACCATCATTCTATCTAGCAACGCCTCTTACATTCAAGCCACTTACTATCCTGCCCACGATAGCACCACTGGAATCTATGTACCTGAATCATGGGAGTTTGGATACAGCGTAGACTACCTATCTATATCAGCCGAAAACTCCAACATAACCATAACTGCATTTGACATCTACACACAGAATACCACAGAAAAGTATCTGTATAAATACTTACTCTTGGCTGAACTACACAGTTAAAGGAGTAGGCAACCAAACATTAGGTTATAACATGTTATACAACTCGAACAGCACCAACCCGATAGTTTACATCGATAGCATCGCAAAACAGCAAGGCAATGGATGGAACTGGGCTAACTATGGTATAACAGTAAGTGGAGCCTCATCAACAGTTTCTATATAACAAGAAAGCACTGATTACGAGCCACCAAGAAACCCAGCGCATCTATCCTCCTCAGATTACTTACTCACTGTCGCTATAGTAATAACTGTCATTCTAATACTAATTGCCATAGCACTATTTTACGGCAGGCATTGAAGAACCGCCAAGAATGCAATCTTAGAATAATTATCGCAGGCTTTTGCAGCCTAATTAAGAATTATGTTAGAAAACTACCGGGTAAATATTCTAAAGCAGCTTTTTGTCTGCAGACAAACAGTTAACCCATTTTTTTTACTAGAATCAAGAAAGCGCTAATCTAGTTCACCTTTTCGTTCATGGAGATTTAAACTAATTTTGTAAACCAGTGCTTTTTGTAGATAAAACTTAATCTCTCACACATTTGGACGACGCAGTGGCGCTAAACTGTAAGGTTATGAGTCTGGGAAAAAAAGTTACGCTCGTTTCAAGCGGTCAGGTTATCGTCGTCGTTGGAGGAGAGGGATTCAAATGTAATTATCAGGCATTTTACATCACTTATTAAGAAATTTCTTTATACGTATATAGTGTGTGTGAAACTTGATTTTAAGATTATGACCTGAATTGATTTTGTAACAAAACTCAGAATCATGAGTCTTAAATCATAAGTGGTAAATAGAAAACCCGCGAACAAAATAACTTGAACGGTGGATAACAATGCCTAAAGGTTTTTGTTTTGCCTGCGGAAAACAACTTCAAGGAAACCCTCAATTTTGCCCAGATTGCGGAACAGCCCTGATTCAAAACGCCCAACACACAAAACCTGCACAACCCGCTTACAGTTCTCCTAAATCACGTTTCTGTCCCTTCTGCGGAGCACAAGCACCTGAGGGCTACAGCTTCTGTGGTGATTGCGGTCGCCAGCTTCCAACTAAAGAGGCAACTGTTGAACCACTGCCTCCAAACTTTCAGTCCTCCAAGCCTCTTAACCTCGGCAATATGCCACCCGCCTCGGCAGAAAGGAATCCACACGAAGTCAACATTACCTTGAGCCAGAAAAAGGCCATTCAGAGAGTCTACAGCGCTCCTGCGGGGATCACTCGAATATTTGGTTGCATTTTAGGCTTATCAGCCGTAATGGTCGGACTTTTTGACGCCAAGAGCACCTCACTAGATCCCACGACCTTTGCGATTTACGTATTGATGCTCAGCATCTTCGCCATCGCCTTTAGCGGAGTATCACGATCCTTGAGGCGCTCCACAAACCGAATGCTTGCTAGAGAAAAGGTGATGGAAATGAACGGAGTGCCAAACATGAATCCTCAGGTCTCCGGAGAAGTTGCTAGGTTCAAACCCCTACGGTCTAAAATCATCGATTTTGGAGGAACCCAGTTCATGATGCCTTCCAACCGCACTAATCTTCTCCAATCTGGCAGTTTGAACAAACTTGTTTATGCAATTGGAGATGTTCACCCTAGCGGATTTTTGCAATCCATTATGTTTCTCGGTATCAATCAAACGAGTTTCGATAAGGCTATTCGCGGAACGATGTCAATTTCAGGATCAGGCGTAAAGAGCAATTGGTCAGCTGCTAAAAAGAGGAGGATGAGATGACTATGAGGAAAATAAGTCGGGTTTCAATAATGGTTGCTATTGCTTTATTTGCGGGACTAATAGCATTCTTTCTTATCAGTTCTGTTCCTGTGAAGGCACAGCAAGACAGCAGCGGATTTCCATCAATCACTGTTGAAAGCTACACCTATGGTGGAGTCACGTACGAATATGCTGGAGGAACAATCCCAGTAGGCGCCACTATAGATTTCAGAGTGTGGGTCGATTTGTACAATGTAGATCCCGTTACCATCGGCTACGGCGACGGAGCATCAGATTCTTACAGTTTCAACGGTGCATTCACACACGACTTCTACCACGCTTACCAATCTGCGAGTGAGTATGCGCCAGTAGCACATATGCCAACAGACTCTGGAACTTTTTCAGGCTCCGTGTCTCAACCAGTAGTCATTGGGGGTGGATCAAGCACCTCAACCAGTGGAGGAGGCGGAGGAGTCTCTGAACCTATCTCAACTTTCAATTTTTCGCAAGCATTAACCGTTTTCTCTCTAATAATAGGAGCCATCGCTGTCCTAGTGGCAGTTCTCCCTGCTGGAGCCGGAGCAGTTCCGATTCAAGCCACATCGTACCCTTCGCCAACAGACGCTATCGTTCTTGGCGAGGTAACAACTCCGCAACTTCTACGATCGCCAGAAACTGAAAAGCAAGAAGAGGCAAAAACGCACTTCAAAGAATGCGTTAACTTGAAGGCGAGGTATGAAGATGCACGTAAGCAGGCGTACTTTGCACGGGCAATGGAAGAACACACTCGACAACTATTAGCAAATGCTATGCTGAAACTACCAAAAGAATACTTGAAGGAATATCTGAAAGATAAAATCAAAGATGCCGCTGTGGAGATTCCGATAGACGTGATGATGGCTTTCATTGGAGCTGAAGAGTTAGAAGTACTGGCGGAGATTTGTAAGAAAGCGGCAACAACGCTCATAGCGGAAGACGAACAGGGCATTCTAGCGCAACTTTGGGAAAACCTGCAAGGATACACTGCAGCGCGTGATGAAGCCAAAAGACTCGAAGATCTTGCCAATTTCTGGTTCAATGATTTCAAATCCACATGCCCAGACTGGTTTAACTAAGGATCGCAGCTATAAGCCAGAATAGCCAGTAAGAAGAAATGACGCGAAACCTCCACTGCTCTTTTAATTCTTGCTGCGTTTGTTTGGGGTCCAAACGTGTTAACGCTCTAAGTGTGTTTCCTAAAGACTTGACTTCGGCCTTAAAACTCTGACGCTAAAGAATAATAATCCTCTAATTTCCTATCATAATAAAGAAAAAGGATAATGTCTGCATTGATAGCGTGGACAAAAGAAAAACCGGTAAATAGGGTTATGTGTGGCTTCCAAGACCATTTAAAACGTCTAAGTATCAGCAATACAATGCAATTGTTTCTATGCCGTGCGCTTTAGATGATTAGGGCGTTTTCTCTGCTGATGATGACATCATAGTGGCTATTGCTTTTGACCAAACCCGATGTATTTCAACGCTATCGTCACCCATTATTACCTTCATTGCCATTCCAACGTACACTGCGATGTAGAGTTGTGCTAACGTATTTGCTTCTATTTTTAGCGCAAGTTTTCCAATTTTCTTTTGTTTTAGGAGGTATTCTGCGATGAGTTTTATGTCCTTTTCATACTCTTTTTTTAGTGATTGCTTAATTTCTTCGTCATGACTTGCAATGGCGATTACTTCAAAGAACATCTCGTGGTGAAGGCGGTACTTTTTAAGCAATGCCTCTGACCCTTCTTCTGCAATTGTAGAGTTATCTTGTTTTTCAAACGAGGTATGCAAGACTTCACGGAACATGGCGTGGTAGGAAAGCACAATTTCGTTGAGTAGTTCTTTTTTGTTCTTGAAGTACTGATAGAGAGCTCCTTTGCTTACGCCTATTTCTTTAGCTATATCATCCATTGTTGATTCGTGGTAGCCTTTTTTTGCGAAGATTTTGAAGGCGGCCTTTACAATTTTGTCTTTGGCAGCTTCTTTGTATTCTGGAATTACTTTTGGCATTGTTCTTCTTGTTTGATTCTGTTGTAAGTTTTATTTAAGTATGTTTGCTGACGAAAAGTATAATAACTGACTAATAGTCAGTATTATCCGAATAAACACAAGCTGGTAACCTGATGGACGTAACTATTCTATTGTTTTCAACAATCGCGATAACCTTAGCTCTAATCTTTTACTCGATAGGCGTTTGGAGCGAAAGGTTTGCCAGAATTCTCAAACCAAAACACCTCGCATTTTTCTGGGCCGGTTTCGTCTTTGACTCAACAGGAACAACATTGATGGCTATTTTGGCTTCCACGGTGAGCAATGGAACTTTTCTGAATGTTCATGCCGTAACAGGAGTCTTAGCAATAGTACTGATGCTCTTCCATGCAATCTGGGCAACTATAACTTTGGTCAGCGGCAATGAACGAAGATTAAGAAGCTTTCACAAGTTTAGTCTTGTAGTTTGGGTCATTTGGCTCATTCCATATTGCATTGGCTTCGTCGCAAACATACCGGGGATTTAATAGATACCTTTTTTTAATTAACCTTAATTTATGACCTTAGATATATTGTCCAGTATGTAATGTTCTTCTTTGATCGTCTTTACGCTTTTGTAGAAGTATAATTATTAGGTATTTTACATAACTTATTGAATTATGTTGGTAATTCCCTTAATACTAGCGGGACGTGGAAGCGTTCAGTTTCACAGCGGCACGAATGAGGGTCTTGAAGGCTTCCTCGTCAATCTTCTCGCCTTCATGGATGTCGATGGCGCGCCTGACGGTCCCAGGCTGGTTGAACATGTGAGAGGGGTCATCCAGCGAAGCACCCTTGAAGAAAGTGAGCTTGACCACACTCTTGTAGGTCTCCCCTGTGCATATGCCGCCGTTGTGGGACCAGACTGGAGTCCCAGGGTTTGTTGGTTTCACCCACTTCCACTCTTCAACTACTTCTGGGTCAGCCTCTTTGATGAGCCGGCGCACTTTGGCTAACGTTTCTCCGCGCCAGTCGCCTAGTTCCTGAATTCTTGTGTCGATAAGTTGTGAAGGAGACTCATCTATCTTCGCACTGCTCTTTGCCATGTTGTTCCCTTGTCACTAGATTTCCTAGTTAAGTACTTATTACCTAGTTTTATTTACTCAGCAAATTATTTATACCCTACTTTTTAACGGAAGTCTACTTAATTTCTTAAACACATGAGCTATTTAGGCACTATTAGCCGCTTGCATCTGTACAGAATATATTTATGCGCAGGACGTTGAGCACATCTGAGTTAATAATTATCAGGGATTTTCGGCGCTAATTAAGAATTACGTTAGGTACTGCCATTATAATTATAGTTAGTGTTTGCGTTTAACCCAATTCTGAGCGTCCGTCACGGAATTTCTGTTTTATTATCGCGTAAAGCTAACCAACGCTTAAACTCGAGTCCCGTACACTTGCCTTTTCCTAGCCAGTTGTCACCGTACTTCTTTCTCAACTTCTCATTGTAGGACTCAAAAGTTTCTGCTTCACTTACTTCTACGCTGTCTTTTTTCTTCAATAATTCCTACTCCAGTTGAATTCATATGCATATCTCCGCTTAAAGTTAAGCCTAACTGATTTGTCTTTTAGCAAATGAGCGCCAGCATAAGTATGATTTTAGATTATCCAACTAATAGCGTTCCCGCCCTTTCGTTATGTTTCTCGAGGAGAGTAGGAGAGTTTCACAAATATTAAATAGAGTTATCAAAGTTGGAATATGCTTAGTAGGCCTCATGATGGATGAGAAGAGGTATCAGAGGGTAAGGGCAATTTTCGTAGTTATTGCAATATTAATTATTGTAGTTTCTGGTGTCGCTCTATATCCATTACATGCAAATCATCCTATTTACACGCCTCCAATTTACACAATAGTTAACGAAAGTTTCGTTGTCAACGCTGACTCATACAATGCTTACAACTTCACAATCCCCGCAGACATTTCCACTTGCCACGTAACTGGCGATTTCAGCGTTTCCCCAACAAATTCAAGTGGTTTTCGAGTTTTCATCTGGGACAACGCGGCGTTTTCGAACTGGCAAAGCAGACATAGCTTACCTTTAGGAGTTGGAACAATAAGTTTCTATGACAGCGGCTTTTCAACCAACGGCACCATCAGCGCGTCGCCCTACCCCGGCGGAACCTACTGGCTTTTGTTCCAGAACAACTCAACTGCATCAGTGAATGTTACTTCTATAGCAGGTTTTTGGTACATTTCAAAATGACAATATCAACAGCAACATCAACAACAACCAAAAATTCGAGAAGATTTGAAAAAGTGATATGCGTTGAAATCAAAGGCGAAATATGTTGAATAAATCAATAAATAGGAAATTAGGTTTTGAGAAAAAACAAAAATGTTAAGTTCCAAACAAACCAAATATTAGCTATGACCGCCAAGCCGTTTGCCCCCGAACTTATTGCGCCATGCGGCATGAACTGTGGCATCTGCAAAGGCTATTTGGCTTACACACACCAAGTACCGCGGGTAAGAGGCAAAATCTCTTACTGCGCAGGCTGCCAACCCCGAGCCAAAAACTGCTACATCAAACGTTCCTGCAAGAAACTAACCCACCACGAAGTCCAATCCTGCAGCGAATGCGAAACAATGCCCTGCGAAAAACTCGCACACCTCGATAAACGCTACAGGGAACGCTATGGCATGAGTATGGTGGAAAACCTCAAATTGCTAAAAGCCACGGGGATGGATGAGTTTCTGAAGGTTCAGGCTGAGAGGTTTCGGTGCCTAAGCTGCGGCGGCGTTGTTTGCGTTCATGACGGAAAATGCTACGATTGCGGCAAGATTCAACAAAAACCCAACCCGTAAGCTAAAAGCGATTGCCTGCTTGCCTATTTGGATCATCTAGTAAACCGTAGGGGTGGGCTGTGAGAGAGACAGAGCGACCCTGTAAGGGTAGCTAGTATTTACATCAAACTTCCATTGTAAATAGGTTCCCGAAGCCGCCTATAGGGGTTCCTACTATTTGTAACCAAAATCCACAACAAAAATGGATCCAAACTCCTAAAACAATAAGCCAGCCATCATCTTTAGCTATTTTTCTCTGCCGAACTTTTCCACGATTTCTTTAATCACATTCATGTTTCGGGTTGTTGCTTTCACCTTCAGCCTTGACTCCACATATGGGTTAGGCAGCGCGCCCTCTCCGCCGCCGTGGGTCACGCTGAAAACCTCCGTGCCCATAGCCGAAATGACTTCAGCAGTTGATTTGGGAATAATCAAGGGCAACTGCAAAGGGAACTTGGATGGCAAATTGGGGAGCAAAGTAACCAAAAAACTTGAGCCTTCCGTTGGCTGGCCCCTGAAGGGGTCTTGGTCGATTATGTTCTTAAGCTGCGAAATTGTCCGAATAAAAACGGCGACATCGTAACCGAGCACGCCCCGAAGCTTCTCCTCAATTCGCTTTTTGAGATATTCCGCATCTGAGGCTTCCGTCTCGAAAATCACGTTGCCGCTTTGCCTAAACGTGAAGACGTTGTGAAAGCTCAACGAAGCGAAGGCTTCTTGAAGTTTCTCTTTCTTAACTGTGCGTCCTCCGACGTTGATTCCCCTGAGGAAAGCTACAAGATGAGTCATCAAAAGGTACTGCGCCTTCCACGGTTATAAATTTGTGTAACTTAAAATGCACTGTAACTTGTATACAAGTATATTTATTTACTTGTATTAATGGTATATTGGTTAGTGTCGTCATGACTGAAACAACTACCATAAGAGTTTCTAAGAAAACAGCCGAAACACTCGAAAATCTGCGGCAAAAGCTAGGCGCCCAAAGTCTCGATGAAGCAATCCAAACCCTCGTAAAAAAACAAAGGAAAGCCATACTGGAAAAATCATTCGGTGCAGCTCGTGGCAGAATTAAATCTTTCACAGAGGCCGACCGCGGTGAAGATCGTAGTTGATTCCTACGCTTGGATCGAGCACTTCCTCGGAAGTGAAAAAGGCCGTAAAGTAGACGATATTTTAGAAAATGCGGATGAAGTTTACACTCCCGAGACGGTATTAGCTGAGGTTGCAAGAAAGTTTATCCGAGAAGGCATTGAGGCCAAAACTGTTAACGAATGGATAACGCAAATAGTTGATTCTACCAAAATTATTTGTGTAGATTCTAAACTTGCCGTCGCCGCAGCACAATGTTATTTAGTAATGGCGGCGGACGCCAGAAAATCAAGGTTAAACGTTCCCAGTTTATTTGACGCCATAGTGTTGTCCATAAGCAAGTCATTGAATTCAAAGGTTTTAACAGGCGATAGGCATTTCAAAGATTTGCCCGAGACGGTTTGGCTTGAATAAAAAATCTAGGCTGATTGTACAGTTTATCTTGGCTTCCGAAAGTGTTTGCCCGCTGTTTCCAGCCAAACTTTGACGTATTTCAGCATTTAGTTTTGGCATTTCTACGTTAGCAGCTTTAGCATTATCGCTTTTGCGGAGTATAAGCGGTTTTCTGACTGTTCAAAAATCACCGAGTTGGGGCTGTCGATGGCTTCTAGGCTTATTTCGTATCCGCGGTGGATTGGCATGTCATGCATGATGCTGGCTTTGCTGCCTTTTAGCAGTTCAGCGTTGATCTGGTACGGCATCATAAGTTTGATTCTTTTCTCTTTTTCCGCGGCGAACTTGGGGTCAGTGAAAAACTCCATGTCAATCCAGGTGTCCGTGTAAACGAAATCCGCATCCTTAACAGCCTTCTTAGCGTCTAAGGTCGACTTCCACAGGCCAGACTTCTTCGCTTCCGCCATTAACTCCTCATCTCGCGCGGCTTCGTTAAAAAACGGCGTCACAGTTGTCAATTTGACTCCTGTTTTGATGCAGCCTTCGATGAGTGAGTTGCAGACGTTGTTGTGTACGCCGATGTAGACGAGTTTGACACCTTTAAGTGTCCCTTTCTTCTCTTTTATCGTGATCAAATCTCCGATAATCTCGCTCGGATGGTATCTGTCATCGCAGCCATTTATGACGGGGACACGGGAAGCCGCAGCCATCTTTAGCAGGTTGGGTAGCGGCAACTTCAAAGGAAACTCTTGTCCGAGTAGACGTTTTCTGAAAAATCAATGCGGCAGACTTGCCGTCGAACTCTTTACGATACTTCTTCGGGTTACGCTTTGTATCAATGCCCAAATCAATAATTGCGTTAAGGTCTTGGCTTGACAACTCTTTGAAATTGATCAGATGCATTTTCCTGTTACCCAGTACGCTGAATCTTTTTAGCAATTATAAGCTTTATGTAGAATCTGGGCGGGCGAAAGGATGAATCTTTTCAAAAAACGTTTTATGTTTGACAGCAAACGCGACTGTTTTGCAAATGTTAACAACTTTTTTTACAAGGAATAAACTAAGAGATATGGGAAGTACCCGTATGATCCTGCTTGTTCACTCAAGTTGCGACGTTGCTGGCGTGAACATAGCCAAAAGCGTCCTTGAGCACTACCCATTCAAAAAGACAGCGCAGACGTATCAGGAAACCCCTGTCTATGTTGCTGAAATCGGCGGTAAACAGACCAGCTTGCTAACGCTTAAAGGAGAAGCAGTGAAATCTCAATGTCTCGGAGAGGATTTCCCAAACGCTCAGCTAATTGTCTTCATTTCGCGCCACAGCAGTCAAAGCGGCAAACCAACCCTTTCTGTTCATACGACGGGAAACTTTGGTGGAGCCGAACTTGGAGGTTTACCTGGTACCCTGTCGATTGCACCAGGGGCTGCCATGCAAACCGCGCTTAAGGCATTTTGCAGCTTAAAACAGGAATTGAACCTTAACTATGAAGTCACATATGAAAGCACACATCACGGTCCAACCTTAGATTTGCCCATTATGTTTGTTGAGTTAGGTAGTTCGGAGCCTCAATGGAACGATTTGGTCGCTGCGCG
>JBEKPM010000083.1:0-10412 GCA_049520735.1 Bathyarchaeia archaeon | reverse complement strand
GGTGTCACAGGCAAAACTAAGGCAGGCGGACAGTCAGCCAGGCGATACGAACGTCTGCGGGACATGCAGCTGAACGAGTATTTTACTCGTGTCGGCGCTCATGCGAACGAGACTTTCCTGCCAATTGATACTTTGAAAGGAATTATTCTTGGTGGTCCAGGTCCGACGAAGTATGATTTTGATAAAGGCAGCTACCTGAACTACCAATTAAAGGACAAGATTCTTGACGTCGTAGACACGGCTTACGTGGAGGAACAAGGCGTCAAGGAAGTAATGGATAAAGCTCCTGAAATCATGAAGAAAGTTCGCTACATCGAAGAGAAACAAATCATGCAGAAATTCCTTTACGAAGTCGGGCACGACACAGGTATGATAACTTACGGCGAAGCGGAAGTAAGGCGGCTTCTTCAGGCGGGAGCAGTCCGTCTGCTTATTATGTCCGAAAGCTTGGATCTGATTCGCGTCATTGTGAAATGCAGCGCATGCGGCTACGAGGAACAACACACCGTAAAAGCTCAGGAACTGCAGGCTTTCGAGCAAGGACTAGTCGGCAAACCCTGTGCAAAATGCAGCGCGCCATCCATGACGATTTTGGAGAAGAAAGATGTAATTGACGACTTGGGAGAACTTGCAGAGCTTTCCAACACGGATGTGGAGGTCATTTCGACTGAGACCGAAGAGGGGCAGATGCTCAAGAACGCTTTCGGCGGCATAGCAGCCATGCTTAGATTCAAACAGCAAAGCTAAACTTCCCCATCCATTTTTGTGATGGTTTCCTGTTGTAAAGAAGAGTTATCCTAATGGGCGGTGGGTTCCGCTTAGAGTTTGTTTTGGTTTGATTTTTGTTTCTGAGGGTCTCATCGATTAACATTGTTCTGCTATAGAACAGAAAAGCATAAATCTTGTTCTGCTATAGAACGATTATGGCTCTTTCGGGAATTTTCGACGAATGGAACACATATGCATTAAGAAGAACCCTAATCCAGCGAGACATCGATTTAGACGTGATAATAAACAATTCTCAGTCTAAGATAGTTGCCATAACCGGAATTAGGCGTTGTGGCAAATCAAGCGTTCTAATGTTGATAGCTCAGAAGTTGGCAAGAGAAGGCAAAAAGGTTTGCTACATAAACGTTGAGGACAGCCGACTAGGCGCCGAAAAAAAGGTTCTGGATGAAATTCTCAAATGGTTCGGCGACGAGGGCTACATGCTGCTTGACGAAATAACAAGTGCCGACGACTGGAGCGGATGGCTCGCGAGAACACACGAACTACTTAAGGGGAGGTTGCGCCTCGTGGTCGGCTCATCACGGAGACGACTGGTCGTTCCAAGTAAGCCGCTGAGAGGTCGCATTTTGCCGCTTGAGCTTTTTCCGCTTTCTTTCAAAGAGTTTATAGTTTTCAAGAAAATTGAAATCGAGGCAACCACCGCTGGAAAAGGAAGGTTAGAGCGTGCACTTTCGGAGTACCTACAGTTCGGGGGGTTCCCTGAAGTTGTTCTTGCTGATGATTATTTGGATAAGACAAGAATTCTTGACTCATATTTCAAAGATATTGTTGGTCTTGACGTAGCAGAGGTTTCCCATGAAGACCCCTCCATAGTTGCAACCTTCGGGAGATGCGTGGTTCAAAGTACTTACTTCTCAGCATCAAAGTGCCTAAACTTCTTCAAAAGCTTAGGATACAAAATAGGAAAGGAGAAACTGCTGAAGCTTGAGAATTATGCAGAAGCCAGTTACCTGTTCTTCTTTATTCCTGTATTCTCCCACAGCATCAAAGCTCGCTCGATTTACCCACGAAAAGCCTACTGCGGGGACATTGGCTTCTTGTACGCAACCACTGGAAAAGTTGATTGGGGGAAGCTATACGAAAATGCTGTGTTTCTTGAGCTTAAAAGGAGACTAAAAGCCCAAGAAATCTGTTATTGGAGAAATAAGGCTGGCGAAGAAGTTGACTTTATCATAAAACGGGGACGCGATGTTGACGAAGCATACCAAGTGGTTTACGACCTGAGCAGAAACGAGACGGAAAGAAGGGAAGTTGCAGGGTTAACCTCATGCATTAATGAGCTAAAACCAAGTCTTTCACTTATTCTAACAAAGGATGTCTCAGAAACCCGAAAAATAAACTCGGATAAGGTTAGATTTAAACCGCTTTTGGATTGGCTCCTTGAAAATCCAGTGTGAGGCAAAAAAATTTTAAATCAAAATTGTTGTGGACAAAATAGTTGGGTTTTGGGGTAAGGCGAGGGTGTTTGTCCCTCCCTCTTCGAAGCTCAACTTTTACATAACCGACTAAGCGCTTATGCAATAAAAAGGATGTTTCGAATATCGTAATATATCCAGTTGTACACATCAACAGTTCAGAATTTCCGCGACTTGTTGTTTTGTCAGACCGTGAACGAAGAGTTGCTTCTGTTTTGATGTCGCACCAGAGGAAATTTCCACTTTGGCATGCAAAAGCTTTGACAATTCTTTCAAAATTTCCTTGTTTACCTTGCCCTTAACTGGTTCTTCTGTGCTGTGGACAACGATTTCGTCTCCGTCTAATTCAACTGTGAATTTTGGGGCGTTTGGTTTAACAAAGATTGTGATAATTGTGCCGTCTTTTGTTTCTTTGATGCTCATGCAGTTATGCACTCGCATGGCTGCGCTTGAGTTTTGCTCTGCAGCGCCCAGCTGAATTTGTTGCGTAGGGTTTTAGGGTAGAATTTTTCTATGTCGAACTTGACTTTCTTAGCCCACTTAACATAAGCCGTTGGGTCAATGTACGATTTGAGCGATGTGCCCAAGTTGTATTCTTTGGTTAGCCGGGTCAGCTCTAAATCCAGTTTCGCTCGTTCAATTCGGGTTTCAAGGGACTCGGTTTTTTTGGCCGCCGCCTTCTTGGCTTGCAACTGGGCTTCAAGCGATTTGAGGTTGGCTTCTTTTTTCTCTAGTCGCTGGTCGAATGTCGGCGGAACCTTTTTCTTGTGGTTTGCCACAACTGCCACTTCGTAGTTGGCTAATTTTGCATAATAGGTTTTTTTGTAGTCCGGTGATTCTTTCGTCACTTTTTTCTGGTCTGTTGCTTCTTTAAGCGAGGCTTCAAGCGTGGTGGTGCATTTCCAAGTGCGGAAAACTTTGGCTGAGAGCTTGGGTATTTTCTCGGAGAGAAAGCGGGCGACCTTCTTGGAGTCGACGCCTTCAAAAAGGTATTCTTTGCTTGTCTGCATGTAATTTTGAATGTTCCGAATGACTTCTGGCGGTGCTGAAAGAGTTTTATCCCATTCCACGCTGTCTTTTCCCAGAAAATGGAAGTTCAGTTGGCTTCCATCAACTTTCACGTGTTCCGCTCTGAGAGTGATTGCGCCGACGGTATCTGCTTCGTCAGGGTCCTTTTCGTCGCCTACCCTCATGTTGACCGCAAAAATAAGCCAGGCGACAGTGGCGACTTTGCGTCTGTCTTCGTCTTTGGAATCCAAGTTCCTCTGGATGTGCTGCTCGATTGTTTTGATTTGTTTGCCCAACGTTTCTGCTTTTTGGAATTTTTCTTTCTCGCGGTTTTGTTTCAGAAACGCGGTATCGCTGAACCAGACGTACTTGATTTTGCCCGTAAGCTTGTCTTCCCATTTGGCAACGTACATTTTGTCGGGTTCCCAAACAACGCCTTTCCAATTTCCTGCTGGAACAGGCACATCAGGCGGCAAATTCAAAACAATGTCCCCTTCGCTTGGGCCGTCCTTCCATTTTCCACGCTGCGGATGATCACCCCGTCCTGCGAAAAGGCAAGATGGCTCCGAAGTCCAGTTGGCAATCTCCAGCTTTTGCCCATCAAGTACCGCGTAGCCATATTTTTCTTTGAATTCCAACCGTTTGACTTTGCGTTCTTCGGCTTGCTGTTTTTTTGTTTCTTTGGTTAAAGCTTCTTTTTTTGCTTTTTCTGTTTCGATGAAGGAGCACACTTGGCTGAAGTCGATTTCGTCGCTGCTATTTTGGGTTTCAGGATGTTCGATGCCCTTCAGGTAACTCGGGATAAATTGGTCTAAGAAGACTGCGGAGGGGTTTTCGTGCTTTAGTTGGCCGAGAAATTCCCGCATGAAGTTGTGTTTGAAAACTTTGTCTGGCGGTGATATCGTAGATAGACTTTTTCTTATCCACGCAACCGCCATCTGCTCGGTTTTAGGCATCAACTTTAGGGTTTGACCCTTGATTTTGACGCTGAAGCTCTTGTAATCGTAAACTGGAACGAATATGCCGTTATGCTTTAGACTTTTCATAACGTGTCGCATTTCTAAACCTCAATTCTGTTGGGTTAAGGACTTTTTTTACTCTTAAACCGTTTCCGTAACTATTTAAGTTTACAGCTTTTTTGCTGTTGAAGCTGCAACTTTCCATTATCCAGCCTCCGAAACTTAAAAAGATAATGATGAAAACGGCAAGTTTTCTGGCTCGTTACCCGAAAAACAGGGGTCTCTGCTTTTTGGTAGCCCGATTGCTCTGAAGTTTCTTGTAGACCGCTTCAACGTTTTTTCGCTCAACATACCCCTTATGGGGTCGGAAACCGCCGCTGAACCCGCCTGGAATGTGCATCAATTCGTGAATGAGAGTTTTTTCTTTTTCCTCTTCGGTTTGCTTGTCGAATATTTCTGAAATTACCTCGATAACATAGGATGGCGGCAGGTTTATGGCTTCTTGCCAGATTTTTCCTAGGCCGTGGATGCGTGCAATTGTGCGTTTTGCTTTAGATCCTTTGCTTCGGAAACAGTGAACGTACTGAGGCGCCACATGGTAAAACTCGCATTCTTCCACCAGTTGGTTAACCTGTTTTTTGATTTCTGGCGCTTCAAAATACTTTATCGGCACTTTGTTTCCCTCTCTCTTACTTGACGACTCGTACATGATGTTGGATTAAGAGGTTAAATGCTTTTCCACGGTCGGGCGAAATGGGCAACGGCTGCTAGCCGATTAATCTTTTGACGTACTTTATTTTCAGCAGCGGGTAAAGTATCAAGCATGTCGCCGCAAATGTCAGCGCTGTCAAAACTGGGAATTCCAGCACTTGCGGCAAAGCAAAGATTTCTAGTTGCCAACCCAAATAGGTTCCAATTAACTCAAGAATCATCACGTGGAAAAGATAAATGGGTAGTGTGTTTTGACTAACCCAATGTAGGACGCGGTTGAAGTTGGGGTGGCTATCAAGTCTGGTTTTGGGAACGGTGAGCAGAAGCAGGAATAGTTAATATTAACAATACTTTTATCGCAAAAGACCCTAATTCTAGATTTGATGCTTTATGCCTGCGGTTAAGGACATTATGACCAAAAATGTGGTCACCATCGATGTTAATCAAACCGTTTTTGAAGCAGCTGAACTCATGTCTGACAAAGGCATAGGCTGTTTAGTAGTCACAGACAAGTTTGCTCCAATTGGGATTGTTACTGAACGGGACTTCGTGAGGCGAATTGTGGCGAAACGTGTTTCTTCAGACGTCAAAGTATCTGAAATAATGTCAACAAACCTCGTTACAGTTGACCCTGACGCCTCAATTAGGGATGCAGCGCGTTTGATGTCAGGCCACCAAATCAGGAGGCTCCCAGTTCTGAAGCAGAACCAACTCGTTGGGATACTTGTCGCAAGGGATTTGGTGCGGAACGTCGGCAAAAAGACAACGGCGGAAGAAATTCTTGACGCCATTGGACGGTACCCTTCTGGACCTATCGCATAACGCAAAACTGTTCGGGCTAACTGAATCGTCGGACGACTTGAATTCGATTCTCGGTGACATTAAACAATCTTACTGCAGGATTTTGTTTTTTTGTAACCTATTCTGCGTTAATTTAGCAAAACTTTATAACATCGCCAAACGTTTTGGATTCTAAAAAGGTAGAATCAAGATGAAATTCGGCACATACATGTTTGAAGCAAAGAAAGTTGAAGGCTTCGACTATGACCTTTTCCGAGTTAAACCCGAAGTAGGCAGACGATTACCGCCAAAACCCGACATGCACAGCAACATCGCAATTTTCGGAGACAACGTTACCGCTCGCAACCATCCAGACTGGATTTCTCAGTCAGCGCTGGGTCCATCATGGAGAACCAACGATAACTTCAACGTCAGATGGGACGTATTATGCGCAACGCAACCTGAGCACCGCGCTGAGCAGCTTGACTACATCGAGGACGTTGCACGCAAAAGTCCAGGAATCTGGCTGAATAGCATCCACTTCGCAGAACACGGACACTGCATATGCCCACGTTGCCAAGAACTACATAAGAAAAGCGGATTGAGCTGGTACGAATGGCGCAGAAAAGAAATCACTGATTACATGGCGCTGGTAAGTGAGCGTGTACGCGACAGAGCAAAAAGCAAGTTTGTCATCGGTGTCCTTCCAGACCCAGTTACGAATTATGAACGCTTCGGCGTTAACTTTGATGACTTAGCCCCGCTGACCGATGAATTTCTCGTCGTCATGTTCAGCAAAAACTACGCTACACCTTGGTATTGGGAAATGCTGACACGCAACTTCAAGAAACTCTTCAAAGACGTCAAACTGAACATTGCACTGTACGTTATCGGCCCCGGCGACGACCCACGTGAAACCCCAACTCCAAGTGAACTCTTAACAGTATCAGTCCGTATGGCAAGAGCAGGCGTAGACGGAATACTCTACTTGACAGACAAAGCTGCACAGATGATTGAGTTCCAGAAAGCTGCAATCGCTCAAAAAGACACTCGCGAACGCCTCAAGAGCTACGGCGGCAAAGCAGGCCAAGAAGTTCTTGATTTAGTTACAAGCTGGGAAAAGATAGTAGCATAAGCCAAACAAACCTATCGCAGGCATGAGTGGTGAAAAAAACCACCAGGCTGCACTTTTTATTGCCATAACACGTAGTGTGTAGTCTCTACAATGAGGCCAACCAATCTTTCTCCACTTTAAAGAAGCTACTCCTTTCAAGAGAAAGGAAAGAAACATTGTTTATTTGATGTAGTCTAAAGCTTTGGTTTTGGTTTCCCGAATTTCCTTCATCGACTCATATTGCGCTTCTATGAGAATCTTGAGTGCGTCAATGTTCTTTTTTACCTCATCCAATTCGCTTGTCTTGAGCAGAATACCCGATTTCACTAGTTGCTCATTCATTTTTTCAACTGTAACTTGAAGCACATTAACCTTGAACGCGAAAATCTGCAGCATATACAGCAGGCTCAACTGTGAGTTTAATGTTTCAAGCTGGTCTAAGTAACGGGTTTTCTTTATGAATGCTTTAATTTTCTGGTCGTCCGAAGCGTCGGGCGCCTGCATGATCTGCTGGTAGAGAGCTGACTGTTCTACAACTTTCTGAATCCGTTTAGCGGTCTTATCCAACATATCTAGGACTTCATCCAAACCCCATTCTCTCCCAAACAATCGATGCTGTTGCCCCAACACTTGTAACCACTCTTATATATAATTTTCAAAAACAACTGGAGACAACAAAAGAAGGCTTGGGGGGGACCGTTTTTTCTTAAAAGATTCTTTATTTAATACCTGTCTTTTCCAATACTGTGGCCCATTCGTTGACGTTCAGAAGGCATGGCGAAGACGGATGCTTTTTCATGAAGGCGTGACTGAGCCTTACTGCCATAGGCGGTATTATTCCCGATTTTTGAAGCAAATCCTCATTTGAAAAGAATCCTCTTGTGGAGCCATCGTAGAGCACTGTGCCCTCATGCATAACTATGACCCGTTTCGTGTGTTCCGAAACAAGCGTCATGTCATGCGTTATCGCCAGAATCGTTGTTCCCGACCTGTTGAGTTCTTCAAGCAGGGTCATTATGTCCTCGGACATGCGGAAATCCTGACCTGTGGTGGGCTCGTCGACAATCATGATTTTAGGGTTCATCGCCAAAATGGACGCCACAGTTAGCCGCCGTTTCTCGCCTTTTCCCAAAAACATCGGATCTTCGTTTATCTTCGCTAGCAAACCCACACTTTTCAATGCATCGTTGACTCTTTGGTCGATCTCCTGCTGAGGAACCTTGAGGTTCTTTAAGCCATACGCTACTTCATCGTAGACTTTGCGCATGAAAATCTGGTTGTCAGGGTTCTGGAAAACATATCCAACATAGCAAGGGATTTTCTGGATCACTTTTTTATCACGTAGGTTTTGACCCATGACTTTTGCTTCGCCTTGAAACTTTTTGTATAAGCCGCTGATGACTTTGGATACGGTTGATTTGCCTGCCCCGTTTTGTCCGATAAGACCCACGTACTCGCCTTTTCTTATAGTGAAGTTTACATTCGTGAGAGCCTGTGTCCCGTCTTCGTAAGAGAAATCAAGGTTTTTGATGCTAATTATTTCTTCAGCATTCTCATCCAGCTGGTAATCTTCAATGTCTTTCAAGATTGGTTCATGTTTGCATTCACACGCCTCAACCATCTCGTCGACGGTAAAGGGGACTCTTCCATTGCAGGTGAGACCCGTTTGCCACCCGATCCTTGCAATGTCGGAGGCGTAAAGTCCGTTTTCTTCGAACAGTTTTTGCTGCGAATAAACTTCTTCGACGGTTCCATACGCGATTGCTTGCCCATTGTTCAGTGCCAGCACCTTATCAGCGTACTTTTGCATAACCTCGGGATTATGCTCAACAACAATTATCGTTATATCAAACTCATTTCTTATTCTGTCAATAGCTTGAATTATGCTTAGCTTGCCCTCTGGATCAAGATTAGACATGGGTTCATCCAACACGAGTAATTCAGGTCGCAGAGCAATGAATGAAGCGATAGCAGCCCTCTGTTTTTGTCCGCCTGACAAATCGTTTGGATGGACTAGGTCCGCGATAGGCCACAAGTTACCTAAGCCCACAATTTCCAACGCTTCCTTGGCTCTTCGCTCAATTTCGCTTTCAGGAAGCTGCAGCATCTCCATTCCGAAGCTAATTTCGTGAAGCAGATCCATTCTGAGAAACTGGTTCTCAGGGTCTTGCAGCAATAAGCCAGCTCTTGGCGCTGTTTGTTTCATGCCGACGATTTTGTCAGTTGTTTTGCCGGTTTTTTCGTCTTTCACGGCTTCGACTTTGGTAAGCGTTTGTCCGAACAGTCTAATTTCTCCTTTCAGGTGCTCGCGTTCTTTGCCGAAGGGAACATTGAAAACGTGAGGAATGATCCCGGTCAAGGCATAGCAAAGGGTTGTTTTGCCTGCGCCGCTGGGTCCAATTATCCCGAAGAATTCTCCTTTGTTAACTTTGAATGTTAAATCCTTCAGAGTGTAAGGATTCTCTGTCCCTACGTAGGATCGGTACTTCCACCAAAAACCGTTGACTTCCAAGACTGAAATGCCTTTTATTTTACCTCCCAAATAAGGCGGTGATGGAGTGTCCAAGGATGACCTCGTATATTAGGAAAGCGATCAAAAGCGCCATTATGGTATAATCGACGCCGCTTAATCGTTTGGTTTCTTTGTAGTCCGTCATGCCTTTTGACGCTTCGAAACCTCTGGCGTAAAGCGCCACACCCATCTCTGTAGACCGTCTAATCATTGTTGCCACCAAGGGAATGGAAACATATGCCAAATCCTTCATCCGCGGCAATATTCCACTTCTTATCACGCTGGAAGCCCTTGCAATCTGAGCCATTCTGATGCTTTCATAATCAAGCAAGATGGTGTTTAGGTTTCGGAACATCAGCATAACGAAGAAAGCCTTTCTGAACGACACCCGCAACTGTCGAAGTGCTCCTCCGATTTCGACGTCTCTTGTCGTTAGAAGGAAAAGAAACGATGTGTAGATCAAAATTGCGTACCCCAGGGCCTTAGCGAACCCAATGTAAGCTGACCACTGAGGCAGCGAAAAAGAGTAAGTTCCTCCAAGCGGGAACTTTATCCATGTCGCTAAAGAGGAGTGGACTAGGACGCTGGGCATGATGGTGAACCACCACAGAAGGACGGCAGGTGCAAGTGAAACCGTTATGCTTCGGGTTTTAAAGTAAACCAAAACAAAGGTTCCGACGAATACGAGAGTTGAAACTCCTATCGGCACGAATCCGGGCCATAAGTAAAACGTCATTTTGGCTCCTGGAAGCGACTCGCTGAAGAAAAGCCACCAGAAGAACTGGGCTAAGATGACAGGTATGGAAAGTATCAAGTACGAGTTAACCAGGTACTTAGCGGTTCTGGAGATTGCCAGAAGGCTGAACACGAGAACAAGCAAAAGGCCAACCCCGATGAAGTCTGGGCCGCCGCGTGAAACAGGAATATCAAACATGTAAAGAGTTAAAGTCGATATGACAACAATCATGAAAAGCTTGGTCACTACATGGAGTTTCTCGATTGGTGTGCCTGTGCGCATGGAAAAAATAAAGGTTCGCACGTACTTTTTTGAGGCACGTGCTTTTACGTCTGTTTCTGACAACGGTTTTCCTCTTTAGATATATTTTTCAAAGAAGAAATGTTCT
>JBEKPM010000082.1:0-7457 GCA_049520735.1 Bathyarchaeia archaeon | reverse complement strand
GACCATGTCATCTAGCAATATTTCACGCAATTCTGTTGACAATTCGCCAATATTTTCTTGAAAGGCGCTTGCCATTTTGGCTTCTAGTTCTTTCCTGTCTTTTTCTCCAAGATTTTTCATACTTTTTCCTCCAGATTTACACTGCACAGATTGTTGAACGGTATTTAACTAACTTATGAAATCGCCATAAGTATCTAGAGTAAGGACACAAAAACTTGAGGAAAGATTTGTTTTTTGCCGTTGGTTTTTGGTTTTGGGTTTTGCTTGTTTTTGGTTTTTCTTAGTCGGTAAGTTTTGGGTGTGGTGTTTGCGTTGTTGTTGTAATACAATCACAAACCAATTTATGCGTCTACACCTACTCTGTAGGCGGGTTTGGCAGTCCGAATAAAGGCAATCCCTGTTTTGCAGAGGTGATTTTTCGTTGCTTACATCCCTTAGGGAGAAACCATGGAGCGTTCTTCTTCTACAAGGATGCGTCCTAAACGACCAGGTGCGAGCTCCACAATGCGCAAACTGCAAATCAAACGCCCATCCCTTAACTGTCAACTACGGCAACCCCAACCTCTATCTATATGGTTGCCAAGACACCAAATGCAAACACAGACTTCTACGCTTCGACTTTAACGCGACCAGCAGTTTCAAAACCACCACTGCAAAAAGTTGATGAAAAAGGCGGCTCAATTCTATTGGGGGTTCCAAGTGCAGTTGATCGCTTTGCCGTCGCAGGCTAAAACGCAGGGGGTATTGTTGTTTTCGGGTTTGCAGGGTGCGCAGGTGTATTTTATTTTCTTGCGGTGTTCCTCTGTTACCGATGCTACGGTTTTATCTTCGAGGTCTATGAACATGGTTTCAAGCTGAAGCGCTGATTGTAGGCATGTTTTGACGCATTTGCCGCAACCCGTGCATTTGTCAGCGTCAATGGTTATGTAATATTCGCCTGAACCGTCGCTGTAGCCATAATGTGTGATGATAGCCGTTTACCTCCCTTAGGTTTTCTGCGCTTTTTCGTAGAGAGCTTTGCCGAAAAGCGCCGCACCAAAAGCGCCTGCAACCATGGGGTCCAAGCCTTTTTCTCGCCAGTTTGGCATGGGCAGGCATTTCACGCCGAGAACGACTTCTATTCGGCTGACGATTCCGATGTTTTTGGATTGCCCCCCCGTGATGACGAGTTCTTTTTCTAAGCCTACTCTGTTGATCAGATTAGCCATGCGTACCGCCATTGCCCGTGTGTAGGCAGCAAGGACTTTTTCTTTTGACCAGCCTTTGCGAAGCAGCCCGATTGCCTCAGTCTTTGCGAAAGCCACGCAGGTGCAGCTGACTGGAGGAGGTTCTTCGTCGACTTTTAGTGAGATGGCGCCGATTTCTTCGATTGGAATCTTCATCAGGTCGGCGAAGACTTCCATGCCTCTGCCTGTCCCTGCGGCGCATTTGTCGTTCATGAGGAAGGAGACTACTCTTCCTGTCTCGTCGCTTCGGATGGCTTTGATGTCTTGCCCACCAACGTCAAGAACTGTTCGCACGCTGGGTCCCCAAATGTAGTTTGCGCCTTTCGCGTGGCAGGCAATTTCGGTGATAGCTTTGTTGGCCATGGGAACGTTAACTCGCCCATACCCCGTGCCCACGGTGTATTTGAGGTCACTGACTTTTAGCCCTGTACCCAGCAGCGCCAAACCTAAAGCTTTGCTTGCGCTCTCTGGACTGTTGGAACCCGTCCGCGTTACACCCCACGAGTAGGCTTCGCCGTTGACCATGATGGCGGCTTTGGATCCGACGGAGCCGACGTCAACGCCTGCTGTGATGATGTCTTTGTTTGTCCAGTGTTTGCCTTCTATGATGCGGTTGTATTCTCGCCAACGCCAAAATTCAAGTTCATCTATCACGCTGCTTGACTCCTTCATTTTTGCGCCTCCTTTGCTCGGGCTGCTGCCGCTAAAGCGGCTCCTAATGCGCCTGCGTAATCGGGAAACTCGGGAATGAGAATCTCCACGCCCAATTTCCTTTTCAGGGATGCGAGGAAACCGACGTCTTTGGCGACGCCGCCGATGAGAACTACGTCGGGGTTTATGCCGAGCCGGTGTACCATGGAGGAGATTCGGTCGGCCATTGCATCGAAGACTGCGCGGGCGATTTCGGGTTTAGATTCTTGGCGGTGGATTAGGGTGACGACGTCGGATTCGCCGAAAATGACGCATGAGGCGTTTATGGGGCTTGCCCGCTCAGCTTTGAGGGAAAGAGGGCCCATATCCTCAAGCTTGACTTCCAGGGCTCTTGCCATCGACTCGATGAATGCTCCTGCACCTGCAGCGCATCGTTCGTTAATTACAAAGTCCATCATCACGCCTTTTTCATCGCATTTGATCGCTCGGGCTTCTTCTGCGCCGATGTCAATTATAGTTCGGGCTTTCGGGAAAAAGAAAACGCCAGCCTTTGCATCTGCACCCATCATGCTAATGTTGCTGTCGGTTTGAGGTGCGTTCTCCATAGATGAGCCCGTAGCAACTGAGTAGACTATATCTTGACGGTTTAGGTTGGCTTCGCTTAATGCTTCGGTGATTGCTTCTTCCGCTGCTTTTGCCGCATCAAAACCAGAAAAAGCTTGCCCCCTTGAAACGACCGCGCTGTCTTTGAGGATTACTGTTTTTACCCGTTGGGTGCCAAGGTCCAACCCCAGAGTTATCATCAAATTTGCCTCTATATGTCGACACGTGCGGTTAGCATTTCGAGGAATGCTTCAACACGGGTTTTCATTTGCCCGACGTCTTCCCGGGTGTATTCAGTATCTAGGTAATACGTAGGAATGTTGATTTTGTCTAGGGCTTTTTTGATTCGAGTGTACTCCATCGCGTAGAGCATGCAGCCTCGGGTAACGTAATATATGACTCCTTGAACATTGGATTCCTTGACTTTATTGAGGAGCCAGTTGATTCGGTTTTCGTTTCCGTCGCTTGAGGTGAAGCAGGGGCAAGTCGAAGCCATGAGGTATCGTTCTCCGATGGCGTTAAGCATGTCATCCATCGTCCATTCGTCCACACCTACGGGGTCGTTGAGGATCCGTTCGCCTGAGCATAGCTCATCAGCGACAATGATGCCCTTCGGATCTGCTTCCTCAACAAGGTTCGGAACTTTCCAGCTGTCAGGCCAAAACATCGGTGTACCCGTCACCAAAACCCGCGGAGTATCAGGCGGACAAACCCAGTCTTTGCGCTCAGCACGCTTCTCAAGCTCCTCACACAACGCAGACGCTTTCTCAGTCCACCGTTCCTTATCATCCCACAGATAGGCTTGGTTGACAAGCATGGCATCTCTGCCCATTATCACTGGGTTGCCTTTGCGTAAGTCTTGCAGGCGGCGGAAAACCTTTGTGGCCTTCTGCGATTGCTCGATGGCTGCCTTTAGGCTTTTTCTTGTGATTTTGTTTCCTGTGAATTGTTCAAGCTGTTTTTTCATGTTGATTATTTCGTCATCCCAGAACCGCAGGGAATGCGCGGCGTCTTTGACTCTTGGGATGTTCATTTCCCAGATGGGCTTGTAATCGCTCAAGATTTCGCCTAACTTGGTCATGCCATCGCATGTCAATACGCTGATTAAGGCGTCGCTTTGTTCGAGGAATGGGGATAGCCCGATCATTTTTGCTCCTATAGTTGAGCGGATAACGGGGCAGACCTCGACGGGGACAACGCGGTCGCCAATTTTGGAGGTGTCATACCAGCCGCTGTTGACGCGCACTGGGATGGCGTCGGCTGCCAAAATCAGTTCGGTCGGAGCGAAGAGGCACATGTAACCGATGATTTTTTTGCCTTTTCCCTTTTCTGCCTCAAGCTCCCGTTGGCGTTGTCCGAAGAGGTCGGCGATTTCGTCGAAGTACTTCATGGCTTGGGGCCTGTTGGGGTCAGTTTTCTTCATGCGTTCTATGTTTTCAGCCATTATCTTTTCAGAAGACGCTTTGATGGTGCTTTTCAGTTCTTCGAGTTCTTTCGCTGGGATTTCAGGCGTGTATTTCTTCTCTACCTTCTCGTTCTTCATGGGTTTTTTCACTCAACCTTAGGTGGTTCAAGCCAGTTTCTTGATTTGAACACTGTCTTATTTCCAACGTTTACTTTGAGGGTTTCCGCGTAGGGACACATCTCCACACATCGCAGGCAAAGCATACACATTGAAGTGTCGATTTTTCCACCTTTCTGCTCGTACACTTCGGTCACCTGCACAGGACAAACCCGTTTACAGACGCCGCATTTCGTGCATTTTTCTTCGTCTTTTTCAATATGCAGTAAAGGTGCCCATTTGAAACCCTTAAACCTATTGACAACTGCCAACGAGATGCCTGTTGGGCAGAAGCGGCACCAAAAACGTCTAAAAGCAAATGAGGCCGCCAATGTTAAGCCGATGAAGGCGAGCGCAACTGCTTCTCCTATGTTTTGGCCTGCCCAAAAGATGATGTCTTGAACGTATGGATAGGTGAAGTTGACGTGAGCGACGTTCACGGCGCTGCTGGTCCAAGGAACCACCACGGGAATCAATGGGTCAATGAGGGCGGTATAAGGTCGGAAGGGTCCTGTCAGAAGCTTTGCCATTGCCTCGGCGAAGTTAAGGTTTTGGGGAGGCTGCAAAAACCACAACATAATAGGCAAAGCAAGGAAAACGGCAACTATGACATATCTTAATTTATGCAGAATCCCGTTAAGTCGCTCAGGCAAAATGCGGTAACGTATGCCAAACGCTTTTCTAAGCATGGCTTCTAGGTCCATTACAAAGCCGAAGGGGCAGAGCCAGCCACAGTAGACGCGCCCCAGAAAAAGCGTTATTGCAAAGATGAATATGAAGAAATAGAGGAGAGGAAGTTTAAGCGAGAAAACGTAGAACAAAGCGGTGAAGGCAACTGCTTGGGCAACGAGCCGCAGAAAAGTTACTTTTGTGGCCAGGTTCTTTTTCCAAAGCAAAACCGCCAGTATCCCTGCTGCTCCAAGACCTCCGAGCACGGTTAACCTTAAGATGTCCCCTATGTACTCCCAAGACATTGTTTTCTCGCCATCTCAGTTACTGTGAGTTAAGATAACTTTTACTTTGTCGTTTTTCGAAAAAAGAAAAGACGTGCATAACTATCCCTAACCGTAAAACTTGCATGTGCTCAATGCACGGATCAGTAGTTTGGGAATCAAACGGCATGGTATGGTCCCAAAGTTAAGTTTTAATAGTGAAAATACAGGAGAGCACCATTTAAATCTTGCATACTTTTCCCCTCCAGCTTGACGATTCCCTTGCGAGCAAAAAATGCGTTATGAAAGAGGAGGTATTGTTCGTGTGTTGTAGGTTTTGAGGTATGCAAGGTGTGCTGCATCAAAGGGGTAGCTTTGCGTCGCCGTGTAGGGATACCCGTTCATGCCGATGTATGGTAACTGGTCGACTGTGAAGTTGAAGCCGTAGCCCCATTGTCCAGGCGGATCCTTGAACCAGCAAGCCACAAAGAGGAAGTAGTCTCTCTCCATGCCAGGCGCAAGCTTCGTTAAGCTGCTGACTGGGAACTGCATAGTAACCTCATCCCCTTGCCGTCCAATCACGTACATGTTATCTGCGCTTTGAAGCAGCGCGGTCACGTCGCCGTATCGCGTGAAGTTCCCGGAAGACGTTGACTGTGTAGGTCCCCAAGCATCAAGACTTGCGATCGGCATGATTTTCTGGATGATTATGTTTTGCTGTGCTGAGGTGTCTACTGCAATGTAATCGTATGTTACGTTAAAGAAGTTGCAGATTCTTACCTGGTAATCAGTTACACCTTTAGGGAAATCGCCTGCCAAGTCCACTACAAAGGTTCTTGCGTTGGAATCAGAAGGCATAGGAATCTGCTTGTCCTGCGCCACCCTTACCCAGTTGCCGCTTGCATCTTTAACTTCCATATATGGACCTGGATAAATCGTTGTTCCATTCGTTAGCAGACCTGCCGAAGCCGCATCTTTAAACTGGTTTATCCAATTGTAATAGTCTTGGTAATTGCCCCAATCCACGATACCGTTGATCACGAGTTTAATGTCTTTTGCGCTAGACAGGTTTCCTAAATCAAGGGTGAGTTGATTGAGGTAGATATTGTTATAAGACGGGCTCAGGTCCCCGCCGTTACCAGGCGTGAAAGCTCCGTCAAGCTTTGAAATTTGAGGCAGCACATTTTGGCCTTTCGCTGTGGTTCCTGCTGGACCCCAAACATAGGTTGCGCTAAGCGGGATCTGGAGGATGTTCGGGTTGACAGTATAGATTTGCCCGTTGAAGCCTTGGTTAACATAGTTGCTCATTGTGGAGTAAACGTCGGTTCCGATCGGATGGTCGACTACAATCATGTAGGCTGTGTCCAAGTAGAATAGTTCATCCCATTGCTGGGCGAGAGTCATGTCGTAATACCCGTTCTTGGCGACTAGCAGGTTCGGGTTCAGTTTCACGTAGTCCCACGGTGTTCCGCCGCTGTAGATTATTGTGCCGCTGCTTGACATTGTACCCATATAGCCAAGCCACCCTGAATTCGAGACGTCGGTAACGTACGAATAACCTGTGCCATTCCACATGAACAGGGACGGACAGGATGCGTAGCCGCTTATAATTGTGTAAGTTGCAATCATGAAAGTCTGTTTATCTAATGTGAAAGTTCTGGTTGTGCTTGTGTCGCCGTCTTGCCAGTTTGTGAAGCCTACCACGCCGGTGGCAAGAGTAACTGGGTTTGGTACTTGCAGGGTGTAGGATCCATCTGGCAGAGTTGCGATGTATGGTGTGCTATGGCTGACTCCGTTCAACGTAAAGGTTAAGGGTATGGAGCCGCCACCGGTTCTGCTGACTTCAAGCGTGTGGTAACCAGATTGTACAACGGTGTAATACCCAGTAAGAGTATTCAGCTTAACTGTGTGGCTTCCCAACACATCAGAAGCGTTAACGGGGAACGTTACAGTTTCAGTAGCACTTGCGTTTAGCGTGATAACTTTGGTTTCTACCCAAATGTTGTCAACTGTAATTCGGACGGTTAGCTTGTCAGGTTGGTTGGTTGGGTTTTGGGCTGTAGCCGTCATGTTAACTGTTTGGTTAGGCCAAGCCTCGTATGGAAAAGAGTTCAAGTCGGATAATATTATTTTGCTTGCTCCCGGAGGTGCAGGGTTAATTACGAAATTTCCAGTTAAGTCGCCAACCTGGACACTATAGTTCCCGAAGTTGCCTTCAACATCGTTGTAGGTGAGAAGTTGGGTAGCTGCACCCTCTAGAGTTACGTTCTGCGTATCTTTTACAACGTTGTTTACTTCAAAATTTATGGTGTCGTTGCCTTCCAAATCGCCGATGTTTGTCACGTTGACTGCAATCTGGACGGCATCGCCTTCTGTGGCGTTGGTCGGGTCAATTGTTAGGTTTGTTAAGTTAAACTTTGCAGGTTTAGTGACGCCTCCGATGACGCCTTGATTTTGAAGGTAAAAATAGGCTCCTGCTGCCCC
>JBEKPM010000081.1:0-7478 GCA_049520735.1 Bathyarchaeia archaeon | reverse complement strand
CACCTGCCTAAGTCAGATATTCAACGGCAAATAATCGAGTTAGACGCGAAAATGAGGGAAGCTGCTGAAAAACTTGATTTCGAGAAGGCTATTGAACTGCGGGACACCATTTCCCAGCTTAATTCGGCTTTGTCGAGAAAGATAGAAAACGAAACTAGTCCAGAAAATGCGGGGTTTGCGGCAAAAAGGTTCTAATCTGTCCTGTCTAAACAAGTTACAAATTACGTAAACGGAGAAGGAAATTGGTTTCGTCATGAGAGACAACATCTCAATTAAGGGTGCAAGAGAGCACAACCTCAAAAACATAGATGTTGAACTGCCCAGAAACAAATTCATAGTTATCACTGGGCTTTCAGGTTCGGGAAAATCTACTCTGGCATTTGACACGATCTACGCTGAAGGCCAGCGACGCTACGTTGAGAGCCTGTCCGCTTATGCACGGCAGTTTCTCGGCTTAATGGATAAACCCGATGTTGACTCCATTGAAGGGTTATCCCCAGCCATCTCGATTGAGCAGAAAAGCACCAGCAAAAACCCACGATCAACCGTCGGTACAGTAACCGAAATCTACGATTACCTAAGACTTCTTTTCGCCCGCGCTGGCACCCATCACTGCCCAAAATGCGGCAGCTCAATTCACCCGCAGAGCGCCGAAAACATAACCAGCCTAGTCATGGCTGAAAAAGAGAAAACCCTCACATTTTTAGCTCCGATAATCCGCGGCATAAAAGGAACGCACGAGCAAATTTTCGAAGATCTCAAGAAACAAGGCTACACCACCATACGGGTAGACCAGAAAATCTACGACACCGACACCATCAAAGATGAACTTAAACTTGTGCGGTACGAGAAACACTGGATTGAAGCAGTCATCGACACAGTGAAAATTGCAGATGAAGAACGAAGCCGTATCAGCGAAGCCGTAGAGCAGGCGCTTCAAGTCGGCAAGGGAACAATGATAGTTATCGACGCCAAAATGGAAGCCGACGCGGAAAAGAAAAAGGAGCTTGAACGGTTCCAAGACGAAATCATGTACAGCACCTATGGAGCCTGCCCAAACCACCCAGAAATCGTCTTCGAAGCTCTTGAACCACGCATGTTCTCATTCAATTCACCTTTTGGCGCCTGCACAACCTGCCACGGCTTAGGAGAAATCACAGAAATATCCGAAGATAAAGTGATACCGAACAAAAACCTCTCCATAATGGATGGCGCTTTGACGGTTTACGGCAGCATGGATCTTAGCTGGCGTGCACAGCAGCTTCAAGCGGTAGGTAAAAAGCACGGGTTTGATGTATTCACCACGATAAAAGACTTCACCGCCGAGCAACTTCACGTTCTCCTCTACGGCGACAGGGAACCCTTAACCGGGCAATGGTCAAACGGAGCTAGCATGTGGATGCGCGACGGTTGGGAAGGCGTAATCCCCCAGACCATGAGGCTCTATAGGCAGACGGAGAGTGAGTGGCGCAAAGAAGACATCGAAAAATTCATGACTTCAAGACCATGCAACGCCTGCCAAGGCAAAAAACTGCAGCCCGTCGTCCTCGCCGTAAAAGTCCTCGACAAAAGCATCATAGATGTAACTGACCTCTCCATAGAAGAAGCAGTTGACTTCTTCCACAACCTGCCCCCGCAACTAAACGAAAAGGAACTCGCCATCGCCAAGCAAGTGCTTAAAGAAATCAATGAGCGACTCGGATTTTTGAAAAACGTCGGGTTAGGTTATCTTTCTCTTTCACGCGCGGCAAGGACTCTTTCAGGAGGCGAAGCCCAGCGAATTCGTTTAGCCACACAGATCGGGAGCAACCTCATGGGTGTCCTCTACATTTTGGATGAACCCAGCATCGGCTTGCACCAACGAGACAACGCCAAACTTATCAGCACCCTGCATCGTCTGCGCGACCTAGGCAACACCTTAATCGTTGTCGAGCACGATGAAGAAACCATACGGAAAGCCGACTACATTGTTGACATGGGACCCGGCGCAGGAGTCCACGGAGGACACATCGTAGCTGAAGGCCCACCCGAAGAAATAATGGCAAACAAACGCAGCCTCACAGGCAAATACCTCTCCGGCGAACTCAAAATCGAGGTGCCAGAGTCCAGGCGCAAACCCGTAGGCTACATAACTGTCAAAGGCGCAGAAGAAAACAACCTAAAAAACCTCAACCTCCAGTTGCCGCTCGGCATACTGTGCGGAGTCACAGGCGTTTCAGGCTCGGGCAAAAGCACCCTGATGAATTTGACCGTTATCCCTAAGTTGCGGCAGTTGTTCGGAGAAAAAATTGATAAAATTGGCAAACATGAATCAATCGATTTCCCGCCTATGGTTCACAACGTAATAGTCATCGACCAAGATCCCATTGGCAGAACCCCAAGAAGCAACCCAGCCACCTACACCAAGCTTTTCGACGAGATAAGACGCATTTTTGCATCAACCAAAGAGGCTAAAGCCCGCGGCTACAAAGAGGGGCGTTTCAGCTTCAACGTGAGGGGTGGCAGATGCGAAACCTGCCAAGGTGACGGCGTCTTGCGCATCGAAATGAATTTCCTGCCAGACGTTTACGTGCAATGCAGCGAATGCAAGGGCAAACGTTACAACAAAGAAACCCTAAGCATCCTATTCAAAGGCAAAAACATCGCCGAAGTCTTAGACATGACAGTGGAGGAAGCAGCAAAATTCTTCGAAAACACCCCACGGATATCCCGCAAACTAACCACTCTTCTCGACGTCGGGCTAGGTTACATTAAGCTGGGTCAGAGTTCAACCACTCTTTCAGGCGGGGAAAGCCAACGCATCAAAATCACCCGCGAACTGAGCAAAAACAAGACGGGACACGTCGTCTACATGCTTGACGAACCCACCACGGGCTTGCATTTTGACGACACTAAACGCCTCATCCGGGTGCTGAACAGGCTGGTTGATAATGGCAACACTGTCTATATCATCGAGCATAACTTGGACGTCATAAAAAGCTGCGATTACCTGATTGATTTGGGTCCTGAAGGCGGAGCCGCAGGGGGAAAATTGCTGGCGCAAGGAACACCTGAAGAAGTCGCTGAAATCTCTGGTTCCCACACGGGAAAGTTTTTGCAGAAAATACTTAACCGTCCGCAGGAAGAATTAGGTTTGGCAGTGAAGCAGTCTGCATGATCCAAATAAAGTGTGCATCAGATTTCAAAAGCTCTAAAATTCCAACCAGCCCAGGTGTTTATTTATACAGAGATGAAGCAGACGAAATACTCTACATTGGCAAAGCCAAAAATCTGCGTTCCCGCGTCAAAAGCTACTTTTCGAGCAACGACCACCCAGCCAAAACGAGGCAGTTGGTTTCCAGAATCCGCAGCATCGACTGGATCATCGTTTACAACGAGGTTGAAGCTTTACTTTTAGAGAACAAGCTCGTGAAACAGCATTCGCCCAAGTACAACATTGACCTTAAGGACGATAAAACCTTCGCTTATATTTCGCTTACACGAGAACCTTATCCGCGGGTGCTTACTAGCCGCAAGGTGGCGCGTAAGCTCGAATCGTTCGGACCCTACACTGAAGGCTTCATGCGGCAAGATCTACAGCGCCTCGTCGTCCGAGTATTCAAGTTGCGCACATGCAAAACCATGCATAAACGCGCCTGCCTAAACTATCATATACACCTTTGCACCGCCCCATGCATCGAGAAAGTCACCGTCGAAGAGTACGCTGAACAAATCAAGCATGCAAGATCCTTTCTGAACGGAAACTACCAGCAAACAATCAAACAACTCAACGCCCAGATGGAACAAGCCTCCCAAGACCAAAAATACGAAACCGCGCTGGAGCTACGTAACCAAATCGCCTCGATCAGGCTCGTGACAGAACACCAAATTGTCGATAATGAACGCCGATTCGACCAAGACATCTTAGCGTTCAAGCAAGTCGGCGACAAAATGCTCGCGGTCCAAATGGGAGTCAGGAGAGGCGTTTTACTTGGGAAAAAACAGTTCAGCGTCGACCTTCAACCACAAGTTGAACAAGAATTCCTAAAAGCTTATTACGCAAGCAATCGACTCCCACGGGAAATCCTCCTCAACAAACCCGTGTGGCAGGAGCCCGAAGAAAAAAAGGCGCTTGAAGAGTTCCTATCTACCAAACGATTTGCGCCAGTCTCTCTGCGCATTCCAAGAAAAGCCGACAAACTCGCGTTGGTCCAGTTGGCAGAGAAAAACCTTGAGTCAACCTTGGAGGTAGACAGCGCACTGGTCGATCTGCAAAACGAGCTTAAACTTCCAACGCTGCCGCGCATTATCGAGTGCTTTGACATCTCCAATTTGGGTCAGGAACATGTCGTTTCAGGCATGGTCAGTTTCAAAGAGGCTAAACCCGACAAGAAAAATTATCGGCGATTCAAAATCAAAACATTCACAGGGCAGGATGACTTCGCCGCAGTCAACGAGGTCGTGGCACGAAGATACAAACGGCTGCTCGAAGAAAAAAGCGTGCTCCCCGACTTGGTGCTAATAGACGGTGGACCTGGCCAAGTCAACGCGGCAAAGGAAGCTCTCCAAACCATCGGCCTCAAGCTTCCAGTAATCGGGTTAGCGAAAGAGCATGAAGAAATCTACTTGCCAAACGACGCGACACCAAAAATCTTCGACAAAAACAGCCGAATGATATTGCTGCTAAGAAAAATCCGCGACGCTGCCCACGACTTCTCGCTCGGCTATAACCTGAAACGGCGACAAATGAAGACAAGAAAAGAATTTAAACAAGCCAAAAAATAGCACCTGTCTTTGGTTCTGCCTTAGCTTTTGAATGCTTAAATCTATATTCCGCCAAAACAGACTGTATTAGGCAACCCTGAGGTTAATTCCGTGGCCGATGAAAAAGAAAGGTCTACGCCGAAATCACGTATTGAAACTCTCTCCGATTTGATTTTCGGGTTAGCCCTATCCATAGGTGCGCTCACCCTGATTGGGCAAGCGCCAACCAGTTTTCAAAACTTAGTTGTGTCTATAGCATATTATGCGTTTAGTTTTCTCATACTCATCAGCGTCTGGTACGGATACACTCGCATCATGTCAAACGTACGCATCGAAACCCGAATAGAAGTTCAACTCAATATTTTGCTCTTGTTTTTGGTTTCTATTGAACCCTTCTTGTTTAACGAACTCAATTCTTCCACTATTCCGGCACAATACGTTTCGATACTTTATGCTTTGGACTTGGGAGGATTATTTGCAATACAAGCACTCCTCGCTAACTCAATTTTAGCTGACAAGAAAATGCCAGAACATCTTCTCCGCCATTACACAGCAGTTAGAAACGGACAAATAGTCGGTGCAGCAATCTTTTTCATCTCAATCCTGCCCTTCTTTTGGACTTTAGCCATACCGATTACCAGCAACACAAGCATCCCTCTTAGATTTATGCTGTGGATAGCCCCCTTATTCCTGCGCTTCATCCGACGTATTTGGGAGAAACGCAGTTAAAACTTGAAAGCAATTCGTTTTGGCGTAATATGTAACTTAACCAAGGAAAGACTTACGAGAGGTCTGAAACCTTAAATTTAACAATTAACTTGCCCTCTGATCCTGTGCAAGGTTCTTATTCGCCCGTTAGCACTAAAAGGGTGGCTGAAAATGTCACGAAGTAATTTAATGCTTGAGCAGGCAAACGCCTTCGATAAAGATGGGGCAATAAAACGCGAAGTAAACAATTCCCTTCGGGTACTGAAAGAGTTTAGAGTAAAATTTCCTTTCTCGGAAAACCCACAATCCATAGATTGGCTTGACACCGACAAGATCTTCAAGCGTGACTCAAACGAAACAGGCGAATTCTTCCGTTATTTAGTGTATAGCCTCGAACCAATTGGACACCTAACAATTCAAAACTCCAGTGTCTACCAAAATATCAGGCTGCAACTTGCCGATTTCAAAGGTTTGCTCCATATTGCAGTGGACAAGAACAAATCTCTAGCTCAGAAAGTGGATGCGCCTTGGGAAAAAATAAACGGATTGGGAAATGACAAGCAAGTAGCCAAAAAAATCGTCTTCTGCTTCAACAACGAAAGCGCAGCGGTAGTGCCGATCTTCAGTAACCAGCACCTAAAATATTTCTTTAACCGAATAGTCGATTCCCAAAGTGTCGGAACCAAATTTTACTCTCTTGGAGCAGAATACGCATTCTACACGGCTGAGTTAATAAAAGCCAAAGATAGCACGCCATTAACAAAGTCTTGGGAAACCACTTACTTCGCTCGTTTCCTATACAACACCTACCCGCCGCCCGACAGAGAACCAGCTGCATCCGAAACAAGCGGGGGAAAAGTGGGCAACGTAGAAACTAACGTGCAGCTAGAACTTAGAGGCTTTGTTAAGCTGCTGGGTGATTTGCAATCGAAAGGGAAAATCACGGGGCAACAGTTCAGGGAATACCGTGAATTATGGATGCAGCAACAACCTAACGACCGAGACGTACTAATCTGGCGGCTAAAACAACTGCTAAAAACGGAAACCAAAGCAAACCCTGACACGCCGAAAAGTCAACCGCTGCAAAAACCGCGAAGATTGTAAAAAAGACCAAGTAAATTTTGGCGGGCCCGACGGGAATTGAACCCGCGACCTACGGATTAAGAGTCCGCCGCTCTAGCCTGACTGAGCCACGGGCCCGCATGGTTTGCTTTTGAAAAAAGTTCCACAGGCTAATATAGAGCTTGCGGTGCTTTTGTGACTGCAACCTGATACAATCAAAAACTAATAACTTCGCAGCCCATTTATGTTTTATTGAGCGTGTTCTTATGGCAGATTCTTCGGGCGAAGTTTTTGTTCTAAAAACAACAGACAGGGCAACGGGTGTTCCTGCTCTGCTCGGAAAGTTTAACTTAATCGACTTCTCCGGGAAAGAGGTTGCTTTGAAGGCGAACTATAACAGCGCTGATCCGTTTCCTGCGTCAACCCACATCGATACACTAAGAGCCATCGTGGAGGATTTGAAGGGCGCTGGGGCAGGCGAGATAACTTTGGCTGAACGCAGCGGCATGGGCGAAACCCGTGAGGTTCTCGAAGATATGGGAGTTTTGTCACTTTCGGAGGAATTGGGTTTCAAAGCAATCGTTTTAGAGGAGGTTGGCTCAGATGATTGGGTAAAAGTGGAAAGGGAGGGCACCCATTGGCTTAGGGGATTTTACATGGCAAAAGTCTTCCACGATGCCGATAAAGTGGTGCAGACTTGCTGTTTGAAGACTCACAGGTTCGGCGGCCACTTTACGCTTTCAATGAAAAACTCAGTGGGCTTGGTGGCGAAGAAGGTTCCAGGCGGAATCTACGATTACATGTGGGAACTGCATGGTTCTCCTAACCAACGCAAAATGATCGCTGAAATAAACTGCAGCTATAACGTGGATTTTGTTTTGATGGATGGAATAAAAGCGTTCGTGACAGGCGGACCCGATAAGGGGATGTTGGTTGAGCCGAAGCTTTTGCTGGCAAGCCGCGAC
>JBEKPM010000080.1:0-8660 GCA_049520735.1 Bathyarchaeia archaeon | reverse complement strand
GGTTTGTCGTGCTCAGCGGCGCTTCAGGTTCAGGAAAAACAACCCTGCTCAACATCATCGGGGGACTTGACAAACCCACAATTGGGAAAATCTTCGTCGACGGCCAGGACCTGACAAGCCAAAACGAAGACGCCCTCTCAGATTACCGTTGCAACAGCGTTGGCTTTGTATTTCAAGCTTACAACTTGGTTTCAACATTAACAGTTGCCGAAAACATTGCCTTTCCAATGGAGTGGACCGCGAAACCTCAACAAGACATAGAAAAACGCATCTCTGAACTCCTTGAAACAGTGGGTTTAGCCAGTAGATCAAACCATTTTCCAGCCCAGCTAAGCGGTGGTGAGCAGCAACGCGTTGCCTTCGCCAGAGCGCTAGCAAATGACCCCCAGTTGATCCTTGCAGACGAGCCAACAGGCAATTTGGATGACAAAAACGCTCAGAAAATCGTGCAGGTGCTTCAGCTGCTGAAGGAAAAAGGGAAAACGGTCATTGTAGCGACGCATGATGTTCAGATAAAACAGCTTGCGGACCAAGTTTTATGCCTTGAAGAAGGCGTTTTGGCGGGAAAAAATGAGTAGCGCCGCTTTTCCAATAAACGATTTGCTCCGTAGACGGCTTCAAACAGGGTTGACGATTGCAACTTTAGCGTTAAGCGTTGCTTCCACAATGTTTCTGCTGCTTTTCAGTAGCCGCTTAGGCGGTTTGACGTCAGCAAACGACGTTTTTACTATGGGAATAAGCGTATTATTTTCACAATTCATACTTTTCATCGGCATTCTCATTTTTGCCGTAGGTGCGATGTTGACTTCTTTCATCGCTTTCTTCATGATGACTCAAAGGACACGAGATTTCGGGTTGATAAAGGCTGCAGGGTGTCCAAATAGTCTCGTCGCAGGATACTTCATGACGGAACTATTAGCCACCACGGTCGTAGGATGCGGTTTAGGCATACTTGCAGGTTTCTTAATGGATTTTGGAGTTTCAAACTATGTTTTTTCATCCTACAAGCTACCAAATTTATGGTCGATACCCATAGTTTTCGTCGTTTTTCTAGTTTTGGCGGTCTTTTTCGGCATTTGGCCTCTTCTTAAAGCCTCCAAAATGTCACCCATAAAGGCTCTTTCACCCGTATACTACCATGACTTAACCACAACGGCCAAACACACTCCGCTTTCAAAGTCGGGAATAACCTGGAGTATCGCTAGCAGAAGTCTACTTCGTAGGCAATCAGCAACTTTTCGAATAGTAATTTTGCTTTCAATAGCCTTCATCCTGCTAACAGTTTGCATCGGCGGAGGCATAATCGCAAGCAACACAACCACAACATGGGTTCAAGAAAGTGTCGGCAAGAACACAATCGCCATCGCCTCAAACAATATGGGAAACCAATATGTCCAGCTTCTGTCACAGTTTTCAGGCGCCTCAAATAACGGCAGCTTTGACTATTCAAACCCAAGTCTAGCGATTCCCAGCTCAATCATAACCCAACTTAGTGCTTTGTCGAGCGTAAATCTGGTTGACTCCCGCTTAGTTTTGAGCGGACAGATTCAGGAGGTCGCTAACTTCAGTTATGATGGCGAAACGGGTTCAATCAGCTATTTAGGCGGAAACAGGACAACAAACGCGTTAGTTGTCGGCGTAAACAGCGCAGAACTTTCAAGCAAATGGAACCTCAATGGCCGATTCTTAAACAGCGGCGACCAATACCAAGCTGTCGTTGGCGATTCGGTCGTCCAAACAATCTATTCGCCTGATTCGCGCCTTGGAATATCAGATGCAAACCCACTTGTTGAAGACATGACCTTCGAAAATACCACATTCAACATTGTCGGAGTCTGCGTTGACCCATTGAACAACGGCTTCATCACCTATGTACCCATTCAAACCCTTGAAAACTCATCTGGGATTCCAAACCCAAACCTCCTCCTAGTTACGCTTAAGAACTCAGCTAACCAGGCAGCCGACGTTGCGCAAATCAAAAGTCTGCTTCAAAATGCAGATCCGAGCTTGGGCGTCTTTCAATTAGATAATATTGTGGAAAAAGACACGAATTTTCTGGCTTCAAATTGGCAAACAATAATGATCATGCCCTTCTTTGCTTTAGCTGCTTCAGCCTTGTGCACGGTAAACTACATGATGCTTGCAGCAGATGAACAACACCAAGAATTGGGGGTTTTACGGGCTGTAGGTGCCAAACCACGCTTTGTCGTGTCAGTTTTGGCGCTTCAAAG
This sequence comes from Bathyarchaeia archaeon, assembly GCA_049520735.1. Lineage (GTDB taxonomy): Archaea > Thermoproteota > Bathyarchaeia > Bathyarchaeales > Bathycorpusculaceae > Bathycorpusculum. Next base: position 6,429 of record JBEKPM010000080.1, on the reverse strand, counting down.
CGCAGTTTTGCTTCTTTCAAGCTTCGGAATCGGGATATCTCTAGGAACCATAATAACTCTTCTCATTTTGATGCAGCAGCCCGTAGTAACAAGTTTCACGATCCTGGAAATAGCCGGGTTACTTTTCGTCGCGCTGGCAGGAATCCTGCTTTTGAGCCTTTACCCAGCGTTTAAGTTGGCGAGAGCCTCAATTTTGAAGATTATCACCTAGTTTTCGGAAGGTTCTGTGGAAGAACTTGACGTTTTCTGTGTATGCGTTTAGTTGATTTAGGAAGTCTTGCAGCTGCAGTATAGGAGTTATCGGGACTTCATAATAAAACTTGAATGCGCTGGGTACAAGCGACAAGACCGCAGGCATGAATTTGGCTTCACTCCAACGCGCACATTCAAGTTTCAACGCGGGGTTAGGCAATGAATCTGCCAATGCGCGGGTGCGGTCAATCTGCAAATCAACGATTCTTTTCAGAGCCGACGTCGCGATAGCGTGTTGCCAATGTTTGCAGTCGATGCAGACTACCAAGGGTTTCTTGCAGCCAACAATATCCATTTCCCATCTTCGACCTGAACCCTTGAAATGAACGTTATGTGAAACGGCGTACCCGTTCTTCTTTAAAGCGTAACCTGCAATTTCTTCGAACTCTTGCCAACAAAGCAGGTTGCTTATATCCTCAATATCTGCACCCAAAGCGAGGGCTTTGACTGCCATTTTGAGCCTGCTGCCGAGCTCGGGTTCAACGCTGCCCTGTTTTAGATAAACGAGGCCTTCGTCTTGAAGTTTATCTAGCAATTTCATCGTGATGGTTGAAGTCAGATGTGCCTCTCTTTTGACAAGTTCAGTTAAAACAGGCCCTTCTTTAGTCAATTTTAGGAGAGAAATTATCAGATTACGCTCAACACTCATAGTTAACCCTTAACAGATTTGACACTAAAAAATAAAAAAGCTGCAAATTGCTGCCGAAAAAATCCAAATGAGAAGGGCAACTTCCGAAGTCGTATACGAAAGCATCAATAACCCCCACTTCTAACCTCCAAGCAACAAAGACCAACAGAGATAGTCGCTTAGTACTCATTCAGCCTTCACCCTTTCGCCCTTTTTGCAGTGTGCTGGAGAACTACTCTCACTAATTGAAATACTTTTTTTATCTTCTGCAAAAACCAAATTGAACGAGCCTTCGTATGACGAAGAGTTCATCAGCGAGCAATAGCATGGAGCAATTGACATACTTATTCATGTTTGGTTAACAGCTACTTCCTCTTTTTAACTTTTACATGTAAAAAAATCCCATTCGCTTGTTTTTCGCTCAGCAAAAAATAGCGCGAGAGGAAAAATCCGTAACTTAAGTCAAACAAACCACTAATTGGCGCCATTTTCTTTCGAAAAACGCTTAACTTGAGGAAAATAACTCCTCATGGGTCAGCGATTTACTAGCCCAGTACACTTTGACGTCCAATTTCCCAATCTGCAAGCCGGTTCTCAGCAGCTTACAGTTGTTTGCCTCCTGTCTGCGCTTTTCAAGTTCCACGTATATTTAAGGTTCGCTGATTTTCGAAAAAACCAATCATTTCAAGCAGTTTGAAAAAATAAGCTCAGGTTGAAAAACTGGGTTTTGGTGATGCTTTTGTATACAGGCAGATGAAATGATAACTTTGAACGGGCATTTTTGCCCTTTAAAGGAATAATAAATAAGAAAGTGGTGGTTGGGCTAGTTGTTTATTTTTCTTTTTCGTGGATTTCGCATTGAAGTTTCTTTATAATTTCGTCGACTCTGAGCGGTTCAATCTTCAACGTGTAAAGTTGGCGCGGTGTGCGAAGTTTTAGTTTAACGTTGTCTTTAAGTCTTTGTACTGAGCAGTATTTTGCTTTGGCGCTCATTGCGACAAACTTATCAACATCAGTAATTTCAGTTGGCATACGGATTTCCTCTACAGTAGCCTTGAGGATGCAAAGTCGAGTTTTTATTTGTTTTGGTCAATAAACTCGCAAGCCAGCGAAATTAGAATAATAGGCTTTAAAGAAAGGGGATTTTGGTTTGGCAAACCTTTGTTACTTAAGCTTTTTTGGATTTGATGCCGAGCTTAAGGTTAACCTCAACGACGTATTCCTTGTCCATTTTTCCGACGGCAAAATTCCAATCTTTCACTTCGACTTCCATATCCTTGAACTGGCTAACAATGGCATCTTTGTAGTCTTGGGCTGTTTGACCGATCTTTTGCAGTTTTTCAGTTATGTTAATAGATGTTTCAGGCATAAATTACACCTCCCAAAAACAATAGGGTCTGTGCTAAAGGAATTGAGCGTTTACTGCTTTTAAAAATTTGTGGTTGTGCAGCCGATACAGCAGAAAACGGCTACTTTTCTTAGGCAAATCTGAACTGCTTATTCGGCGATTCCCATTTGATTCGGGGCTGATCTTAAGAAGTAATTTCCTAATGTCCACTTGTTCTTAGTGTTCTGGGTGTGTGTGGTTGAAGCCATAGTAAATAGCAACGATGAACAAGGCAAGAAAGATGACTTCGATTATGGCTGCGACAATAACCGCGTTCGCGAAGTTCATGCGTTCTTGGTTGGTAAGCGTAATTTGTATCGTTGGGGATCCTTGGGTTGGGGTGGTGCCTGGAATTATATATTTATATATTGAGTTATTTGCCGATAACACCACGATTGCTGGCGGCACAGTTAAAGCTACTATGAGAAAGACAGCTGCAAGTGTAAAAACACGTTTTCTATGCATAAAAATCCAATATTTATGATTCTTTTTCAAGGTAATAAGTGTTAAGCTTGGGTCGATTGCAATCCAACCAAGTTTGCCATTGCCGGCCAGGCGATTAAGATAATTTTTATTAGGTAAAAGGCATTATATGTGGGTAAGATGACTTTAAGAAAAGTCGGTTTCTCGGCCGGTATGCTGGCTGTCTCGATCTACATCCTGCTTCCAACCCCAGATGAACTCGTAATCTACCCCGCAGGCAGTTTCCTCTTTTCATATGCTTTTCACATGCCAATTCTTTACGCACTACTGCTTACCATGGTCATTTACCGCGCGTTAGGCGTAGCATGCTTGTTTGGTTCATTGCTAGTCGGCGGCAAACCCATGTACTACATGTTCAAAAACAGATTCAAAAAGCAACAATTCCATGCGAGACTTGGCAACTGACCATAATTTGGAACCGTATCGGACTTATCCCCGCCAAAGTTTGGAGCCGCCGGGCTGCGAGCGCACTCGCCGAAAATATATGCTTCATATTTTTTTAAAGAAACAATGAATTCTCCAATAATTTATCATGAGATATGTGAGAATTAACAATATTCTTTGTGTTCATTCCAGATATGTTCCTTCTTTGCTTTGGTTGAAGGGATTTCGCTTCTTATCCTGTAGGATGCTTTCAGCTTGAGCAGTATTAATTTTCATCGTGGGAATCACTTGGTCCAGCTCTTTAAAGCACTTTATCAAGTACAAGCCACGATCCGTAATCGCGTAGGATATTTTATTCCGCTTTACATATTTTTCTTCAACTGCACCTTGTCTAAGTAGAAAATCAAAATAGTTCTTCAGTACGCTGCAGTTGACATTGGCTTTTTGCATTACGTGAGTTATTTTTAGAGGACCGTGCCTAGCTAATGTTTCAAGAATACTTAGACACGTTTCGAGTTTGGATCGTCTCAAAGCGATCTACTTTCTGCACAGTTCAACCACACAATCTGGAATTGACCAGGCTAATCTAGTAGAGAGTTTCAACGTAATATCGCTTGTCCTGTGTTTTTTACCATTGCAAACAATCCTCCAGCGATATAGCACAGCCAATTTTGCTCTGGGTCGTCAAAGTTAGCCTCTTGGGCTGTAACTGCGTTATCTCTTGAATTGGCTCCCACCGCTCTAAGTTTAAACTCTATTCTTTGTTGCATTTCGGAAAGAGTTCTTGAACCTTCCTGCATGTGATTACCTTCAAGCTGGCGAATCTTGCTTTCGGGGGAGAGGAAGGACAAAGGCGTCATAATTGTTTGAGCAAGATTCGCCGCTTACCATTAACATTAGCTTAAATTACTTATTAATAACATGAATTTCAAATTCATAAATACTATAAGTAGCCTCAATTAATATTTGCTATAAACACGTTTCTACACAACCAACTTGGAGGTGGGAAACGAGATATGAGCGAAGTTATTCTGGAAAAATCAAACAATGCAGAAAGAAGAACCTGCTTAATTAAACACCCAAACACTACTCGTACACATACGAATTGGCCCTTGGCTTTTTCTCAACCAGAGGATTTAACAAATGCCTACCTGTTGAAAAACAAAAAGTCCGCGGTTTTGAAGAGACTTGAGCATGCTAATGAAAAGCTGAAGGATGCTCGCAAAGAGATTAATGAGGCTGTTTTGGCGGCACTAGAAATGAAGGAAGCTGGCGACGATATCGCGAACCATATAGTAGTAATGGTCGCGCGAGTCGCTATCATCGATGCCGAGATTACAATGAATCAAGCTTAAACAAATAGACCACCTTAATTTTGAGCACAGAAACGTGGACTCTAAGAAATGGAAGGAGGAAAAAATGGGATTACGAAAAAAAAACTTGAGCATTATTGCGGATTTTGCTGCCGTGAAGGATGCGTCTCTTGAAGAGAGACGTAGTGAAGCGGAAAAACCGTTGTACCTAACAAAATATGAATAATCAGGGTAACACGTGTAGGTCTATGCGAGACACCTTAGTTTTCACTCCAGATGCCACGCATTTGTTTTCTTCGCGGCATTTTCCCCTTTCTTAGTTGGAAAAACTTTTCATGCCGCTTCAATGAAGGCTTGGGTTGTGAAGTTACTTTTTACAGAGTGCCTTTCGCCGAGTGGAAAGAAGCTTCAGAAGATGAGTTGGATGAGTCAGAAAACAGTGAAATTACGTCTATTTTGCCTGAAGATCCAGCCAAAGTTGATTTTCCATTCTTTAGTTTAAGAACACGGCTAGAATACTCGGACCTTACACTGACTTCAATTAAAATTCAATGCAATTTTTTATCAAGAAAAATCAAGAATTTTTGCAGATACAGGTTACTTTAGCGAAATGCTGAAAGAACGAAGAAAGCAGCACTTTTTCTTCTCCATTTCCATCGTTGAAATACCATTTGTAGGTTTTTCTGTAAGTCGCTTTTGAGGGTCAATAAGTGTTCGAGGGCGACGTCCTAGCCAGCTAGACTAACGGCCCGAAGGCAATGCTGAATTCAAAATACAGAGTCTCCCTTCATAAAACCTTTCCCCTCAGAGATACAAACCATTAGATAGGTACAAAAAATGCAGAGCAAATTTGATGATTTCATAGACAGACATGAAGGCTCCCTTATTTTCGCCTGTTTTTTGGCAAGCGCAACAATAGGGTACGTTTTAACACAAATCACTAACTTCATCCATTAGCCGAAGGGTGTGGCAGCCACCTAAAAATCTGTAGTTGCGAATGACTCTTAAGGCTCTAAACAAATTAAAAGAAACATTCCGAAGCTGACAATTCTCTACTCAGAAAACTTTAAAGCTGTTCACTTCATTCTTGGATGTGTCACTCCCAGAGCACGGTGCCGAGGTAGCTCAGCCTGGGAGAGCGCTCGACCTAACTGCTTCTGGCAGCTGGGGGCGAAGCTGAAGACCGAGTCGTCGCAGGTTCAAACCCTGCCCTCGGCACCATCATGTTTACTTGGAATTAACCTGCGACAGGTTTACTTTCTCTTTCTAACTAATTTAAAATCGTTCGAGGAACAGACAAACTCAAAGCCTTGCACGTATCAGTAAGTAGCGCGGGAGCTATTTTAGTGGGGTTCTCTTGATTTCTTTGATCTGGTCAAAGTCTTCATCGTCGCTTACTATTGTTCTGGTTTTTTTGCTAAGTGCTGATGCAATGTGGATTGAATCGCGTGGGCTAAGTTTGTATTTGGCCATAAGTGCTTGAGCTTGAGCTATTATTCCTTCATCTACATTTATGAATTCTATGTTTGGGAAACCAAGTAGTTTTTGTCCTTGGGCTATTCCGTCAGCTCTGCCTAACAGTTTGGTTGCTACCCAAACAACTTCATCCCATGTCAAGGTAGATGTTGCTGCAGGTATCTCACCATTTTCTATTTTTTGGAGTATTTCTTTTGCTCTCTTTGCTTTTGGTTCTGCGGCAGGCGAATATAATGCGGAGTACAGAAATACGTTAGAATCAATGTATTGCATGTCTCTGGGCTACCTCTTCATTTATTATTTCTTTGAGGTTGACAACTTTTTTCAGTTTAGGAGTCTGTGTTGTGGTGTAATATTCTGTGTAACTGCCCTCGATTTTTGGTTTGCTTATGACTATTTCGTCGCCCCTGATTTCTAAAATTACTTCAACGCCAGGCTTAAGACCTATCGCATCCCTCAATTGCTTAGGAATAACTACCTGCCCTTTTTGCCCAACATTTTTGCGA
>JBEKPM010000079.1:0-10509 GCA_049520735.1 Bathyarchaeia archaeon | reverse complement strand
TGTTTGTGCCATAACAATTACCTTGCGGGTTTCTGTTTCCGTCCGTAGACGAGTTCATTGAGGCTTACGCCGTTAACCATGACGACCTTCCAGCGGACACCAGGAATGTCTCCCATTGCGCCGCCTCTTGTTCCACCGATGCCTTCAACAACGACTTCATCGTGTTCGTCGACAACGTTGAGGGCGCCGTCTCCAGGTAGGAACGCGGTGATGGTTCTGCCGTTCTTGATAAGTTGGGTGCGGACGCATTTGCGGATGGCGCTGTTCGGCTGTTTTGATTCGACACCGACTTTTTCTAGAACGATGCCCCTGGCTTGGGGTGCACCCTGCATTGGGTCAACTTTCTCGTCGAGCCTAAGCATGCGACGGTTAAAATAACGATCGTGCCAGCGGAAATTCTTTCGTTTCGCAGCTAGCTGCCTTGCGGCGAATTCGCCTCTTGGTGATTTGGAACCCATACTTTAGATATTCCTTCTTTTTGCACATGCATAGTCAAAGAACCAATATATAAACAAAACGAACCAAATTCGCCAAGTTCGGAATCAAGTTTGAGTATCTTAAGACCTTGAGGCCTGGAGATCACTTTACGATTAATAATCTAATCTGCGCAGATTTCTAACATACTCGCCAGTTATCTGAGTTGGGAAGAAAAGGCTGGATCACTGAACATAACTTTCAGGCCGTTTGAGCCAAGAGAGATTCTTTTGGCTGCGATCTTTCCATTTGGCGACCCGCTAAGTGTTGTCCTATTTTGGCGGTTTTCAATTCGTAGTGAGCTGAAGAGGTTTTCTTCTCTCGTATGGTTATGTCTCTTTCGATGGAGCACATCATTTCTTCGTCTTGGGCAATCCCAAGTCTCTCAAGGGCAGTGCAGTGTTCCAGTATTTCTCTGAGTTCGGGGATGGTGAAGTTGTTCCAATGAAGGGTGGGTTGAATTTTCATCCAAGATGCCTCTTTCACTTTTTTCGAACGATTCTTTCCAAATAGATATTTGGTATCGGTTGCTTAAAAAAATATCTGTTTGTCCAAAAAAAAGGCTATAAAAAAACACATGTCCAAAAGATTAAGCTTAAGACCCAACTAACTGAACGTTTGTCCAGATTACTAGCACGCCGAAAACCAAGCTATTAAGCTGAAGGAGATCGCGTTACAGATAAATATGTAGACTTCTCATTATTAACGTGGCATGCAAGTTCCAAAGCGGCATATAACAGCATTTTTGATTGGCTTGTTCTTAATAGCGGTGCTGATTGTTTCGCTGTTCATTGTTCAGAATGCTTCTAAGCCTTCCCCATCGGCCACGCCTTCCCCTGCCCCAACAGCGAGTTCTCCAACTCCGACAGGCACAACATCACCTACCCCGACCGTTTCGTCTTCGCCCACGCCCTCGCAAATAGGCCTCCCTTCTACAGTGGTCCCCACCAACTTTCTTCCAGGAGAAGTTTCCCAATATGAGGGGCAAAGCTTGACGCCGATTACCGTTTTCCTCTACGACTTGGCTCAGCATCCAGATGTTTCCATTGAGGGAACACAGGAATTGAGCCCATCAACTTACCGGCTAACAGTCACAGGTCTCGTTAACCACCCCGTGGAGTACACGTATGACGAAGTTGTCAATAACTTCACTTCTTACCAGAATGTCGCAACACTTTTCTGCGTGGAAGGCTGGGACGTCACCTGCCTATGGCAAGGAGTCCTTTTGAGCGACCTCATAAACGAGGCAGGCGTCAGCCCAAACGCAACAACTCTGATCTTCACAGCCTCGGACGGCTACACCACATCGTTTCCGTTGGACTACGCCCTGCAAACCAACATGACTTTAGCCTACAAAATGAACAACTTGACCCTCACGCCAGCTGCAGGATGGCCTTTTATGCTCATACCTCAAAACCAATATGGCTACAAATGGATAAGATGGGTAACCCAAATTGATGTTTCAAACGACTCAAGCTACCTTGGCTACTGGGAAAGCCGCGGCTACCCAAACAACGCAACAGTCGGCGGCCCAAGCGTGTCGCCCGCAAGCGCGTTTGCAGCCGCTGAGACATTGGGATTCGTCGGCGTCTTTGTGGTGGTGGCTGTAGCTTCTTACATAATTTTGGTCAGGGTTAGAAGAAGATATTCCAGTCGGAAAGAAGACGAGCACGGAATCTCTTCGGTGAAGATGTGAAGCATGCCTTCGGGCGTTAAAGTCTATAAGATACTTTCGGCAAATAGTAACTCGGAAGCAGGTTCGCTCTTATGGCTCAATTTGAAGTGTACAAAGATAACGCTCGACTGCTCAGGTGGCGGCTGAGAGCAAGCGATAACGCAGTCATAGCGGAAAGTTGTGAAGGCTACCATAACAGGTCTGACTGCGAGAACGCAGTTAGTTTGGTTCGCAACGATGCGCCGAGAGCAGAATTAATTCTAAACAACACTTAGCCGCCAAGGCGCGGGCGTTATAAAATACTGGGAGACCGGAGGAAAGGGCAGCCGGCTTTATGCCGTTTTGGGTTTTTCGCAAAAAGGTTTTAAGCTTAAGCCTACGCACATTGCTTGAAGAGGTTATTGAGTTTGGATAAGAAATGCCCAGTTTGCAAACGAGTCTACACAACTTTTAACTCTAAAAGCAAGTATTGCAGCGACGCCTGCGCGAAGAAAGCTGGAAAATCAAAGTAATTCGCCCATTCGCTCAGCTGCTTCTTTTTGTTCGTATTTAAGGTATTGGCAAATTAGAAATAACAGTTGTTGCATAGTGTATTGTGCTGATTGAACGCAGTACCCTCTAGTCTCCGTTCGGAAACGCCTCGGCAGACCAACTTCTGATCTCTGCGATGAATGCCTAGAGATAGAGAGACTTGAGATGCGCAAAGTGGCCATGGCTTAGCCAGACTTATCCCCTGAAAATCGCTGCAGCTTAAAGCTTAGCTTACGCTTTATCGTAGCCTTCCTTGAACCAGATTGACTTCTTTTTCTAAGCAGTTTTTCAGAAAAGATTCATGGTTGGGTACGAAGATCATGAAAAGGTTTTATGTTAACTCGGTTGATTGTCAATCTGGTTAAGGGTTGCCTTGGTTCACCCCCTTCTCTCTTCCTAAAGGTTCCAGACAGCCCTTAACCGACTTTACTCTAAACGGTAGAGCGATCATCGGACAAAACCTCTTATCAACATGCTTTTATTTGGGGTGAAAGAACTATCCCTTATCAAGCCCTCAAATTATCAGCTTAGAAGGCGCATTCCAAAATGGTTGAAATTAGAACACAAGAAAGTCAACTCATATTCGGCCTGCAGGAAATTGGCGGAGAAGCCACAGTAGAGCAGCTAATGGAGAAAACAGGTATGCAAGACTCCGCTGTTATGCGTATCGGGCTCACGCTTCAGGAAAAAAACCTCATCGCTATCCACGCCAAACACCGAAACGTTGTCAAATTGACCGCTGAAGGAGAAGCATATGTCAAAAACGGGTTGCCTGAACGCAAACTAATCCGTGCCGTGGCGGCCCTTGGCGGGTCGGCGGACCTTAAAGTGGCGGCGGAGCAAGCAGGCATCGAGCCCCAGTTCATCCAAATCGCGTTAGGCTGGGCAATAAGGAAAAAATGGGGGCTTTACACTTCAAGCGACAACAGGTTGCGGGTGGCTGAAAACTTTGTTCATCAAGGGTTTATTCCTGAAGGAGCAGACGAGAAGCTCCTGGCCCTCTTGGGTTCAAAAAAATCAATTGGATTTGAACAACTCAAAGATGACGAGTTGAAGGTGGCTTCTGAGCAGCTTAAGAAACGCAAAGTACTCTTAATTGAGCCTAAAACTAGCCGCACGTTGCAAATCACAGCGGAAGGCAAAGCGGCAGTCGCTGATGCCAAACCTACTATCCAAGAAATCACCCAGTTGACCCCGGAACTCATAATCACGGGTAAATGGCACACGTCAAAACTTCAAAAATACAACATAGCTGCGCCAGTAGCCAAAACTTGGCCCGGCAAAAAGCACCCATACCTGCAGTTCGTCGACGAAGTACGCGCTAAACTTATGCAGTTGGGCTTTCAGGAAATGACGGGCACGGCTGTTGAAACGGGCTTCTTCAACTTCGACGCACTTTTTGTACCGCAAGATCACCCGGCAAGGGAAGAAAGCGACATTTACTACGTTAAAGACCCAGCTTTCGGCGACGTAAGCCGGCATGCGGAAGCTGTTGAGCATGTGAGGGAGACGCATGAGAACGGGTGGACAACTGGTTCCACCGGATGGGGGTACAAATATTCTCTTCTAATCGCGCAACGACTTATTCTCCGGGGACACGGTACTTGCCTTAGTGCTCGAACGCTTGAAGCAAAAAAGTTTCAGGTGCCCAGCAAACACTTCAGCATCGCACGGGTCTACCGTCCGGAACTCATCGATAGAACACACCTGTCCGAATTCAACCAGGTAGAAGGCATAATCATAGACGAAAACCTAACGCTCAAGGACCTTTTGGGCGTTTTGGGGAAGTTCGCCATGGAAATCGCAGGAGCCGACAAAGTCCGCTTCAAACCCGATTATTTCCCCTTTACTGAACCCAGCGTGGAGCTGAGCGCGTATCGGGAAGGTTACGGCTGGGTTGAATTCGGCGGTAGCGGCATTTTCCGTCCAGAAGTCACATTGCCTCTCGGGGTCAAGGAACCCGTCATCGCATGGGGGTTAGGAGTGGATCGATTGTTCATGATGCGGGCGGGTGTGGAGGATATTCGAATGATTTTCAGCCAAGACCTTGATTGGCTAAGACGCAAAGAGGTGACTTAGATGCCTACAATCGACATTGAATACCAGGAACTTGAGCGACTTCTCGGTTTGAATCTGAATTGGAAGATGGAGAAGCTGGACGAAATTCTCTCGAACGTTAAAGGTGAAGTGAAGCTTTTCAACGAGCAGGAAGGCATCGTCAGCGTCGAAATGAAGGACACCAACCGACCTGACCTGTGGAGCGCGGAAGGATTAGCTAGGGGGCTGCGCTGCTATCTTGGTTTAGAAAAAGGCCCCAGACATTACGTCGCGGAAAAACCCGTAGTAGAAGTAAACGTGGATCCTAAACTATTCAACATACGCCCATTCATCGCCTGTGCCGTCGTAAAAGACGTGCACCTAACCGACGCCGTTATCCGAGGGCTAATGCATTTGCAGGATAAACTGGACAAAACCTCCGGGAGAAACCGCCAGAAAACCTCCATCGGCATATACAACTTCCACTTAATCACACCCCCCATAGAATACCGCGCTGTAAACCCGCGTGACGTCAGCTTTGTACCGCTTGGATTTACCGAAAAAATGAGTTTGGACGAGATTTTGGAACGGCACCCAAAAGGCATCGAGTACGGGGACATAGTCAAAAAGAATCCGCTTTACCCAATGCTGTTTGATTCGAAAGGGAAAGTCCTTTCTTTTCCACCAATCATCAACTCGAACGATTTGGGCAAGATCGCTGAGGGATCCCGCAGTCTCCTTGTTGAAGTTACGGGAACACTGAACAGAACCGTCGTCAACACGTTGAATCTGGTTACTGCAGCGTTGGTTGACCGCGGCGGAAAAGCCTGCTCAGCCACAATCCATTATCAAGATGCCTCCGGCGATGTGAAAATGGATGTTGTCACACCCGACTTTGGCAGCCGAACCGTGCCGCTAAGCGTTGAGTACACCAATAGGCTCCTCGGATTGAATCTTTCAGCCAAAGAAATCGGCAACCTGCTTTTAAAAGCGGGTTTAGGAGTCCAAAAAATGGATGATTGTTGCGTTGAGGTTGAGGCTCCGTTTTACCGTGAAGATGTTATGCATCAGGTTGACCTAATTGAGGATGTCGCCGTCGCATATGGTTACAACAACATAGATTGCCTTTGGCGTGAAATGCCTACGACGGGCAAAGCGAAATCTGACCAGCAATCCATCAACATCGCACGGGAACTCATGGTTGGTTTAGGTTACCAGGAAATCTTAACATACACCTTAACAAACCAGGAAAACATGTTTACAAAAATGAACGCCAAGCCATCTCAACACATTGAACTCGCCAACCCAAAAGTTGCAACCATGACTTGCCTACGCAGCTGGCTCCTGCCAAGCCTCATGGAGTTCCTCAGCAACAACCAATCCGTCGAGTTCCCACAGAAAATTTTCGAACTTGGAAAAGTAACCCTGCCCGACAATGCGATGGAAACGAAGGTGCGAGATGAGGAATGGGTCTGCGCAGCCACGACGCATGCGAACGCCAACTTCACCGAGGCAAAGTCATCTCTGGACGCTTTCTTCAGGAATTTGGGGGTTGAATGGGAAATAATTGAAACCGCTCATCCAAGCTTCATAGAAGGCAGAGTTGGGAAAGTGAGGGTCGGCGACCTTGATGTGGGCTTCGTGGGTGAAATTAACCCGTTGGTTCTTGAGGCGTGGAAGCTGGAAAACCCAGTCGCTGCCTTCGAGGTTAACCTACAGAAAATCCTTCTCGAAAGCCAAGTCAGAGTTACCTAGATTTTAGCAAACAGGAAAGTTTAGAACCACGAGAGGGTTCCATTTTTCCTCGCCGTCTTCAGGCACACAGAGTAGATTACGAATCCAACGGGAACAATGATTGCGCACATTAAGGCTAAAACCAAAAGATCGGGCAGGATCATTTGGATTGTCCAGCCAAGCAGCATTTGCCTAATGCAAGTGAAGAAGTAATACGGTGGCGTAACATAGGCGACTAATTGGAGCAATGGGGGTAGGACCGAGGGCGGAAAAAGCACGTTGCCGAAGAGGCTTGTGGCGATGGTTATCAGCGCAGTTATTGGGTCACCTTGCTTAGTCAGTATAAGTATTCCTGACCCGATCATGCTAAACCCGATGAATGTGCCGATACCCAAGGCAAGCACAATGAGCGTTCCTATAATGTTAATGCTTAAGACTATGCCGAAGGCGTATACGCCGAGAAGAAGGTAAATTACCACGACGGCGGTGCTCCAGATGAAGCCCCAAATGGAGCTGCCTATTATGAAAGTAGCTAACCCCGTAGGCGAAACCAAGACTTCTTCAAGAGCCCAAGGATTGATGGTTTTCTGCACCAACGTCAATGCTTGCCCAAGGTAAGTGTTGAAAGCTAACCCGATAATCAGGTACGTGGTATAGTTTGTACCGGTCGTGCTGGTTACTGCTTGATTAATTGAGCTCTGCCCTACAAAAGCAAAGGATAACGCGCCAAAGACTGCTGTCAAGAGAAGAACGAAGATGTTAGTTTTGTACGTGGAGAAACTCACTATGTCCCGCTTCATGAAATACCAAATTTTCTCAAGCTCATTGAGCACAGCCATGCGCTTTCAAGCCCTCCTAGTTAACTCAATAAACGCATCTTCCAACGTTGGCTCTTCCCGCTTAAAGTTTACCAGCTTGATTTTTTGCTCGAAAAGGAAATCGAAAATCAAGGGCATTTGGTCAACGCTTTGGAGCTCAATGTGCAGTTGCCGCTGTCCAGTCATCAAGGCCTGATCATTTTTCTCATTGACTTCTATTACTCCTTGCAGCGTCCGCATTTTCTCAATTTGAGCCTGCTCGATGCCTTCGACCACCAGTTCGATTTGCTCGTCTTTCTTTATTTTGGCTTTCAAAGCCTCTGGGCTATCGTAGGCGACTATTTTTCCCTGTTTGAGGATGCCTATTTTGGTGCATATTTGCGCTGCTTCCTCTATGTAGTGGGTGGTGTAGAGTACGGTTTTGCCTGTTTCTCGAACGGTGGTTTGAACGAAATCGCGGATGGTTCTTGAGGATATTGCGTCCAATCCTGTTGTTGGTTCGTCAAGCATGATTATGGGCGGGTCAGGAAGCAGAGTTCTTGCTAGTGCAAGTTTGCGCTTCATGCCTCCTGAGTACTTCTGGAAGGTCATGTAAGTGTTGTTTTCTAATCCCACAAGGTTGAGCACTTCCAAAATTCGTTCATGCCGCTTCTGCCTCGGCACATTGTAAATTGCGGCGAAAAATTCCAGGTTGCGGTACCCATTAAGCCGCCAAAAAAACCCGCGTTCCCCAACGCTGAAAAGTGTGCCAAGCGAACGTTTCACCTGCATCTGTTGCTTTACAATGTCAAAGCCGTTAATCAGCGCGGTTCCCTCGTCAGGCGGAAGAAGAGTGCAAAGCATTTTGACCAGGGTGGTTTTTCCTGCGCCGTTGGGTCCGAGTAGCCCGAAGAGCTCGCCTTTCTTGACAGTGAGGTTGAGACCGTCGATGGCGTTGACAGTGATGGTTTTGCGCCTGAGAAAGCCGTCTCCGTTTGGAATGGTTGACTTAAATTTTTTTGTCAGGTTGATTGCTTCGATGGCATTTTCGATTGGCACTCGTTAAACCTCTTGCTGTCACCTAAACTTGTGTGTATACGGCAACTAATCAGTTTGTATAAGAAACGATTAGTTGTATTTTAGTAAAGTTATCAGTGAAACAATTAAGCATTTTGACTCAGCCCAAGCTAGCTAGAATTTGTGGATGAATGGAGTTAGCTGCTTGACGTTTTCGAATTTCAGCGAAAGCGGAACCTGCAAGTACGCTCCGTACCTGTTGAAGTATGGTGCCCCTTTCCTTGAGAACAGGGTTAAGATTTTGCCGCCGTGATTGATTTTGAAGCCTGTGCCGCTAGCCTCGTGACCTCTTATCAAAATTTGCGCTTTCAATCTGTCAAGTACCTGCTCTGTGACGTCTTCGCCGAAGAGTTTTCCCGCACCTCTTGGCGACAAAGAAACCCCATGCATACCTTCCGCAGGGTCGCTCCACAACAAATCCTCCAGCAACCCCTCATTGTGTCCCTCTTGGGCTTGACCAATGTCTTGCAAGCTGCTGACTTCGGGAGATACACCACCATGAACCATCAAAAAACGTTTCTCAACAAACACACCGTTGTACAGGCAAGCCCACAAGGCACGGGTTTTTTCGTAGACCTGTAGTGAGTCTTCGCCGAACTTGGATTGGAATCGCTCGGGTAAATCATGCGGAGAAGGAACCAAATCTTTAGGTCCCTCATGGTTCCCCCTCAATAAGACAACTTGTTTTTGGAAAGCAAGCTTCAAACTAAGAATCAAATA
This sequence comes from Bathyarchaeia archaeon, assembly GCA_049520735.1. Taxonomy (GTDB): domain Archaea; phylum Thermoproteota; class Bathyarchaeia; order Bathyarchaeales; family Bathycorpusculaceae; genus Bathycorpusculum. The sequence continues at coordinate 1,464 of JBEKPM010000079.1, read as the reverse complement.
ATAGACTTCGGCTGGTTTGTCCCCTCTGTCACCATAGTCGCCAAGGAAAATCAGGGTTGCATCGTTCGCTTTTTCCATTTTTTGCAGGAATTGGCTTTCTCGAAGTATCAGGCAGAGGCTTTCGAAGTCGCCGTGCAAGTCGCCTATGACAAGAGCGTCCCCAAGGGGGTCAAGTGTGACAAGGCGGTCTGCTATTTTTTGGTTGCCGATTTTGCCGTTTTCGTTCTGCAACTGAAGCGTGGCTTTGTCAAGTGTTTCGATAAGGGCTTTGCTTTGAATATTTTGGGATTCTCTAACTATTGCAGATAAATCCAAGGGGTCCACATGTTAGAATTATGGGATTTGGACTTTTATGTCTGTTGAACTAAAGATGTTCTTCTCTATAGTTCGTTTGAGGTTGTTGATTTTGTCGACGGCTTCGTGGTATGCGTTTTCTTTGACAGCCTCGTGGGTTTCAATGCTAGTTTTGCGTGATTTCAACTGATCAAGCTGCTGGAGACATATGGCCAAGTTACGTTTTGCTTCACCCATAACTTGAGAAGCTAAAAGTTGTTCTCTTGTTTTCGCCAATTCGACGCATCTGAGTTGGATCTGGCAGAGCGAGTTGTTCTTGACTATCTCGTTTATGGATTGCTCGGCTTTCCGCGACTTTTCATTTTTTAGTTTTAACTTGTCCTCTGCCAAAAACCGTTGAAGCTTCTCCAAAATCTCTCTAAACTCGGGGTACCCACTCTGCTCAGTTATCAAAGCTTCAAAAGGAGTCTCCAAGTACAAGTTGATTCGGGTTAGCTCGTCGGGAGTTACTCCGCCCCCGCCGCCGCTGGTAGCTAACGCCTGCATTTTTATGAACGGTTTCTGCAGATGCCGCAGCAAATTCTTCAATTCGTTGGTTAAACTGCATATTTCAACGTTCACCGTGTTTAATGCGTCGATAGGCCCTTTTGTTTTTAGTTCGTCAATTTTCTGCTCCAAATCAGATATTTCTTGTTCTATGGGCAAACGTTCATTTTTGATTTGGTCTTTTTCTTCCCCTATCGTTCCCCGCTGCTTCTGCACGTCTTGGAGCTCTCTAAGCAGGTTGAAGGTTTCCTCCAACGTTTTTGTTTTCACGTATTCTTTTGTGAGGAAGTCGGTGAGGAATGTATGTGTTTGTTTGGCTTTTTCGTAAATTGTTAAGAATCTTCTTCTGTCCATTATGAAGAAGGGGGAAATCCTCGGGAACCAATTTTTGATGTCGATCTCGGTTACAATGAAGATTTTTTGGATTTCCTGAGCGTACCTGTTTAACGCGTCATATGAGATTTCCTCTGGTGCTTCAAGTTTCTTGAGGCGATCAACAAATAAATGGGCGAGTTTGTTTAGGGCTCGGGCTCGATTGTAAACTTTCATGTTTCTTTTTTCAATTTCTCTTGCGCTGTTATCCAAAAGCATCTTGCTCATTTCGTCGATGCCTTGGACAGCCAA
>JBEKPM010000078.1:0-7799 GCA_049520735.1 Bathyarchaeia archaeon | reverse complement strand
ACTTACATCGCCGATGAAATGCAGGTTTCCAGGGAAGACACAAGCGCACTGGTAATTGGTGAACATGGCGATTCGATGGTTCCACTGGTTGAGTACGCTGCCGTTTCAGGCATTCCGATAACAAATTTTCTGACGCCAGCTCAGATTGAAAAAATCGTTCATCTAACGGTTTCTTCAGGTGCAGATGTGATCAAGCTTAAGGGCTCAACGATTTACGCTCCAGGGGCAGTTATAGCCACAACGGCTGACGCGATTTTGACGGGTAGAAACAGGGTTATGAGTGTGTCAACTTGCCTTGACGGGGAATACGGGTCCTCAGATGTTTCAATCGGCGCCCCAGTTGTGCTTGGCAAAGAAGGGGTGGAAAAGATAATTGAGCTTGAATTGTCCAGTCAATCAAGGGAGCGTTTCGCAAAGTCTGTTGCAGTGGTCAAAGAAGCCTTAGCAGCGTTAAAAGGCTAAACCTTGATTAAGATGCATTTTATTTTTTGCGCAAAAACCGCAGTAAGCAGTCCCAAAAAAAGAAAATTTAAGGTTTTAGCTGTGGATTTGATTTGCTCTTGCGCAGTAGAAATTGCCGTTGATTTTCGTGAACGCTGGGCACTTTCCGCCGTTGCAATGGTCTAGCCACTGGCAGGGTGACCTGACATCGTACACTCTTGGCATGTATCCATGGGAAATAGAAATTTCTTTAGGTTTTTCTCGTTTGTTGACTTTTTCCAAGATTGATTCCATAAAAAACGCCTTTGAATTTTGCTTTTTTGCTTGAATATGTAGTGCTAACTTGTCACTATTAAAATTGTGTTGCAGCCATTTGGCTACAACAAAAGCATATAAGCTCTAACCTGGATAGGAAAAGTCAGCGGCAGCCATTTTTTCTATCTTTTAATTCCTCTGATTGGCATCTTCGTTTCTACGAAATCCATCATTATTTTAGCGGAAATTCCCTGAAGCCGCGAACTAGGAAAATGCGGCTAACTGTGATTGCTTAGCTGCTTTTTTTGCCTTTGCCTTTTTCTGCTCCTCAGTCAATAATCCAAGCTTCTCTATAAGTTGAAGGCAGTTTTCAGGTGCGTAGCCGTTATAGTGGTTGTTGAAGTAGCCGTAGACTTTTTTGGTGTTCTTCGCTGTCTCCAAAACCTTTGGAACCCATATATCCAGCTCTTTGCTGTTGTATCGGTAGTCGAACCAGATTTTTTCTCCCCTTCCATGCCATCTGAAATAGGCAAAATCAGCGGTCAAATGGATTTCTGGTGGAAGCAAAGGCTCGTCCACAATAGTGTATGCAACTTCGTAGTCTTTGAGCAGCTTCCACGTTTCGTTTCTTAGCCATGATGGGTTGCGGAACTCCACTGCGTACTTGAATGTGGGGTCTAGCAGCTTGAAGAATGCTTCAAGGTTTTCTGGTTCGTAGGTATATTTTGGTGGAAGCTGAATTAGCATGCAGCCGAGTTTTCCGCCAAGTTGCAGTGGTCTCATCAAATCCAAGAAAACCTCTAAGTCAGCCTTTACATTCTCTTTGAGTCCTAGTGCTTTGTCATGGGTTATTATTTTTGGCAGTTTGGCGGTGAAGACGAAGCCGCTCGGGGAATACTTTAGCCACCCCATAACAGTCCCTTTGGAAGGGTTCCGATAAAACGTTGAATCTATCTCAGCAGTTCTAAACACGCGAGAGTAAGCTCGAAGTTTACTTTGACCTGCCCTCTTTTCGTAGAAGCTTCCTTCCCACTCCTTATAGCTCCAGCCACAAGTTCCCAGAATTATGTTGCCTTGACTCAAATAACCGCCTCCAACTCCGCAACAACCTCCTCCAAACCAGCGTATTTCTTGTCAGGTATCCTTCTTAGAAAATCAGACAGATGCGCGGTTTTGCTTGGCTTAACATCGATGACTTTCCAACCCTGCTTCTTTATGAGTTCAGATTTTGAAGAGGGGAACTGGGCATCCTCAGCCAAAACAGCCCTTGCTGAATCCACGCCGACAGCCGAAGTTGCCGAAGGAAAGTTCCCTGTAACCAAATGCTGTTGAAACCTTAGGGCGTCAGTGTTCATTCTCAAACCGTGGAAAGCCAAAATAACTTTGCTGGAACCTGTTTCCTCGGCGTTTTGCTGTATTCCCGTCAATTCGTCGTCGGTGAATTGGTAAATGTTGAGCTGACCCTTCCCGAAGAGCCTTGAGTAAGATACGTTCGACTTGAAGGATGGTTCTTGCTTTGACAAATCGACGGAGTGGACAATGTTGAAGTCCCGCATCAAACCGATTAAGTCAGGAGAAATCTGCCCTCTGAACTCCCAAACGAGCTTGACGCCGGTTAAATTCAGCGAATACAGAAAATCTCTCGCGTTATCGTCGATCGCATAGCTTGCGGGTGTTTCCAGAACCAAATAGGGCGTTTGAAGGATGGCGGCGTAGGTTTTCATTTTGTAGAAGACTTCGTAGGCTTCATCTGCCGGTTTTAAGCCGATTTTATGGGTGAGGTCTTGGTGGCAACGTACGGAAAACGTGAAGTCTTTTGGGACGACTCGTCGCCATTTTTCAACAATTTCAGTGGGGGGATATTGGTAAAAGGTGTTGTTGACCTCTACGAAATTGAATATTTTACTGTAAGCTTGCAGAGCAGATTTGTTTGGGATGTTAAAGTACGCCCATCCGCCTGTCCCAACCAAATAATCAGGCAACAAATTCCTCAGAAAACATTTAGATGGCTTAGTTATAAGAATGTTTTAGCGGATTGGCAAATCCAGTAAGGTTCAAGTTTATGTGTGTTGTAGTATAGGGAAATTATATTTAGCAGTTAACCGCTTCTTGGTTTAGGTGCCCCGATGGAGTTTCAAGGAAGAGACATTATATCAATCGAAGACTTCTCCCGAAAAGAAATCGACTACATTCTAGATAAAAGCAAATCCATGGAGCCCCTTGCCAAAACAAGTTCAGACATGCTTAAAGGAAAAATTCTCGCAACGCTCTTCTACGAGCCCAGCACCCGCACACGCCTGAGCTTTGAAGCTGCAATGCTTAAACTCGGAGGAGGCAACATTGGGTTCGCGGACGCCGATTTTGCTTCGGTCAAGAAGGGGGAGAACTTGGCTGACACTGTGCGCACTGTTGAGAACTACGCTGACGTGATAGCCTTGAGACATGGATTGGAGGGTGCGGCCAAATTGGCTGCTGAGTTTTCTAAGGTTCCAATTATTAACGGGGGTACGGGGGCTGAAGAGCACCCAACGCAGGCATTAACGGACCTGTACACCATACGCAAGGAAAAAGGCAAGATCGACGGGTTGAAAATCGGGGTTCTGGGCGATCTGCGTTATGGCAGAACTGTTCATTCCCTCTGCTATGCACTGGCATCTTACGACGTTGAGCTCTTCTTGGTTTCTCCCGAAAGCCTACGGATGCGCAAAGACGTCTCTGACACGATAAAAGAAAAGGTACCTGTGACTCAAGACGCTACATTGGAAGTCATCATGCCACAGGTTGACGTTTTGTACGTTACTCGAATCCAGAAAGAACGTTTCCCGGATGCTGCAGAATACGCAAAGGTTAAGGGTGCCTACAAAATCGACCAGAAAACACTCAAAGAAGCGAAGAAGGACATGATTGTTATGCATCCGCTGCCCCGTGTGGATGAAATCGCACCTGAGGTCGACAACACTCCACAAGCGCGGTATTTTAGGCAGGTCAGCAACGGCGTCGTTGTACGTATGGCACTTCTAGCGCTCGTGCTCGGAGCTGTCAAATAAGCTTTCAAGTTGAAGCGAAGCGGTCGAAAGTTGCTAGCGCGCTCATGGAGCCGCAGCATGGGCATTTGTGGAGGGTTCCGAACCAGCTTTTCTTGCAGTTGCCGCAGTAGCTGACTGTACGATTATATGTGAAGAACTCTAAGTACTGGTTTTCTATTAGGCGGCGGGTTAAATCCATAAGCGCCTCAGCTTTGTATTCTGAGGCTTCGAGTTCAATGATATCTAAGGTTCCACCAGCGCTTATCGCCTTCATCTTCTGCGCTGTCTCTAACTGTTCTGTCTGCAGTGCAAGGGTTTCCTGGACGTTTTTTATTTGAAATCTGCGTGTGGTGGAGTAGTAAGGTTTTTCTCTTGTTCCCGAAAATTTGACCTTAGCCACGCCGAACCGGTCGATATCCAGTTGGGCAAGCCTTTGAGCGGCTTCACCGTTGCCAAGAATCACTGGGTAGAGGCGTTTGCCATACTTTCTGCCGATTCTCTGCTTAAACGTAAGAATCGTCTGGATGGTTTCTGCGGCGAATGCTCGGGCTTCCTCGGAGTTGACGCCTTTCAATGTGAAGGCTTCGATAGCTTCTCGGAACCCTGCCAGGTTAATCATGCGGCTGCTGTTTTCAAGCCTGAAGTAAACGTCGCCGCTGCCGTTTCGAAGAAGGAAAGGCAGGGAGTTTCTGCCAAACTGCTTCAATGCGCTGCTTTTTATTCCTAGGGCGCGGGCTGCAAGCTCGAAGCGTTCGCGGATAAGGTCGAAAAACTTGTTTTTTTCTTTCTGGCACTCCAATACTATTCTGGGCAAATTAATTGTTACGCAGCCTAGGCAACCCGTTCGCAAGGTATCGGTTTCCCAGTCGCCCGTCAAATCAGACGCAAGCTTGACTCCTGTAGATGAATAGACTGCGTTTTCAGTTTCTTTGCGTGCAGCGTTGCCAAAATAAGGTGCCCCTTTTTCAGCCGCCAGTTGATGGGCTTTCAGAAGAAGCGTTTTTGCCGCTTCATCCGCGAGGGATTCCTTGCTGACTTTTACAACCAGCTTAGGGTTAAGCAGCGGCTTCTTTTGGCTTTCCTCCGAAAAAACCTCGATTACCAGCATGGCCAGTTGTTGGCTTTCAAGTGTGAAGTCGCTGTATTTGCCGCAGATTTTTCCTTGTGGACCCACGGCTTCCTTTTCTGCGGTTGCCTTCGGGATGGATAAATCAAGCGCCAAGGCGGAGTCGGCATGCTGGTTCAGGTTCAGGATGAATAAGCGCAGGTTTTCTTTTAGGCGCGACGGGTCGATGCCTTTTGCATAGGGTGCGAGGAAGATGTTGAAGTAACTGCAGGTTTGGGTTCGACTGACTTCCTTGTTGGCATGCAGCGAGACGTTGAGGGTTAGGGCGAGTGCTGATTCGAAGTCGTTGGGCGGCTCAATGGTTGCTTGCATTGGATTGTCCATTTTGAGGCCGTTCTGAAGGAAGAACCTTAGGTCATGATTAACTTCGTTCGGTTTTGTTATCCATGTGCCTAACCCCTCAATGTGGATGGCGCCGGAGAGGTGGGCGTCGGCGATGTCTCTTGGAAAAATGTTAAGAAGGGTGTACTCTTCCAAGACTGTTTCCCCGGCCTTCGCGGTCAAGTTTGCTGAGTCCCAAGCTTGGTCTTTGGCTTCGATTGACGCAGTTACCTCGTGGATAGGCATGCCGACCCGTGTGAGTTTGTGGCGGTAATCTTCGTAGCCTTTCTCGATTAGAATGCCGTTGACTACTTCGCGGATCAATGCGGCGGTAAGATACTTTGTTTTTGATTTTATCAGGCGTTTTTCCGCTTCTTTAGCTGCTTTCTGCGCCAACTCAGCAGGCACCTTAGCTTCTTTAATCAACGAATTCGCGATTTTGTTGGCGTCGAACTCCTCCAAAGTCAAGTGCGAGGTGCGAACTACCATGCCTCTGGGCTTAACCGCCTTCGCTTCAACGCGGTCAGCCACATCCAAAACCATCTTTCCCAAGTCAGTTAAGTAGTATTTTTTTGCTTCAACGTCCGCTTCAACCAAGTCAGCCTTCAACAAGAACTTCAGATGGTAAGCGAATCTGCCTGCGTCACGGCTAGGGTTCATTTTTAAAGCCATCATTAATTCCGTGTAGCTCAGCGCACTTCTGTCGAAAAGCAGGTTTAGGATTTGTAGCCTAAGCGGTGAAGAAACAGCTTTAAGCACTTTGACGCCGCGTGCGCGAAGCGGAGGCTGATTGACCATAAACCCTTTCCCACCAGTCCCAAATCGGTAAACTTACCTATTGTCCGCTGCACTGTTTAAAGTTAGCTAAGGCTTTAATTCCTTGATTTCAGCGCTTCTTTTTAGCAGAAAACTTACAGGTTGCCCCGAATCCAGGTCTTAATTGTCTCGTAGATGCAGAAAAATGCGAGTATGCCTGTTACGAGCACTGAGAAAACGTACTCACGTGTCAACTGCGCAGGAATCATCAAGATCAACTCGACGGCAAGCGCTGCGACCGCAAAGATTGCGTAGAAAAGGAACCGCGGGACGAGGAAACGGTTGACCTTCACGCTGTTTTCCAGAAGAAACTTACTGACCGTGAAGCCGCCGCCTTCTCTCTTCAGCAACCCTGCGTCTTCCAGCTTCGATAGGTGATATGTGGCGACTGATGGGCTGCTAAGGTTGAGTGCTCTTTGCAGTTCCCGTGTTCCCACTGGCTTGTTGCTTTTAAGCAGGAAACGGTAAACTTCAAGAGTTGTCCCCCTGAGCACTTCCTTGGAGTCGTCGTCAGGCAAAGCCATCCACAAACCCTGACAATGGCGCATGGAGCAATTTAAAAACTACCCCGAAACCCGCTTTGATTGAACGTTCGAAACCTTAGAACAGGGAGCCTAAAATATAACGTTAAATAACGGTTTGCACCGTTTATTTCGGGTCAAAAGAACGCAGAGTTTAAGGTTGTGTGTTTGCTGAATCGAAAAATGTTGTTGGCGCCGTTTCTTGCTGTTGCGTTAATTCTGTCGCTTGCAGCAGCCGTAAACGTCCTGCCTGCTTCGCCTCAAAACAAACCTTCAAACCCAACCCCATCAGTATACTTTAATGCTTTTCCCCCAGCTCCCAGCAATTCAGCGGGTTCCTACAACATGGCGACCCCAGCTCCCACAGCGCTTCCATCCACAGCACCCACCGCTATCCCTCAATCACTCACATCCTCCGTCAACCTCCTACCCATCTTATCAATTGCAGCCGCGATAGTTGTCGGCGTCGTTTCCGCGCTGCTCTTCTTCTCTGAAAAAAGCCTCAAAAAAGAACTTAGCAAAGCCAACTAAGCAAAACATTTTAGGAAACATTCAGCTGATTCCTGGTAAGGAGACCCCATTATGTTGCCAGTTGAAGTTCTAATCAGCGAGCACCGTTTGATTTTGTACACGGTCAGCGTCCTCAAAAAAGAGCAGCAGAAAATCGTTGCTTCAGGCAAAGTTGACCCAAACTTTGTCGTTGCAGCCGTGGATTTCTTTAGAACCTACGCTGACAGGTACCACCATGGCAAAGAAGAAGGCATCCTGTTCAACGACCTCTACAAGAGGAAACTCTCAGAAGCCGACGCGGCGATGATGCGTGAACTCATTTTGGAGCATGCCACCGCCAGGAGAACCGTGATCACCCTTGAGAAACAAGAAGCCAACTACATCGGCGGCAACGCCGAAGCCTTGGGCAGCATCCTTGAATCCCTAATCACGCTGATTGAACTTTACCCTCGGCACATCGAAAAAGAAGACAAACACTTCTTCTACCCATCCATGACATACTTCACCGAAAAAGAACAGCAGCAACTGCTCCGGAAATTCTTGGAGTTCAACCAAAACTTCACGGACAACCGCTACAAACAGACAATGGAAACCCTGGAAAAAGGGCTCTGAAGCACTGGAAAGTGTCAGTAGGTTTCATGCAACAAAAGGTCTTGGATAAAAGCCTTTTTTCATGTTGAAAACTGTTTCACTTCTGTTTCACGATTGTTTCAGCGAACTATCAAAAGATTCTTTGACTAAGTATATGTATTGAGGTGAAAAAAGAACATGAACACCAAACTA
>JBEKPM010000077.1:0-7923 GCA_049520735.1 Bathyarchaeia archaeon | reverse complement strand
GCAAGCATCTCCCTCTCTCTTTGAGCGGTCGACGACGAAATATAAGCGAGCGGATTAAAGAAGGAAACAGTTGTCAAGGCGTTAGAAATCGTTTTGAAGAAGAAATCGTTGTTTTTGACGTGCGCCAACTCATGAGACGCAACGGCAACTACTTCTTCTTTGCTCAACAGGTTGATTAACCCAATTGAGAAAACTATTGTTGCTCTTCGACCGTACCCTATCGTGAACGCGTTAGGTCGAAGGTCTTCAACGACCCCAATCTTTGGAGGAGCGATTGCTAATATTTTGGATGATTCAGTTACCTTTGCCTGCAACCATTGATGCTCTTGAGAAGAAAGCAAAATTACATTCAGCACGCGTCGCGCTAATCGGTCATCAGACAGAACCATCGACAGCGCAAAGAGGGCTCCCGCGATCAACCCGATGTAGCAAATTACTCCTGTAACCGAAAGTACAGTACTTGTTGACGTGATTACAACTTGCATGGGCGGTGGAGGTAGCGGTCCAAATGGAACTCCCGCTGACCAGGGTTGCTGGTGGATTGTCTGAATGACTGTGGACGGAAAAGCGACAAGCATGACTGCCAGTGGTAGGGCTAAAGGGAAGATGTATAACAGGCTTTTTGTTCTCTGGCCTATGAAACTGCAGTATTTGGTGAGGATTTTGACGCAGGCAAAGGAAACAATTAGGAATATGACTGAATAGTAGAAGTATGGTTGAAAAATCTGGTTAAGGATGCCTTCAAAACCCATTCAAAGCGCGCCCCAACTTATTTCTTCTTCGTTATGTTCCTGTTTAATTGGTCTTTGAGCGTTTTGCGGTCCTCTTCATTTAGGGAGGTTTCATCGACTAAACAGTTAGCCACCACATCGCCAAAGTTGTCAATAAGGCTGGAGAGAACCTCGCGAACAGCGGATTTCTGAAAGGACTGCTTTTCAAGCGCCGGCCAATACACATAGTATAATCCGCCTCTGCCCTTCTCTATTTTGCGGTCAAGAAGATGCTTCTCAAACAGCCTGTCCATGGTGGACATGACGGTTGTGTAGGCTAAACCCCGCGTTTTCTTTAGCGCCTCATAGATTTCTCTTACGGTAACCGGAGTTTTTCTTGAACCCCAAATTGACTCCATAACGTTGGCTTCCAGCGGTCCTAGAAAAGTCTCTAAAGCTTTGCCTTCGATGTTGTATTGTGAGAACTCGGGTTTTCTGTTTTCAGTCATAGCATGCAACCGCATTACTATCATCTGTAGTAGCTCTTTAAGTTTTTCCCAACTTGTATCCGCCTTCCGTCTGCGGGGAGAAGGGCGGGAAGGACGAATGGCGTTATCCTCTGCGCTTTTTCAAATGCGCTTGAGGAGCAGACAAAGCGGGCTTTGAGCGGGAAGCAGATGTTACGGCGCGTAGCAGCTACTACCTTAAATAGTAGCAGTGCATATTGATAACATTACAGGTAAACCAACATGATAACTAATGATCACCCCCTAAAACAGTTACTCGGATGGCTAATCACAGGAACAAAAGGAGGCAAAACACGCGCAAAAATAATCAAAAGCGTCAAAGACAACCCCAGAAATGCAAACCAACTTGCCACCCATCTCAAAGTTGACTACAAAACAATAAGACATCACCTGACAATTCTTGAAAAGAACAAACTTGTCATCCCCGTTGGAACCCATTACTCCACAGTGTATTTTCTCTCCCAACCCATGGAGGAAAACTACTTTGTCTTTCAAGAGATAACAAATAAAATGTGTGTTCCTAAGAAAAGGGCGATTGCGAGAATCGCTTAAAGCTTCTTTTTCTTGTTTCTTAATAAAAAGGACGGGTGTAGCAGTTGTTAGGCTTCTATGCTTGCCAGTCTTTCTCCGGCGTTGTTTTCGGCTATTTCAGGGAGTTGTTGTTTTAGTTTTCTTTCTGTTACCATTTCTGCTTCTTTTAGGATTGCTTCTGCTTCAGGGTCTATTCTAGTGTTGTTAACGGGTATGTCTTGGGTTTGGCAGGTTGTTCCGACGATGTCGTTTAGGAGGTTTCCGATGCTTCCAAGTTCAGCGCTTGCTTCAGGAAGGATGTCACACATTCCTGAGCGGACGCTATTAATCACTGATTTTGCTGGACTCAGCACTGCAACTAGGTCGCCCATTTCTGAGACTGTGTTAAGTCGCATGGACACGCTTTGCATAGCTAGCGACGCGTGTGTGAGCATTTTTTCGATTTTGCGTATTTCTGCTAGTTCAGTCGCAAGGATGTTAGCTCTAGCTTCGTCTCTTTGCGAAAACGCTTTTACGACTCGATTGAAGATGTCTGCGTCGCGGTTTTGAAACCGTTGCACAGCAGCGTCAAGCGTTCTAGTTTGGACGTCTATGCGTTGTATGACCAGGGCGATCTGTTCCTTCAGGTTTTCCTGAGGCTTAACAACGCTCTTAACTTTCGACACAAGCGTAGGTTGCTCCTCTTTCTTTTTCCATCTTTCAACAAAACGGTTACCCAAATTAATTCAACTCACAAATGTCTGGTTCCCGAACCCGCAATAAAAGAGTGATTGACCCTAAACGTTAAACTTTAAGTCAGCTGCATCTTCGATTTTATACTTCGCTTTAAAGCCTCTGGCTGCTAGTCCGTTTGTGTTCCGTGGCGTCTCAACTGGAGGCATGGAGTGAAGAAAAAGTTTGTATATATACCGTGGGCTCTGAAGGCGAGATTTCAGTGGTTTCTGCGGAAATTTTTTTTGTTTGTGTTTTGGGTTGCTTCTTTAGTTTGGGGCTTGAATCGTTTGTAACTGTAAGCTAAAATAAGCTGAATTACGCTAAAATACGCTATTTTAAGCTGAAAAAAGCTAAAATAAGCTAGAATAGTCACGGGTTGTTGGGTGACCCGGCTAAAGTGTGAGTAGTGACGGTTTCGCGTTTTTTGTCTGGAGAAATTTCTTTTCCTTTATGTTTAAGTTGCTTTTTTGTGGAGAAGCTTGAATCGGCTGCAAGTTGATACATTATTTGACATAATTTGACGCGAATTGACACAATTTGACAATCAACAGCATTTAAGGCATGAATTCATAGCCATTAGTTCGAAAAGTAACCTTCAGAGCCATACTCTAGGAAGAGGAACAAGTTCAATTCCAAAGGTAATTAGACGTGAAATCCAAACTGCAATCTCGCCAAGATAGAAGGATAGCGTGCCCTTGGAAAAAAGATTCTTGTTCTTGTTTTTTGGGTTGCTTTTTGAATGAGACAAACCCCATTACTGCAGTGTTTCTTTCAGAAACCTCAACGAGGTAGACACCTTTGCGCATATGTCTGAAGGGGCTGAATATTATTCCGTTTCTCCAATCTTCGCATCAATTCCCGCAGCAATTCTATTCTTCATGGAAACGTGATTTTGCGCTTTTCTTATGAAAAATGGTGCAAAATAGACTTGGAATCTTAAAACGAGGCTACATGAAGGTGTTCACAAATCTTAAATATTAAGTACGTCAAAAGGGAGCCTATTGAGCAAGAGCTTTTCAGCTTATTGCCCAATAAAAATAGACTTAAAAAGGAGAAAAAAAGAAAATGCAATTTCTAAAAAACAAAATTGTCGCTACAATACTCTGTATGCTTATGGTAACCTTAATCGCAGCTTCAACAGCCACAGCCCATGCACAAACCGCTGGCAGTATCATCGTTCCCACCATTGCCTTCTGCAACGTTGCCCCTAACCCATGCGGTGTCGGGCAAACAGTCACAGTTGACTTCTGGCTAGCCGTACCATTGTTCGCTGAACAAGACGCCAAGGGCTTGACCGTCAAAGTCACAGACCCAGCAGGAACAACCTCAACACTTGGAACATTCACCACAGACACAACAGGAGGCACATTCACCACATACACCCCAACAACGGTCGGTAACTACACATTCCAAATGTTCTATGCTGGACAGCAATTCGCCCCTCCAAATCAACAATACTACAATGGGCCAAGCCAAAGTGAACCGCAGATTCTAGTGGTAACATCCCAGCCGAGAGGCGGCTTAGCAGACACTCCGCTCCCAACAGCCTACTGGGAAAACCCAGTAAACTCTGAAAACATCCAAAACTGGGCAGCCTTAAACGGCGGCTGGATGGGATACTCCACGGCCACATTTGCCAACACCGGAGGATACAACGACACAGGAAACTATAACCCATACTCCACCGCGCCCGCTTCCGCACACATAATGTGGACAAAACCATGGTGCGTAGGAGGAGCAGCAGGAGCACCACTCGGCAACACCGAACAATACAGCAGCTACTGGACAACCTCACAGTACGATCCCAAATACGCACCAATCATCATGAACGGCATCGAATACTCAGAATGGTACACAACTCAGACGGGCAGCTCACAAGGAATCATGGCACTAAATCTATACACTGGACAAACCCTATGGGTAATAAACACCACATACACTCTAAGATGCGGCATGATACTTAACTTCCCAACCATCGACCAATACGGCTGCGTCGGACCATACATCTTTGCTCAAAGCGGAGGAGGATTCTTCAGCTTTGGACCAGCCACCTGGTACATGTACGACGGCTTAACTGGACAATACCTCGCCTCAATAGCAAACGCTCCCGCATTCACTTTCCTCGGACAAGACCCAGGCGGAAACATAATCGGTTACATAGCGGCCACTAACACCACTATAAACTTCTTTGGACCGTCCCCTCCACCGACTGATCTGACCGTCACGATTCCAACCGTTAATGGCAATGGCTTAATCGGCGCGAAAACCGTAGTCTTTCCCGCTTCCAAGGGACCAGTACTAGAGATGTACAACTTAACAAACGCATTCATAGCTGGAGGCGGAATGTCTGCTTTCGGCAGCGGCCTATTCGATTGGACAATTCCACTGAATTCCCAATATAACTGGAACAATGCATTAGTGTGGGCTGTCTCGATGAACCCCGTGCTGAATGGTCAACTCGTATCAGGTCTCGGCACGGCTCTGGGCTCCACTTTATGGGCTTCTAACACACTGGTATTCGAAACGGGCAGTGTTTCTGTCTCTGAAACCACGGGATACATGGTTGAAGCAGGCTACAATGCACAAAACGGCGCACTGATGTGGATAACAAATCGGACAGGAGGCATATACACCCCGTATACTAGGCTAGCTTTCCCCGCCGCAACTAACGGAATCTACGTTGAAACCAACCAAAACACATTCCAGATGGCAGCATACTCTGACACAACAGGCCAACAAGTATGGACAACCAACCTGAACGTACGCATGGCTGATGGCAACATGCCAAATACCTATGATGCATACGGTCTCGTCACTATTCCAGACTCATTAATGAACACAATGTATGTTTGGGGCTTAGGAGGAGACGTATGGGCAATCAACTTAGCTAACGGAAATATCATCTGGACATGGAGCACATATCAGATCAATGGACCTGCTGGAACTGAATCGCCTTACGGTGTATACCCGATCTGGGTCTTCGCGGACCACGCTATGGCCGGAACAGGAACAGGCACTATCCTCTACCTCTCTGAAGGACACGAATACAACCCACCGCTATTCCACGGCGCGTTAGTTTTAGCATTGAATGCAACTAGTGGACAGTTAGTCTGGAGCAACTTAGCCTTCGACGACACAGCAACCGCAGTGGCAGACGGCGTCCTGACCTCGTTCAACTCGTACGACGGCCAAATCTACGCCTACGCACAAGGACCAAGCCAAACAACAGTCAGCGCACCCGCAACCGGGGTAACAACGAAAACACCCATCGTCATAAGCGGCACCGTAACCGATGTATGCGCAGGTGCATCTCAACAAGTAGTCAAAGCAGACTTCCCCAACGGACTACCATGCGTATCCGACGCCAGCATGAGAGGCTTAATGGAAGCCGCATACGAACAGCAGCCGCTACCAAGCAACCTAACAGGAGTCCCAGTAACGCTATACGTCTTAGACAGCAACCACAACTATCGGTCAATCGGAACCACAACCTCCGATGCAAGCGGAACCTACGGCTTCACATGGACACCGGACATTACGGGCGACTACACCATCTACGCAGTGTTCGCTGGAACAAACGGATACTGGCCATCATCAGCTGAAGCACACATCACCGCTACTGCACCCTCAGCAACATCAGCGCCAACCGCAACACCACTCGCAGGAGTTGCCACACAAAACACACTCATGTACGGAATTATCGCGATAATCATCGTGATAATCATAATCGGCGTCGTCATAATGCTCATGCTCAGCAGAAGAAAACCATAAACCGAAATGGAAAAAAATATTTCCCTTTTTCTTTTTTTGTTTAGAGAGCGTAGAAAACATAAGGGGCTGAAATGGCTCTAGTTAACAATAAGTTTTGACCGGAATTGCTAAGAGACAATGATTTTTCTTAGCATAAACTGTGCAATGGCTTGTATTAAAAATCATATAAGCTGAGTTGAAACGGACTTACCGCCGAAGCAATCACTTGATCAATGATCTTATTGCGTTCATCTTCTTTTGCCAAAACCATGTCACTTCACTGATAAAACTTTACATCCTGACGTTTGCTGAGTTGGTTAGTGCTCTAGCCATATTCGCTTGTCAGAAAGGGCAAGCTCATTTGAGGAGGAAGAAACTGGAAAATACGGCTTCTTCTATCATCTAACGTAGTTGTATCTTCAACCCTTCGCAGTTTTTTCGCAGCTTGAATTGAGAGTTTCAACAACAACATCAACAACAAGCGAAAAAACGGCAAGCGCGAGTTTTTTTTTAACAATTTGTTCGGCAATTGTTGAAACAATTACCAGAACCGACTTATTTTAATACTCAAACTTTTGCTAATCGAGTGAGAAAATATGCCAGTTGAGATGCGCTGCCCTAAATGCGGCTCTAATGAGATCGAGAAGAAAAACAATCAGGAACGCCGCTGCAGCAAATGCGGCGAAATCTTTTATTTTGTAACTCCACATTGCGGTTCCCAAACCGATTTAGAACGATACGACCTCTAACAAAAGCAGGATCCGCGTTATATGATGAAATTGCGTGTTGAATGCTAAATATGCCTGACAACTAAAGCTCAGTGAAATACCCCAAAACACAAATTGTTCATGAATCGAATGGTGGGCCGGACCGGATTCGGACCGGCGACCTTCTGCACGTCAAGCAGATGTCCTAACCAGGCTAGACGACCGGCCCACATGTTTGCTGTATTTATGGCGTTTTCCTATACATGCGCTTCAGTTTCGAGGTAAGCGCTTCTTTCACCATTACTTCCGCTTCCTAAATACCTTATGCCCTGCGATTTCAATGTGAAACCAAACGCCGAGCTCCATTAATTCAATAGCATCACCTAACTCGTCAGCAACTTTAACAACAAAAGCATCGTTGCTCTTTGACAGATTGAACGTCTTAAACTGATAAATTATTAAAGTCTTTCCTAAATTTTGTTAATAGCAATTCTCCATTTTGCTCGGTTTTTAAAGAAACAATATTCCATTTAAGGCATAGAAAGAATTCTTCCTAAAGCACCAACCAATTCGACAGGTAGCTCCACTTTTTCGCGTGTCTGGTTTGACGTGGAAAACAAACTTTCTCTCGCGAAAGCGAAGAGAATGAGCGCGAAGCAACGCGGGCTATGTTTTGCTAATGTTTTCTCTTATGATTCCGTAGGCTTTCTCTGCATCTGAATTGGGCAAATCATTTAAAACTAAGGGTTCTCCACCGAGTCTAAGAATGCATTTGATAGTAGATCGCAAAAGTCCTTTGTCTAAGACTACATTGGCAAAATCCTTGTGGTTGAAGTCTGTATAGTCCTTCTTTAACCCTAGCGCATGAGGATGCCGCAGGATTATCCGTTCATTTGTGATAACAACTGAATCTATGTTGATTTTGGGGTGATAAATTTTCTGTTGAATGTACATTTCAACAGTCTCGTTAGGACCAAGAATTTT
>JBEKPM010000076.1:0-9825 GCA_049520735.1 Bathyarchaeia archaeon | reverse complement strand
GCATCAGGAATTTCCCCTGTGTTTTGGGGGTTTTTGAAATGTTCCATAACTTTGTCTGAGTACATTATTCTTTCAACTCCTTAGGTGTCAATGGTGACATTGACCTTAACCGATTAACTATACCAGGCATCAAACCTATAACATATTCGACATCTTCCATGCTGTTTTCCCTACCTAAGCTGAACATTATTGACCCATGAGCTTCTTCATGTTTTAGTCCAGTTGCAAGCAACACATGAGAGGGCTCTAAAGTCTTTGAAGCACACGCAGAACCAGAGGAAACAGACACACCCTTTATTTCCAAGCTGAGCAGCATTGATTCTCCTTCTACGAAGCTATATCTAACGGAGACGTTGTCGGGCAGTCGATTATTCGGGTGTCCATTTAGGAAAGTGTAAGGCAGTGGTTTGAGCAAACCTTCGACTAATTTGTCTCTAAGTTTAGTCAACTTCTCGAAATGAATTTGCATTTCTTGCTTAGCGATTTCCGCAGCTTTCCCAAATGCTACAATGCTCGGTATGTTTTCTGTTCCGGATCTCATGCCTTTTTCCTGCCCCCCTCCGTGAAGCAGAGGCTCTATGCGTATTCCATCTTTCACATATAGTGCACCAACGCCCTTGGGACCATACATGTCATTTGAGGAAATAGTGAGCAGATCAATGCCTAAGGCTTGCACGTCAATTGGGATTTGACCGGCGGCTACTGTCGCATCAACATGAAGAAAAATGTTTTTGGCGTGTACTATTTTGCTGATCTCTTGAATAGGCTCGATTGTACCTATCTCACCATTTGCATACACTATCGATACAAGGGTTGTTTTGTCGTTTAGTTCTTTTTCGAGACTGCCTAAGTCCACGGAGCCAAACTTGTCCACGGGAAGAAAGACTGCTTCAAAGCCTTTTGTTGTCAGAAATTTTACTGGGTTCACAACAGACATGTGTTCTACGCTTGAGGTTATGATTTTTGTGCCTCTGTCTTTGTTGCGGTTTGCAGCGCCTTTAATTGCTAGATTGTTGCTTTCGGTTGCACCCGAAGTGAAGATTATTGAGTCTGCTTTTTCGGCATTAATCAGCTCCGCAACTTTAATTCTTGCTTCGTCAAGTGCACGTTTTGCTTCTTGACCAGCAACATGCAGCGATGAGGGATTGCCATATGACGTTTTCATGTAGGGTAGCATTGCGTCTATTGCACGGGGATCAACGGGTTTTCCCGCTGCATAATCCATATTTACTCTTTTTGCCATGGACATTGCTCTTCACCTTATGGATAAAATTATTTCTTTTATCAAAACCTGGATTTGAGGTTAATAGCACAGAAATAATTATCGTGCTGTTTTTCTAGTTTCTTGCACTCAGTTTTTACTTTATCTTCTTAATAAGGATTCGAATTGTACTTCCTTCTTTGGCGCTGCTAACTATTTCCTGTTCCAGATGCTTTACGAGGCTGTGTATGTCTGATTCAGCAGCGGGATCATCAGCAACAACCTCTAATGTTTCCCCTATCTCCATCTCGTCTAGTGCCAATCTCGTCCTGAAGACCGGCTCAGGACAGTACAAGCCCAAACAATCAAGTTTTTTGTCAACTTTAACAGTCACTAAATCTCCTCCAAAGCGTGCCATGTTCTTGTTTAGGGGTGGTTCTTTAGAACCACATGGTAGCGTAAGCACTTAAGGCCAAATCGTTTAGCGTTGCTGCCCCCACGATTTTTACTCCTGGAATAAGGGTTACTTTGTCCCATGCTAACATCTGTTTGGAGGCTTCACATACGTCGATTTCGATCCCCATTTGAAGAGTCTTTTGGATCATTTCGGCAACACTGGGGAAAGTACCTAGCTTTATCTTTTCAGCTGCTCCCGGAAGCAGTATTCTAAGAGCCCATAGCTTTGGCTGTTTGCGCTAAAACTAAAGGAGAATATTGTCTTTCAGGATTGTCGCTAGTTTGTACATACAAAATAAATTTTTCGTCTTTCAATAAAATCACCTAAAATATTTACTTGCTACTACAATTATTCGTTCATCGAAATAAATATAACGGTGTTATTCAAAGAATTTTGATGTAAAGTAACCTAAGAATCATCTTAAATGGATACGCCACAGTTTCTGAGGAGTGTTTGGTCATAGTCACAATTATTAAAAATAGTTGCAAATATAAACTGAATTAGGAAATGGCGCGGGATGTGGGATTTGAACCCACGCGGCCTTTCGACCACAGACTTAGCAGGCCTGCCCCCTACCAGGCTAGGGCAATCCCGCACGAAGATCTTAACTAATTTTTTCGCCTTGCCTGCCTCAGCTTTGATGTCAATGAACAAAGCTGGTCTCTGGTCGGTAGAGTTATTGAATTGGGTTATTTTATCTTTTGTGTCTGCTATCATAAAGAGAGAATTAGCTTGAACTATAAAGAAATCTTCTCACACCGTCTCATGTCTTCAAATAATATCAGCGTACAATTTTCTTTATTCTGGTTCATGGTTAACAGCAGGATCGTAAATGTTACTACTCTGGTCTTGCGCTTTTAACCTCTTAGCTTTTGCCTATGTTGTTTTCTTACCATAAGAGCAAGTGCTATCATCGCTGTAAACAGAGGCAAAATTATTAACGCTGGAAACTCTGGAGCGGCAGGTGTAGGTGATGGCGTTGTGCTTGAAGAATTTGATGTTGAAATTGGGGTGGATAATTGATCAGGTGACGGAGATGAAGATGGATCAGGTGTTGTATTTGAAGCAGAAGTAGGAGCATCAGTAGGTGTGGCTGTTGGTGCTGGTGTTGGAGTAGGAGTTGGTATGGAAGTTGGTGTAGGCGTTGGCATAGGCGTTGGCGTGAGTGTTGGACTAGGAGTTGGTGAGGGCGTTGGAGTAGGAGCTGTTATGGTTATGCCGGAACTTTGATCATTAAGAACGCCGTCAGTCACAGTTAAGGTTTGGGTGCCAACAGTCTGTAAGGCGAACCCGCTAAAAGAATGCTGGCCATTGCCAGGCGTAAAAACGTAGTTGTTACTTGAAGAATAAGGTAAAATTGCTTGACTATCACTCGAGGTGAAATAGATTGAACCCGAGTACCCAACCATAATGTTGTTCGATGAATCGTAGGCAGTTACAACGATTGATCCAAAGTTTACTCCAACGGTTACCGATGAAGGAACAGAAATGGTAAAATGATCTAAGGTTCCGGGGTTAACCGTTAAAGACGCCGCGCCTTGAACGCATCCAACGGTTGCCGTAGCTGTCCAAGTTCCAGCCGAATGACTTGTGTAGACATTAGATGCCCATGACCCACCTGCACCCGACTGAATAGACCAGATTGCCTTCTCAGTTCCTAAACTGTTTCCCAGATTATCTTGCCCTGCAGCGGTTACTGTAGTTAATGAACCTGCCGTCACTGTCGAAGGCGAGAGCGAAACGATGAGGCGACTCAAAGAACCCGCATTAACAGTCAGCGAAGATGTAGCTGTCATTCCATTGTAGGTCGCGGTCACAGTCCATGAGCCAGCGTAACGAGATGTATATTGTCCTGGTTGAACCCAACTTCCGCCAGCATTTGTAGTGATGTTCCAGCTGGTTGAGGGTGTCACCACACCGATTTGGTTGTTGTAAGCATCTAACTCGATAGCAGAGTATGTTTCAGAGCTCCCGGCGGTTATGGTGGCTGAGGTTGGGGAGATTGAAATGCTAGCTAATGACCCCGGATTTACTGTTATCGCGGCGCTTGTCAGGTTAATTCTTGAAGCAACGTCAGTTACAGTTAACGTTTGAGAACCTGTGTTGTTAAGCGTAAATCCTGAAAAGGTGTGTTGACCTGCATCTTGAGCGGTGAAAGTGTATGGGCTGTTTGAAGTGTACGGTAAAACTGCTTGGCTATCACTCGAAACAAAATAGACTGAGCCAACGTAACCAGTGTCTATTGTGCTGCTATCATCTGCAGTGTAAGCGGTTACTGTGACCGATCCTAAACTTGACCCTGCCGTGGTTAATGAGGGAACTGCGAGATAGAACTGATCCAATGTAAAGTTATTAATGTTTGAGGCACTAAATGTGAACTGGTTTTTTGGATCGGTTAGCCAAGTGGAGTTCCAAACTTCATATGTTGAAACTGAACATGTGTTTGTTGTCGTGTTGAAGGTATATATTCGTGCTGTTGCACCGCTTTTCGGGAAGTTGTAGCTTTGGTCGTTGAAGAAAACTTCCTCACGCCCATTTACCGTTTGGTTATAGGCTCCTAGAGGCGCAGAGTTGTCATGTCCATTAAGCGTTAAGATGACGTTTGGGTGAGCGTCACACAAAGTACGCAAGTTATTTACCCAAGGATGTTCATTTGACCAGATTCCATATCCGCCTGTAGAATTCAGGTAGTCATGTGTCGCCAAAATAATGTTGTAATTCGGGTAGGCGTTGATTAGATTTGTACACCACGTCATTGCCGTAGAATTAGCCAAATACTCCAAGTCTACAACTAAGAAGTTGTAGCTCCCGAAAGAAAACTTCGCAGCCGTATCTTTTCCGTCATTCATGCTGCTTACCCAATAGCTTTTTCCAGCCATGTTCGCTGGGTTGAGCGTCGCCTCTTGGATGCCATACCAATCCGAGTTTGGATTCCCATATTGGTTTGCTGCTATTTGGTCGTGGTTTCCAGCGCACCAAACATAAGGAATATTGGCATTATACAGAACTGCAAGAGAGGTGTTAACGTCTCCCCACGCAACTGTGTCATCGAGAATTTCATTGGTTTGTAGGTCACCAGTATGGATAACCATTTGCAGATTCAAAGAAAGCGCATTATTAGCTATCCACTGAGTCAAAGCGGTCTGATAGACACTGTCATGCGTATCTGTGATTTGAATAATGGAGAAAACATCGGTCTTTGCCGAAATAACGGAGATGGTTGTATTGGCCTGCACACTGTTGAAGGTGTAAGATCCACTTATGGGAACGTTTGTGCCATTGACCAAGACGCTAGTGATTATGTATCCGCTATGTGCTGAGTAAGTAAATGTTTGAGAACCAAACTGAGTTACCACCACATCTCCAGATGGACTAATGGCACAATTACTGTCGTTTGAGGCGGTAATGGTGAAATTACCTACTTGTTCATTTACAGATTGCAGGCTGCCTATGCTTGTAGAAGGCAAAACATCGCTTGGCGGGTCTTGGCGCACTCGAACCCAAGTATAATCAACTGTTGGGCAAGCAGTGCTTCCGGCGCCTGAACCGCCTTTATAGCCTAAAATGAGATACATGTTAGCATTGATGACTCCGGGGTAAGTTTCCTTGCTCGCGTAATTTTGACAGCATGAAACATTTGTAGATGAAGCAGTTATTCCAGCAATCCACCCAGTATTTTGCTTTGCAGTAAACAGGGAAGCGGCGGCAAAAATGTTATAAGACGCAGCAAAGCCGTCGCCAGCCCAGCCAGCTACCTGATAAGAAATACCGTTCGTACCATAAATCACGAGAGCATTCGAACCAGCATTGCCAGACTGTGGATTTGGAGCGTTGCAAACCGTCAATCCTGCAGGCGATAACCCTGATGTTGAGCTAGCAAGCGCCATATAACTTTCTGCAACAAACCCGCCAGAAGAGTGTGCTATGCTTGTTGTATAGACAGATCCCGCAGTGACTTGAAGACCGTTAACGAAACTATCTGCGGCTGCATCACTAGTTGACCAGCCCAACGGCAGAGCCCCAGAAGCAAAGTTTTGGTAGTAATCAAACACGTTTGCACCATCGTCGTACTGCCCATAAATTACCGTGTAGGCTGGTGCAGCCCCCGTATTCTTAGCGTTGAGGCAATTAAGAGAAATATCATAGATACACTCATAGATCGTGGCAACACCACCGTTTTCAGCAAGAGTGTTGGCGCCGAGATTAACCCAATAAACGGATGCCGTGCTTGAACTTGTGAATCCGCTTTCAAGCCAACTGGACAAAATATTTCCAGCGCCATCTTGCCAATTCACGTTATCAAGGTTGCTGGCGTAGTCAGCAGAATTACTGTTAGAGTTAATCGTTACCTGCTGCTGGAAATTCGCACTCGACGCAGTTTCTTGATTGTTTGTAAGTGTGACAGGAATATAGTATAACGGGAGAGAAGAGCCCACAGGAGCAAATTCCACTGACGCATGCGCACTCGGCAAAAATGAAAGGCAGCCAAGAAAGGTCATAAGCAAAAATGCAACAATGACGTACATCGAGAGTGTTTGTCTGCGTCGTTTCTTACCTATCAACTCTCTTAAGTCACCATACTTCGTACAATAAAAGTGGAACTTATATAAAAACATGATTCCGCAAATAAAATATGCTTATCAGCGCAGTATCAAACCTCCTGAAGAAAAAGGCACTCCATTAGCCAACTCCAACAACACCTCATTTACCTGTGCAGCCATTTTTTTCCAGTATGATTCGGTGGGCGAATCTTTCAAGATAAGCGATGTGGTGAGTACAGATATGCGCTTGCCTCAAACGCGAATACTTCAATGAAAAATGCATGTGACGTTCAAAGCACGAAACTTGAAGACGCAAGCGCTCTAGAACTTGATCTCAGGGCACCTTTGTTTTGCTCTTCTTTTTTGATTTTCTGACTTTTTTGAGGTACTTTAAGGAATCTTCGATAAACTTCTGCTCAGAAGCTGTTCTTTTAGATTCCTTGTCGTTTTTCGTAAGAATCCTCTCAAATACATTCAGGATTTTTCCAGATAGATGTCTATTGGCCACTTATTTATAATTTTTTTGCTTAGAAACATTTCAAAACAGCCATTTAGTCTTTTTAATTGCACTTTTAAGTCATCAAATATTTTCTCTGCATTTCCAAACTTGGCTGTAAGCTGCGTTGCACTCCAACTTTTGTGCTTCAGGCAACTTTCTCTTTATTGGATGAGAACATGACTAAACTGCTGGATATTTTGGGTGTCAGCCCAATAATTGTAGAAAGAATTATATTTTTGATTTTATTACTGATAAAATGGTGATTCATTTTGACGAGTTATGAAAAAATTTCTGGAAAATTTGTAATTTGTGCAGGCGGTTTTGACCTCGGCGAAATTAATGGCGTAGAAATGAACACTGCCACTTGGCAGGTAACCCATTTGCATGTAAAATTATCTAAACCAGCATCCGAAGACCTTGGATTCAAAAAAAGATTCGGAACCTCAACAGTATGTGTGCCTGTCACTCTAGTTGCTACAGTTGGAGACAATGTATTGTTGAACAAGTCTCTTGATGAATTAAGCAGACACCCAGAAATTACAGAATGCATAGTATGAAAGCAAAGCCTTCTCCAAACTCTCTCCTATTCTCAACCCAACATTTTCAAAATGTTACTATCTTGGTTTTGAATCTTGGACTTTTTTATTTCTCAGGACTCTAGGGGTAGACTAAACCTTATCATGTTCTAGGATAGAGGGATCATAAATCATTGGCTTAATGGTTCTTGAATTCTTTTGTTTCCAAGTAAACGATTTTGTTTTTTTCAATTCGCTATAGCAATTGTCACAAATAACCGGGGTAAATGCATAGCCTGCTAATATGTGGAAAACCTCTTTGCTGTCGGAACTCTTTGAATTGTTCTTCCCGCACCAATCACAAATCATTCAACAGGTCCTACCTTTTCATTTAGGAAGCTCTTCTCTCTCCTCAAACAAGAAACAAGAAATTGTTTCTAAAGGTTAAAAAAGCATATTTCCGAACTGGATTATATCAAATAACCTGTTCCAATTTTAGTTTTGACTTAACTTTCTAAGTGTTAAGATAACAGGAATAGAAATTGGTTGAATGATTGCACGTTATCTCATCAATTTCACGCCTTGATTCCTTTTTTGTCCATTTTCCGAACAAAGAGATTGTTCGCGCTCAACTGGGTTGCCAAGGATAAAGCTTCAAACGCTTCGAGTCCTTCGAGGTTTTGGGGTTCTTTATCCTTAAGGGTTGACTCGTAACAGTTGTTTTTTTTTTGGCACATCGATGATGAGGCGGATGTTGTTCATGTTAGCATTATAGTCATGGAATTAGCAGCATACAATCCCTATGCTAGAGTTTAAAAGAATAATTGCATCCTTTTAAGGCAACGGAGAAAACGCTATGCCCTCTTTCCAAACCGTTCGCGGAATGCGAGATTTGCTAGGTGAAGAAGCCAAAGCTTTCACAGGAATCATCAGCAAAGCTAGGGAAACAGCTCAGCTTTACGGTTACAAAGAAGCCATCACTCCAGTTGTTGAGTCTTTTGAGTTGTTGAGCGCCAAGTCAGGTGAAGAAATTCGTCAACGCATGTTCATCTTTAAGGATTTGGGTGAGCGTCAAGTGGCGCTCCGCCCGGAATTCACTGCCTCAATTGCGCGGCTAGCCACTACAACCCTCAAAAACGATCCCAAACCCCTGCGGCTTTTTTCAGCAGGCAGCGTGTATCGCTACGACGAGCCTCAAAAAGGACGCTACCGCGAGTTTTACCAGTCAAACTTCGAGCTAATGGGTTCCAGCCGCCCTGAGGCCGACACCGAAATCGTCCTGCTCACAGACAGCTTCATGAAGTCGTTGGGTTTGCGCGGATACGCCTTCAAGATCGGGCACATAGGCGTCGTGCGGGGAATCCTCAGCCAAGAAAACGTCGACGAAAAAACCCAGAACGCTATTTTGCAACGAATGGACAAAAAAGAGTATGATGAAGCATTCAAACTGGCTCCAACGGAACACTGCCGCAACATGCTTGAGGGACTCTTGCAGCTGAAAAGCGACGACTGCTTCGAAACAGTTAAGAAAATCAAGACCTACGTTGCCAATTACGAGAAGGCGAACGTCGCCGCGGAAAACCTCGGCGCCATTCTCAAACTCGCAGTTGAGAGCGGCTGCCCAATCCGTGATGTTGAACCCGCTTTTGCACGAGGACTGGAGTACTACACGGGTATGATTTTCGAAATTTACATTCCCGAATTAGACATTGCATTGGGTGGAGGCGGCAGGTACGACAGACTTATTGAATTGTTCGGCGGCGAGGCGACCCCTGCGGTGGGCTGTGCACATGGGATTGACCGAATCGAGTTAGCATTACAAACCCAGAAAGCCACATGGAGAACAGAACTGAGAAAACTGGTATTGGTGCTCGCCGTCAGCGACGCGCTGAAGGTTGAAGCCCTCAAAATTGCCCAGCAGCTGAGGCAGTCAGGGGTTGCTGTCGAGTTTGAGGTTATGGGTCGCAAGATGGGCAAGGCTCTAGAGGACGGTGACAAACGCAAAGTGGACTACGCCATCATCGTTGGCGAACGGGAACTTAAAGAAGGTGCCGTCATGGTTAGGAATTTGGCAAAAAGAGAACAAACCATCGTTCCCATTAGAGAACTGGCTGAGAAATTTAATTGCTAGCGCCGGCGTTCAGGTTAAGAGTCAAAGCATTTGGTTTGTTTCTACTTTGAATTGCCAGCGAATTAACTCTGGAACTTGGATTTTGTTCCCTTTTTGAAGTATGGTTTTAAAGTTAACCTTTTCAATTAGGGGCATCTTATTTCCTCTTTTTATCACCCAATTTTTAATGAATGGACTTTAAAGGACGGTAATGGACTTCTGTAGACTTTAAAGGACGGTAAAGGACGGTGGGGGACGGTAAAGGACGCTACGGGACGGTAATGGACGTTAAAGGACGGATGCTGCAGATGATTCAAGCTTTTCCACAAAAAAGCAACCCAAAACACAAACAAAAAAAATTCCGCCGCCAACAAATTCTAAGCGTGATTGTTGTTATACTACAACAAATTGTTTTAAGCGCTTGATTGCTTATGGGTTTTACGAATAGTCAATTGAAGATATGCTTGTAGGTTGAGATGACTAATACTTAGTCTATTGTTCT
>JBEKPM010000075.1:0-8590 GCA_049520735.1 Bathyarchaeia archaeon | reverse complement strand
GTTTCTTCGCGAACATCGGTCTTCAAAGTTTCCTTCATCAAAACCTCAGTAAGCCGATGAGCACGAACGATTCTTCTAGCTATTTCCCTCCCTTTAGCGGTAAGTTCGATGCCTTCCCTTACTTTATAAATTACAAGGCCCTCTTTTTCGAGTTTTTTGAGCATTTCAAGCGCGCTTGGAGCCGCTATCCCCAGATGGTCCGCTATCCAAGTAAGGTGTGTAATTTTTTCTCCTTGCTCTTCTGACTTCCAGAGAGCTTCTAAGTATTCTTCAACGGTTTCGGAGATGCACATTAGCATCAATAGGTAGAATAATCTTGATTGTCATATAAGTTTTGACTGGGTCGTTTGCTGCGTTTTGTTGGAATAGAATTACTTAGGTGAGCCTAAATGTTTTTATTCAAGTGACTGACTTAGGTTAACCTAAGTGAGGCGAGAGAGATGAACCAAAAAGTCAGCGACTGGCTAAAAAACTTCGGACCAGCATGGATCGTAATGATTGCGGACGTAGACGTCGCCTCTATAGTCACGGGACTCCAAGCGGGCGCAGCATGGGGCTACAGAATGATCTTCATACTCATAGTCCTCATTTTCCCGCTATTCATAATACAGGACGCAGCAGGACGCCTCGGAATCGCCTCAGGCAGGGGGCTTGGAGAGCAAATAAGAAACAACTTTGGAAAGAAAGCCGCCTTAATAGCTGCGGTTCCGATGGGTCTTAGCGATTTTTTGGAGTACATTGCTCAGTACGCGGGTATGGCTATCGGTTTTAGCCTCATAGGCTTCCCAGTAATCTTGGGGCTTATCATTGTTTTTGGGATTCACACGATGATTATTTTTGGGCGCCAGTATCATCAAGCAGAAAAAGTACTCATACCCGTAAGCTTCCTGCTCATGATAGCAATCATCAGCTCAACCTTTGTCTTCCACGTGAACGTCGGGTCATTTGTTTCGCTGGGACTCTCGCCCCTGCAACCATATGGGAACCCATCGTTCGCGTACCTACTTGCAGCCAGCGTCGGCGCAGTCATCATGCCGTGGATGCTGTATTTCCATTCAGGAGCCGATAGCCGAAGACACAAAGAGGTTAAAGACCTCAAAAACGAGCGTTTGGAAACTTTGATCGGCGCAGTGGTTTCCGAAATCCTCATGATTATACTTGTCGTAGTTGGGTTAAACGTTTTCAGCGGAGACAAACTGATCAACGTCAGCGAGTTGACAAAAGCCTTGCCGGTGTTTGGCACTTATGCTAAACCCATTATGGGGTTAGGATTCATCTTCGCAGGCTTCTTAGCTCTCGTTGTGGTGTCGCTGGGCTCGGCATGGGGAGTCCTGGAGGCAACGGGACGTGCATCTGGACCAAAATCTAGAGTCAACTTCCTTGAGATCTACGCTTTAGAAGCTGTCCCTGCTCTGATTATCGTGGCTGTTGTGAGTGGTTACATTCAGTTGATGCTAAACATGATGTTCATATTCCCAATAGTGCTAATACCCTCACTGTACTTTTTAGGTCGGCTTGTTACAAAAAAGGAAGTTATGAACGGGAACCAATACAAAAAATACGAAAAACTTGCCTTCTGGATAGCTGCACTAATAGTGGTGGCGGGAGGAATAATTGGACTGCTCGGATTGTTCCCGATGCTCTAAAAAGATAGTATTATTTTGATGTCAAGTTGATTTGCCATGAAGGGTGCCCCCCCCCCTCTCTCTTGTTTGTGTACAAGCCTACCGGTCGGTCAAATGCACATACACTTTGACGATACAGTTTGTCGGTACAGTCAAAAGAACCATTGACCAAAACCGACAAAATGTTTCGGTTTCAGCTGCAAGTTTAAGCTGACTTCAAGGAACGAAAGGCAGGTCCATTGTCCCAAAGTCTTCTTGCTGATAAAAGCTTTCCCAATAGGCCCAACAGAGCATAGTTTACCCTAAAACTTTTATTGCACATGGCACCTTTCCTAAATTTCTAAGCTGAACCGCCATGACTGTTATCCAGCTGCTCTACTCCATAATAATCGGGATTATTCAAGGCGTTTCAGAGTGGCTTCCCATCAGCAGCAAAACTCAGATAATCGTTTCATCAACCTACCTTCTGAAGCTGACCTTTCAGCAAGCTTACACTTTCGGCTTATTCATGGAAATTGGAACCCTGACTGCAGCTATTATCTACTTTAGGAAAGACGTGGTTAAGCTCGTACAGGTTTTGATGGGTTCCAAAGATGAAATGAAACGCAAACTTTTCTTCTACATTCTCATCGTCACAGTTATAACCGCGGCGATTGCTGCCCCACTTTATCTTATTGCAGATTCGATAACGGGAATTGCGGTAGGTATTCCCATGCTGATCATAGGGTTAGTCCTCATTGGTGACGCGGCGCTCATAAGGTACTCAAAGAAAAGAAAAGGAAAGGGGGTAGCTCCGAGGAAACTTGAAAACCTCAGCGTAAAAGACTACCTTATAATTGGAATCACACAAGGCATATCTGCTTTGCCAGGCGTTAGTAGATCAGGTATTACAACCAGCGCCATGCTCCTCTTAGGCATTGAACCCGACGAAGCATTCAGGTTGTCCTTTACAGCAGGGATCTTTGCTGCCTTGGGAGCTTTCGGATTAACTTTGATTGCGAGCAAATCGAACGTTTCTGCTTCAATTGCAGGAATTGGAACCGTAGGCTTGGTTGTGGCGATATTAACGTCGTTCATAATCAGCTTGTTCCTTATCGATTTTCTAATCAAATTCGCTGGGAAACAGAAGATTACTTACCTGACAGCGGCGCTTGGATTAATAGCGATCGCTAGCGGCGTGATTTACTTGGCGCTCGGCTTATAATTAGTCTTCCGGAATCAGCTTGAAAGTTTGAGTCGGGAAAAGAAAGAAAATAATCCATCATCGAAGCGTAGTTTGCCGCAATTAGGGAATGAAGCCCATTCTTGAAAGTTCCTCTTTGAGGCTGTCCTTTATGTTTTTGAGGGTTTGCCTTTTTTGCACATAGTCATCGCCGCTGATTTTGTCGGTTTTGAAGTCTGCATCTAATTGGTCTAGTTCCGTGTTTATCTCGACGATTCTCGCCTTAAGCTGGTCCACGTACGAGTGTGCTTTCTCGTTAACGATGACGTCCGAGGGTGCCAACGCTGTTCTTATCAAGCCGTCTTCAATTCGAAGTATTCGACTTGAGGCCCTTGCAACGCTTGGGTCATGAGTAACCATCAATATGGTTTTGCCGAGTTCCCGATTTACCTTGACAAGATACTCGACCACGATTCTCGCGTTTTGAGTGTCTAACTCTCCGGTCGGCTCATCCGCCAAGAGAATGGGTGCATCATTTGCTAAGGCAGCCGCTATTGCTATTCTCTGCTGCTCTCCGCCGCTTAACTCTTCAGGCTTATGGTCTGCCCTGTCCAGCAACCCTACGGTCCCGAGCAACTCTTGCACGCGCTCCTTCCTTTTTGCTCTTGGAGAACCTGAGGCAATCATTGAGAACTCGACGTTTTCTTTCGCTGTTAATGTTGGGATCAGGTTGAGGTTTTGGAAGATGTGACCAACTATTTTTCTTCGGTAATCGACAAGTTGGCTGACTGATAGGGCTGTCACGGTTTTGTCTCCGACTTGAACGGTGCCTGCGGTTGCTTTGTCCAAGCCGCCTATGATGTTCAGCAGCGTTGTTTTCCCGCTTCCACTTGGACCGATAATGGAAACCAGTTCCCCTGACGAAATATTCAAGTTTAGTCCTCGCAATGCTTGGACTTCAATTTTGCCTGTCTGATGCACTTTTACGAGGTCACGTATTTTGATGTCTAACCCACTCATCTCATTCTAACCATCCTTTCCAGTCTAGTCACATAACGCCTTGCCATTACCAAGATTGCTCCAACCGTCGAAGCGTAAATCAAACCCACATACCAAACAACGGTTTCTATGGAGCTTGTTGGGTAAACAAAGTGAGGAAGGACAAGTTGGGTTAATCCAACGTTGCCAGAGTTTATAGTACCATAATCGATGACTAAGCCCACGCCTAAGCCCAGCAGCACCGCAAAAGTTATCACTCCCAAGTTTTCAGCGAGAAACATCCAAACAAGCTGTCCGTATGATAAGCCTCGGACGCTCATCATAGTTGCTTCGCGGCTTCTCTCGCTCAAGCTGACAACAGCTATCAGAACCATTCCAACTGAGGCGGAAAGCACGGCGAAGGCGATTCCTAAGCTTTGAAAGTCAAGAACCTGCAACGTATAAACTGGGTTTAAGCCGTTTTCAGTGCTCACAGTCTGGTCTCCTTGCTGGACTTGCTGCCACTGCTCAGAAAACGACGTTACACCTTCAATTTCAAGGTTAAGGCTTCGGATTTTTTCAGCCACTGCAGTCCCATTGACTCCTGGATTCAACTTCAGCAGTATGGTTGTGTCAAACCGCTCGTCAACGTAAGCGTCGCTGAAGGAGCTGCTCATGTTGAAGAGGTTTCTCGGTACATACGACCAGGTGGTGAAAGCTGGAGAGTATATTTGATAAATTAATGGGCCACCGGAACCCGAAGTTGATTGGCCTGAAAGTGTTTGCAATTCGTCGGCTGGCACTTTGGGACCAAACAAACCCACGATGGTAAGTGTACGTGCCCCCGAGGGAAAATCGATAGCTATGTTGTCGCCCACTTTGAGGTTCAGTTGCTGAGCAATCCGCTGTTCAAGAATAATTGTCATGTTGTTGTTTTCCATCGCAATGAAAGCTTGCTTCATGCTGGCGCCGCTAAACCAGCCGTTCTCATGATATGCGGTGTTAAGCCAAGAAATGGGATCAATCGTTCTAATCACGGTCCCAGCGTAGCTTTGGCTTAGTTGACACTGCATGGTCGAGCTTTGAATTCCTGAGACGTTGCCTAAGATTTCGGATAGGACTTGTGTTGCTTTAGTAGCATTAACCACGCCGATTGAAATGTCAGCGCCAACATTGTATTGAACCTGCCTGACCAAGTAGTTTTGCTGGCTTGCAATCTGCCCGTTCACTTGAACACCATAACCGATGATAAAGGCAATTAGGAATGCTATGGCGGCTATGCGGGCGGGATTTCTTCTGACGTTTTTCGCTGCTAAAGCGCCGAAGTCACCCATGACCTGGGCGACCTTTGAGAGAGCCTTTTGAAAAACTGCGGAGTTTTGGATGAGAATTTTTGTTACTCCCCAGAAGAACAGCAAAGGTCCAATGTAAGCCAATATCCCGTTAAGCAGATTAAGAGGACCGAGTAAAATTGATTCGAAGAAGCCTCCTGAGTAGTTTGCACTCGACGTTAAATTATTGAAGTTGATTCCGAAAAAGACAATGACTAATTCGTAAGTTCCCAGACCCGCCGCTATCCAAGAGGGTATCTTTAGAGGTCTTCGGAGAGCCCACATAGGCGAGTAGTCTCTTAGAGCCTCAACTGTTGGCATTCTTGAAGCCCTCCGCGCGGACAGATACACGGACAGCAAAGCAAGAATCATGCCGAAAACAACTGTGAAAACCATTGTGTAGACGCTGAAGGTCTGTGGGTTGAACAATGTGTTCAAGTTGAATCCGCCACTAAATACCTGATTTAAGATCAAACCGCCAACCACGCCTAATGCCCCGCCTACAACCCCAACGGCGACTGCTTCTCCGAGGAACATTCTTTGGATCTGCCCGCTAGAGAGGCCTTTGGTTGAAAGTAACCCGATTTCGCGTCGTCTCATATTGAAGGAAACGTCGGAAACCGTGGATCCGAGGTACCATGAAACAAAGAAAACGGGAATGGAGAAGAGAATAAACTGGGTGAGGGTGCTTTGGAAGTTGAAGTTGAAGTTTTCTAATGCGTAATAAAGGTTGTCTTGGATAACGCTTTCCATATGGTAATTTGAGAGGACTTTGTTCTGTATGTTGCCCGCGATTGTGTTGATGTTGTTGATTGAGGCAGGAATGTTCCATGGACTAATATTTTTGTTATAGTTGACGCTTATCAGAAAAGTTGTGTCAACTGTCCTGTTAGCCATCCCTGACCAGAAATTCAGAAGAGTGCTATTCCAGCCTATTAGCATTAAATCTTGAGGGTACTGGTAAGTTTGGACGCTGCTTGGGGGACCATATGGAGTGGTTATGTAGGTGTTTCCCGAAACAAGTTGATAACCCGTATTAGTTAACTTGGCAAAACCGGCAACCGTGAAATTAAGGTAAATGGTGGTCCAGTTGCCCTGATTGGGAGTAGGGAACATAAGTTCTGTTGTTATGTTGTCGCCGAGGTTTACTTTAGACGCTAGCAATGTGCCTGCGAGAACATAGGTTTGATTGGGACCTATGTAAGATGGCTTGTTGGTCCAATCGTTATTAATCGAGGAGGATTCGGGAAGACAAGCTATTTCGGGATAATCTGTAAAGTTGGTTTGCATGTCTTTTATTGGGTAACTGAAACGGTAAACGACGTCAACGTTGCTGACGCCTTTGATGCTTGAAATGTTACCTTGCGCTTGACTAACCTCAGTTAAATTGAGGTAGGACCTAAACTGCATGTCGGGGTTGATGTTTTGCAGCTGTTGGTTCAACGATTGCTCGGCGGCCAAATTGGCCTTTATATCGATGCAGGCAAAAAACGTAGATGCCAATGCTATGCCGATTAAGAGTGCTGCGAAGAGTTTCCAGTTGCGTAGAACTCTTTTAAGCGGGTACACCATCGGCATAGGAATCAGGACTTCTTTGCCTGAAATCACTATTAAATCTAGTTGTTAGAACAACAACAATGCAAGCCTAAGATGGCCTGACGATTTAGCCCTCTGAAGGTCGCGCTAGAAACAATTAAATCGCAAACTCATTCTCTAATAACGCATGAACTCTTTTCTCAACTTTCAGACAGAAGAAAACATGAGTCTGTTCACGGATTTCTACGAGTTAACCATGTGCGCAAGCTACTTTGACAACAAAAACTTTGAGCAAGCCACATTTGACCTATTCATTAGAAGGCTGCCAGAAAACCGCTCATACTTCCTCTTCGCAGGTCTCGAGCAATGTCTCCAGTACCTACAAAACATCACGTTCACCAAAGAGCACCTGAATTACCTTGAAACGCAGGGGTTCAACGCGGATTTCCTCGAGTACCTTGGCGGCTTCAAATTCAAAGGTGAAGTCTGGGCTATGCCGGAAGGCTCGCTGGCTTTTCCCAACGAACCCTTAATCAGAGTTACAGCCCCAATAATTGAAGCACAACTGGTTGAGACTTTCCTGCTTAACACCGTTAACCTGCAAACCATGATAGCCACCAAAGCCTCGCGGGTAGTGCATTCTGCCAAAGGCAAACCGATAATAGAGTTTGGGTTGAGAAGGGAGCCTGGCGTTGACGCGGGGATGAAGGTAGCCCGCAGCAGCTACATCGCAGGTTGCCAAGGCACAAGCAACGTTTTGGCGGGTCAAATTTACGGCATTCCTGTTTTCGGAACCATGGCACATTCTTTCATCATGTCCTACCCAAAGGAAATTGATGCCTTCCGAGCTTTCACTAAGACGTTCCCAGACAAATCAACCCTTCTCATAGACACTTACGACGACTTTTCAGGCGCAGAAAAAGCCGCCGTAATAGCTAAAGAGCTTGAGGCAAGAGGTTGTAAGCTGGGCGGGGTTCGATTGGATAGTGGCGACTTGGCAAAAGATAGCAAGAAAATCCGGAAGTTCCTTGACAATCAAGGTTTGAATTACGTGAAAATCTTTGCCAGCGGCGATTTAGACGAATTCACAATCGAAGAGTTACTGGGCTGAATGCCGACGGCACCTTCACGCCCATTATGAAGTTAAGCAAGGACAAAATTACTCTTCCAGGCAGAAAGCAGGTTTACCGCTTCAGCGACGCCGAGGGCAATTTCGAAAAAGACACAATTGCTTTGGAGAACGAAAAAGTTGACGCGGAACCGTTACTGGTTAAAGTGATGGAAAAAGGCAAATTAACTCTCCCTCTTCCATCGTTGAGGCAGATTCGAGCCGATGCAGCCACTAGCTTGTCCAGGTTTCCAGACCAGTACAAAGCCTTGAGATGTTCGCCTGTTTACCCGGTCAATTTGAGCCGAAACCTGTTGAACTCGGTCAAAACTCTCAAGCGCCAGTTGACTATAAACGAGATAAGCCGTTTGGGCTCTGACGCGACTGCTTAGGTTTTCCTTTGTTTTTGGCGGGTTCTTTTTTTTGTATTCGACGTATTAGCTGTTAGCTGTTTCCGTCTTGCTCGTATGGAGGCGTGACTTTGTCGCATTCTGTGAGGTATTCAAAGCTGTAAAACAAGCTGTCCACTCTTTCTTGAAGGCCACAAACAGATTTTTTACTTTCCCAAGCAATCGCCCTCCAATTTAGTTTGGCTCCTCGCTATGTTAGGTGCTCGTCTTTTCAGGCATTTATAGTGCGAAATATGGCAAACACTTAATAGCCTTTTCAGAAAAGGTTAAGTGCTACAGTAAAGGGAAGGCTTCATCTTGCAGAATCGTCCGGCGATCGTTGCTGTTGGCAGAACCAAGTTCGGGGAACACTATTGCAAAGAACCCGAGAAACTTATTGAGGAAGCTTGGCTTGCCGCTTCAAACGAATGCAGTTTAGAACGCAAAGATCTTGAAGCTTG
>JBEKPM010000074.1:0-11649 GCA_049520735.1 Bathyarchaeia archaeon | reverse complement strand
GCTTCAAGTTTTTCGTCAGTTGGCATTTCAGCGCTTAACTCCACAACGACGGGTTTTTTCAAAGACGCGGCAAAATCCCTTGCCAACATGATGGTCCAGTAGTTTGTTAAGTAATCCCGTGAGGAAAGCGGTACATGGAAGTAGTCAACCAAATTCCCTATTGCAGCGAGGTCCAAGCCGTACCGTTCTTTAGCAAGCACGGGGTCAGGATAAATTTCCACAGCGAAAGTTCCCTTTATCCGTTCTTTGGCTTCCTGCAAGAGCTCAGTAACCGTTTGAGCTCTCCACTGTGTCCAGTTTAAACCGCTTTGCTTCCACTTTTCCACACATCGTGGGCAAACACAGAACTCTTGATCGGGAAAATGGTAAAGGTTCAGAGTTACGCCCAAAATGTTTTCTCGGCTTAGGCTTTCAACATAGTTTAATGCTTTGGCTCGGTAAGCTGGGTGGGTTGGGCAGACAAAATCGAAGGCCAAATTTGAGCGCCTGTTCTTGCGTAACGCTGGACCATTGTATGACATGGCGACGAGACTAGGGTCTTCCCTTAAAGCTTTCGCGTCACAAAGAACCGTGACATCGTTCTGCATGCCTTTTGCAGCAGGGAAAGCTTGTCCGTCCGTCCACTTCGAGTAGAAAACGTGAAGGTCGTAGCCCTCGACTTTCTCTGGCTTGTAAGTAACCAAACCTATCTGCATACTTTCCTATTTGATGCGCGCAAACAATATATTCTTGGTGCTTTCTTAAATCTTGATTCCGATGGGCAAGCTGCAGAAACCCGTTATTCTTATTGATACCTCTAAATGCACACTATGCGCAGGGCTCATCTGCGTCGGCGTTTGCCCACAAGGCGTTTTGGAAGAGGGAAAAAACAGAAAGCCGCAGGTTGTTGACGTTGTCGAATGCACTGCATGTGGCATCTGCGTGAACCTATGTCCAGCAAAAGCCATTACTATAAGCAAACCCTAAAAGACAGTGTAGGTGCCACAGGCATGGAACAATTTGACCTGGCAGAAAACGTGAGGCTCACCGTCAAAGAGAACGTACTAGCCGTAATTTGTGATACTCCTTTAAAGACAGTTAGTTCAGCCTTCTATCAAGGCGGGCATAACCAGCTTAAAGCTGTCCTCAATGTAGGGGTGCCGGACGGATACAATGACCGCTCCTTGCACCTTGACCCGCTAGAATTAATCACCTCATCCGCAGCCAAACTTGGCTTAACCCAAGATTACCTTGCCATGGTCACAGCTGCCAAAATCCAAAACTACAGCCTCGTCACCAAAAAAACTGACGGCTTTTCAGTGAGCGTCGCGGCAACTGCAGGCTGCAAACACGGAGAATCCGCCGGCGAAGAAATGAACGTCCAGGAAATCGGTGGAGGCACCATAAACGTTATCGTCTTCATCGACGCAGACCCCTCAGATAGCTGCATGGTGGCATCCGTCATCACGGCAACCGAGGCGAAATCGGCAGTTCTCCGAGACTTCGACATCCGCAGCTTCTATACCGGCGACTCCGCAACCGGGTCAATAACCGACAGTGTCTCAGTGGTTACAACCGGCAAAGGAAAAACAATCAACTACGCAGGCCCTGCGTCGAAACTGGGCAAAGCCGTCGGCTACTGCACTCGAAAAGCCGTTGCGGAAGCACTCATCAAGCAGGAGCCGTTCTGGGCAAGTCGTACAGTGCTCGACAGGCTCAAAGAGAGGTATCTTCCGCTAGAGAAGCTGGCGGCCGAAGTGTCCAAAGTCGAAGGCTTAAAGGTTGACGCTGAGAGTTTGGCTGAAATCCTAAAGAATAAGCCGATGGCTCTTGCCCAATTGTGGGCGGCGGCTAAGATGGATAACGACGTCAAAAAGAACCTTCTGCCCGCCGAACTTAGAGATGCAGAAACGGTAAGCAAATGTTTTGGCAACCCTGCTAGGTCTGCAGAGAGTTGCTTTAAGCAGCCGAGTTATGATTCAGTTGATTTGCCGCCCTTCCTGAAGCAAGCCTTAATCCGAATTGTTAAAGAAAAGTGATGATATACTGCTTTTGGCGAAAAGTGAAAATAGAGCAATCGATGTTTTTAAGATTCTTACTCGGATTGTTGCGCGATACAATCTGAATTTGCCCCCAAAATAGTGATGTTTCATTACGACTATTCAGCAGATACTCTTTATGTGCATTTTGAGTATCTGGCAAAAAACCTTAACAGCAAAATTGTCGATAAGTGCGGTGAAATTGTGCTTGGTTTTAACGGCAAGGGAAAAGTGGTTAACCTAACGTTGATAAGTGCCTCCACATATATCCCGTAAAATAAAGGAGATAAACAAAAAACGATTCTAATTCACTCCGATAGACAGTCTTCTAGTACATTCGCTTACAAATAATAATAAAAACGGGCAGGCAAATAAGTCTGAAGGGAACCCGATTTGAACCTGCAGAAAGCCGCGCTTGCATTAACTTTGTCCTTTGTGATTGCTTTTTCATGCTTAGCCCTAATTCAACTGGAAAAAAACAATTCATCTGGGTTCAGGCTGAATGCTCCTTCAAACCCTATTTCGGCGGGTCAGGTTCATTTTGAGTTATTTTTTGCAGCAGCTGCTAATTGGGTACCCGATCAGAGTGCAGTTGAAGACAAAGCCCGCGAGTCATCGGTCCCCCTTGTTAACAATTCAACACGGGCAGCACTTTACGACTTCGTTGACGCAAATCCAGGCGTCCAGTTCAGAGGCATATGCGCCGCTTTAGATATCGCAATAGGGTCTGCGGAGTTTCATTTAGGTGTCCTCAAGAAGGCTGGGTTAATTTCCTTCATTAGAGACGGAAAATACAAGCGGTTCTTCGTTTCGAAGAAATTCTCGTTGACAGAAATGAAATTAATCTCCCTTCTAAGACACGAGACACAGCGAAAAATCCTCGAAAGAATAAACGCTCAGACCGCTGTCGCTCATCATGACTTAGCGTCTGAACTGTCCATTTCCTCACAAGGGTTGACTTGGCAGATGAATGGGCTAAGGGAAAAGGGCATCGTCCGAGAAAGGATGGAGGGAATAAGAGTTACATACACCCTAAACGTGGCGTTCACGCCGATGCTGAATGAGGTTCTCCGCATAATTCGGGATTGATTCTCAGATGCAAAAAAATGTTTCTCGAAAAAATCGTTTCGGGGAAATTAGCCTGTTGTTGAAAAGACTTAAATAACTTGCGATTTTTATTCGGTAAGTAAAACAAAAGTTACAATGGTGCATTAAACTTGAAATTTGGCGTATTTCTCTATCAACCAGAGCCTGTTGAAGGCGTCGACTACAACTTTTACCGTTTGAAATCAGAATCGGGAATAGTTGGGAAACCAAACCCTGAAATGTACACTAACATCGCATGCTTCGGCGACAATTTCATGGCAGCGAAACGCCCAGACTGGGTCTCAATCAGCAAAGACGGACCAGCTCTGCGCACCAACAAAAAATATAACCTCCGCTGGGATGTCGTATGCATGACCAACCCAGAAGCCAGAGAATACAACCTCAAAATCATCGCTGAATCAGCAAAAAAAACCCCCGGCATAAGCATAAGCAGCCAACACTTTGCTGAACGCGACTTCTGCTCCTGCCCACGCTGCGTTGAACAATGGCGCCAAAGCGGACTAAACTGGGTTGACTGGCGAGCCAAAACCGTCACCGAATTCCTTAGCGAAGTTCGCGACGTCGTCAAAAACAAGCCGCTTTTCGTAAACTGCCTACCTGATCCGTTGCTGGGCAAGATGCGGTTTGGCTACGACTTCGAAGCGATGGCGCAGTACGCTGACTACTTCGTAATCCCAATGTTCAGTAAGGCATATCCGACCCCATGGTACTGGGAAACAATCGCAAGAGGCTACAAAAGCTTCCTCAAAAAACCAGTTTATGTAAACTTCTACGTCAGAGGTCCAAACGAAACTTGGGACACAGTTGCACCAACAAAACAGATAATGACGGTGGCTACACGCGCGGCAAGAACAGGCATCGACGGCATAATCTTCCTCGCTGAAAAAGCCCAGTGGATACAGGAGTTTCAAAAGAACGCAGTCGCAGACAAAGAAACGCGAGAGTTCCTTAAGGGCCACGGCGGCGACGAAGTCTTAGAGCTCTTTAACCGATGGGAAAAAATGCTTAAAGCCTAGCATACCCTCGTCTTCAAAATAACTTGATTCTTTCTTCAGTGATTTTCTTAGAATCCGCGATTGCTTTCTAGTTGTTCTTCTATATCTCAAGTCATTGCCTCTTAGAACGGCTTACCGCAGCTTCCT
The DNA here is from genome assembly GCA_049520735.1 of Bathyarchaeia archaeon. Classification (GTDB taxonomy): domain Archaea; phylum Thermoproteota; class Bathyarchaeia; order Bathyarchaeales; family Bathycorpusculaceae; genus Bathycorpusculum. The sequence goes on along the minus strand of JBEKPM010000074.1, from coordinate 7,382 downwards.
TTTGTTGGTTGCTGCCAACTTTATCCGCGTTTCAGAACCCTATAAAAAATCATAAGTGCGTAACCAGCTGGCACAGATGTTATTTCAACCTTTAACGTTTAAAACAAACAATCTAAGAATTCATTTTGCTGGAAAGCAGAAACCGGAAAAAGCGCACTTCTTCTTTTGCTTGACATAGTTATGTTTTCAACCCTCCGCATTTTTTTCGGCAACCCAAATAGAGTATTTCAACAACAACATCAACAACAACCAAAAAAACGCTTTGCTGCTGTTAGCCTCTTTTTACTCTCTAACTAAATCGCTGTCTATGCATCTTGGATTGTAACTGGACTAACATGCAACATTTGATAGCTTTTTTGTTGGAGGTATACTTACGCAAAAGTCAAACAAGTCCGAGGAAAATATCTACCTCAGAAGTCAAAAATTATTTGTAAAAAAAAATACAAAAAGGAAACGGAAGCCAGCGAAATCGGTGTCATATCTTCAAAACTCCTTAATTTTTTCGTTTATCATTTCAGTTCTTTATCTAGAAAACTATATAATTCCTCTTAACGTAGAAGGCTTTCACCTGAAGGGCGTATCTGCTTGAAGATTACTCTGGTTAATCCTCCTTACCCGTTGCATGTGCACTCGCATCCGCCGTTTATCCCATTGGGCCTGGCTTACTTGGGCGCAGTAGCTGAGCGGGCAGGGCATGAAGTCAACGTTATCGACTGCCAAGCTGAAAAACTCATGTACAACGGATTTCGCCAGAGAATCAGCCAGCAAAAACCCGACGTCATAGGCGTAACCTCCACCACTCTTCTCTACAAATCCGCGATGCAGCTCATCGACATAGCCAAGGAAACGCACCCGCAAGCCGTCACAATACTCGGCGGAAGCCACGGAACATTCTGGGACGAAAACGCCCTCAAAGAATATCCAAGCCTCGACGTGGTCGTGCGCCGAGAAGGAGAAGTAACGTTTATCGAATTGCTCACCAAGTTGCAAAATGGCGAGAGCCTCTCAGACGTGCTGGGAATAACCTTCAGAGCAAAAGACGGCACGATGGTGCGCACTGAGGACAGGCCCTTTATGGAGGATTTGGATTCGCTTCCTTTTCCCGCTCATCATTTGCTCCCTCTTGACTCGCTTAAAAGAATGGGCAAGGTTCTGTTTCCGCTTATCACGAGCCGAGGCTGCGTTTACTGGTGCGATTTCTGTAGCACAGTGCGCATGTTTGGTAGGGGATACCGTTTCAGAAGCCCCAAAAACGTCGTTGACGAAATGCAGTTGGTGCATGACAAATACGGGGTAGATCAAGTCACGTTCTATGACGACGCCTTCTCAGTTAACCGGGACCGGGTCCTCAACATATGCGAGGAACTCCACGCTAGAAAACTTGACATGACTTGGGACTGCGGCACACGCGTCGATATGGTTGATCGAGAATTGCTCAAAACCATGCGTGATGCTGGTTGCATAGCTGTTTGGATGGGCGTCGAGTCAGGTTCAGAAGCCATATTGGGAAAAATGAACAAGAAAATCAAGCTTGACCAGACACGCTTAGCCTTCAAAACAGCAAATGAAGTTGGATTGATGACGATTGGGAACGTTGTTTTGGGCTTTCCAGGCGAAACTGAACAGACCGCAAAAGAAACGATTCACTTTGTCAAGGAACTTAACCTTGCCGACGTTGGCTTCTACGTTGCCACACCGTACCCTGGAACACCTATGTACGCGCAAGTCAAGAAGAACGGTTGGCTAAGAGTCACAGACTTCGACAAATACGACACTGCGGGACCAACTTTTGAAACTCCGTGGCTGACTATGGAGAAACTTGCGGAAATCCGCTACAAAGCTTACCAACAATTCTACCTTCGCCCAGGATATGTTTTCCACATGATGCGAAGAGGCGGGACATACGGGAAGTCAGCGGTGAAAACTTCAGGTGCTTACCTGCTCAGAGCCCTGCACATTAGGCTCTCTTAACATTCTAACCAGTGCCACAGCAGCGAAAACCAGCACAATACCGCTAAGAGAAACCGTTATCGAAGTAAAGTTTATGCCTATGGGAGAAAGACCCAAAAACAAACCTGCCAAACCATCTAGACCAAAACTCAACGCGACCGACAAAACAGCCTGCTCAATCGGGTCAATCCTGTTTTGACCCCTAAAGAGAACGTTGATTAGGCAGTATCCTGGCAGAAAAGCGACAAATACAAAACCGAAAACATATCGCAATACAGCAAACAACGAGTCGCCGGGAATAAGATAAGTCACAGCTAACGTTAAGACAGTGAAGGCAACGATAATTTCAAACCATGTAAGAGGCTTCAGATTTTCGCGCTTCAAAAACTTTAACAAATAAAAAATAAAGGAAGGGGTTTTTTCTACATGAACATTTTGTAGATTGGATGAGTCTCATCTATGGGTCTAGTTCCAAGGTCGCCTGCGGCTGAAGCAATGTATGTGTCGGTTATAGCTACGGCTGGGAAGATCCATTCTGCTTGCTCTGCGGGTCCGATCATAAGCCAGTTTGCGCCTACTGTCTGCATGATTGAGTTGGTTGCGGTTCTGCATCCGGGGCGGAATTCTTTCGCGACGTTTGCTTTTACCCAACCCATGGTTGTGACAACGTTTCCGCTGCCCAAGCCTACTGGGTGACCGTACTTCTCTTTCATGATCGGTATGGTTCTAACTGCAGTACCCATATCTGGAGCGAACGCGGGAATAGCTGTGTCAATCAAAGGCTTAGTGATTCCGCCTTTTTCTGCCAACGCCAATGCTTCCTGGATAACCTTCATTTTACCTTCCATTGTGGTATCTTTAGGGTCATCAGCAAGCACTATAGACATTTTGACGCCGCTTTCTTTCAAATTCGCTAATTCAGCATCAGTCACACCTTTGTAGACTGAGTTGTAAAGACACCGATCTGCAAGACCCATCTTCTTTGCCATAGTAGCTGCTGTCATACGTGTCTTTGGACTCATCGCATCAAGCATAAGAGGTGCGTCGCTGTGTTTTGCAACGAAATCAATGTACTTTTCGAAAGCTATATCAGTAGTTCCTACAATGTCAAAAGCGAACTGAACACCGGTAATGTCGCTTTGCGTCTGCATCATGTTGATTATGTCTTCTGCTGCCTTTGCATCAAAAATACCCTTGTTTGCGTCTTGAACCATTTTCTGGCCCAGCCAAAAGATAGAACCAATCAGAAAAGTCGGTAGTTCTCCTGGCTGACCGCCTACTTTAGCTTTTCCAACCGTGTAAATATTTTGTTTCGTGTTGAATTTAAAGGACATTTTTCCTCATCTGAAGAACTATTTTTTGCCTATTGCTTTCTTTGCGAGTTCAGGAGCTTCTTCCTTGTTTTTGCCGAAGAGTGCACCCATTGCATCAGCATCTTCTTTCTTGACGGCAGCACCGCCCATAATTATAGCGATTTTCCCTTTCAGGCCAGCTGCCTTCAATGCTTCATCAAGTTTTGGAAGATTGTTCTTTGCGGGAACAGTGTTCACCGAAATAGCAATCAAGTTTGCATTGTTCTCTTTTGCCTTGTCAACGAAAACTTGCGGAGCTACGCTTTTTCCGACGTCAATCGTTTTGAATCCAGCGCGTTTTAGTGATCGTCTGACTGCTTCTTTTGCTGTGTCATGCATGTCCGGTTCAATATTGCCAATAACTACTATGCCGATTGGATTCTCTGGTTCTGGAGGCTCTTTTTCCATCATAGATTTAAGCCACGACATTTAAACACCTTTTTCCTTTTTTATTGCTCTGGGCTTTTTATACTCGAGTTTCATATTTAAGCTTTGACTAATAATTTCATCAAACACAAAAGAATTCCACGGAAAGGGAAGGGCGCAAATGTTCAAGGCAAACAAGAAATATGTTCTGTTGCTCTTGATTTTCGTTTTCTCTTTCATTTACCGTGTTGTTCTAATGTTTTGGCAAGGTTTTCCTCCGGGCGCTGACATCGGGTTACACGCCAGCGTTATCAACTCGATAACTGGGTCAGGCAACACTAATTTCCTCAATGATTACTTCCAAATGGGCGGAGGCCAATCTTTAACATTCCCTGGGTACCACATTTTCGCTTCAGCAATAATGCTTACGACTGGCTTAACCGATTACGTGGCGCAAGCCTTGATTGTTGCATTGTTTTCTTCGCTTATCGTTTTAGCCTCTTTCTTGATTACAAAAGCGGTTTGGTCCGAATCAGCGGCTTTTATCGTTGCCTTCTTAGTCGCGGTCTCACGTTTTGATATCGAAATGCTGATGTGGGCAGGATACCCCAACGTGATAACACTTCTTTTGATTCCTTTGACGTTTTACCTCTTCCTTCGAAGAGAAAGGTTTTCGATGACTCCTTTTCTTGTTTCGGGTTCAATCTTGGTTGGATCAATATTTCTTACGCATTCATTAAGCGCTGCTGTTTTCATAGGGATAACAGCCGCTACCATGTTTTTCGTATTAATAGCTCCTAGAACTTTAGGGACAACACGGAAAAATGTTTTAAGTTGGCTACTTCCATTGTTCGGCGGAACAGTTCTTGTTTCGCCGTTTCTCGTTAAGGCAGTTCCTGCTTATTTGAGCGCTAACTCATCTTTCTCATCTGTTAACATTATTAATCAAGCGATAATTGCCACAAGAGTACTCCCCATGGACGAAGTTTTAGCGCTCTTCGCATGCCTTCTTCCACTTCTTCTATTATCCAAAAAATACAAGCGCCGATTCATTTCGCTTCCAACTTTCCTGATAATCATGTGGCTTTTCGTTCCCTTGGTGCTGACACAAGGCTATTTGTTTGGGCTTTTAGTCGATTACAATCGTTTTCTCTACTTCCTAGTTCTACCCGTCATCATACTTTTTGCGATGATGATTGATCACGGTTCAGCGTATTTTGCACACCTAACAGTCACGTACCACTCTCTTACAATGCAAATGCAAAAAACAACGTATGCCGCAAACGGATGGACAAAAAAAATCTTTGCAATCGTAACCCACAAAAGAATCTACTCCATCTTCGTGTTGGCCTTTATACTTATCTTTCTATTATCTCTCCCAATTTTTCTTACTCCATGGCAGGGAACCACGATTCAAGGTTTCTACCAAACCATGGACAAACCCGGCTATCAAGCTATCCAATGGGCTGAACAAAGCACTTCGCCGGGATCAATATTTGTCTCTGACGCTCTTTACGGATGGTGGCTAGGGGGTTTTGCCCAACGACCAACTTGGAGCGCAGTTCAACCGCAGTATTTAACGGTTGACAGCGAGCTAGCGCCAGCAACTGTCGCTTCTAACCTGCTTGACACGGATTACCTGATTGACAATGGCTACATTCAAGTTCGAGAAGACGGCGGGTACATTGGGAGGCATAACCCTGAATTTCTAGCAGACTTGAGCTGGACACCTTTTCCCTTCCCGTTCTTCCAATTCAACGATAGCGAGATTACTTTGCTGTCACAGAACGCTGGGTTGACGCAATCCACTGACGTGACACGAATACCGGTAACGAACATGGAACTAGTCGGAGCACAAAGCCACAGCCCGTCAATTGTAGTTGACAAAGCGGACAGCGACTTCAGTTACACTGAGATTTTAACTGTGTCCCAAGGTGTCGCCTTCGCGAACATGACCATATTACTCCAAAGGATTAATCCTAACGTTTCTTTGGACTGGATCAATTTCATAATGAATTCACAAGGAGAATTTCTGCAGCCATCAAATAATACAATCGCAATGTTAGATGCTGGTTTGAAGGAGGTAGGTCAACTTGTTTTCGCTGAAAATCAGCCAGAGGTCGCTGCTTTCAACTCACAGAATCCCTGTCTCGTACAGCTATCTTATAATTTACAGGGTAAATCCTCTGCGGAAATACAGATTCTGGTAGGCATCTACCCAGTTACGGAAAATGAGATTGCTAACCCAATCAGTCTTAATCAAACGTTGATGAATAACGCTCAGAATGCGCAAAAAGCAGTTTCCAATTTGCCTATGACTACGTTTGATTATAAAGAGGCGTTGCAGGCAAATTCTATTTCTTATGTCGCCAACCGTGATTTTCCCGAATTTAGCCTCGTATTTATTAACAATGAAGTTGCCATCTTTAAAGTCAGGTGAACATAGATCAGACTGGAGGCTAACTGGCTTCTTGATGGGTAAATTGGCAAATGAGAAACAGCTTGAAGTTGCATTCATCACGATTTTCTCTGTGCTTGTTTTACTCATCTTCTACACCGTCGTATCAATGAATGGGGTAGTGCTAGGAAATGATCCTGCTGTTCACCTCGTGAAAGCACAGATTTTTCTAAATACAGGTAAAATACCCTTAGAAAACTTGGGTTGGACGCCTCCACTTTACGAGCTTCTGCTTGCCATGCTTATTTCTTTCACTGGTGCATCCGGCATCGGGCAGATGATTTTCTTAGTGAAAGCTCTTGCAGCAGTGGCTGATTGGCTACTTTTCATGGCTGTTTATCTGATTGGCAGCAAGTTTTTTGGTAAAAAAGTCGGAGCTGTAAGCGCCGTTTTGTTGTTGATGTGTTTTCCTGTGTTTGAAGCTAACCAGTTTGGCGGCTACACCACGGTACTTGGCATAGCATTTATTCTTTTTATGCTTCTTTACTTAACTAAAGCGATAGGGGAGTTTGGTTACCTTGTGGTTACTTTTCTTGCGGCTTTTGCCTTAGTTCTGTCCCATCAGCTTGCCGCTTTCCTTGCGGTTATGATGTTGCCTCCAATTCTAATTTATATGGTGATAAAGTCCAGAGGCGCCTCGCTTAAGGTTGTATTAGCCTTAATTGTTGGGGGAGGAATCGCATTTCTCTACTACTTCAAGGCCATGTTCGGTTACATTGGGCTTGTCATTGAATACGTGTTTTTTGCAGTAAAAACATACGCGTTCCAGATTCCCTCCGTTAGCTTCAAGGCGTTCATGGTCAATTTCGGCTTCATTTTCTTTTTTGCTTTAAGTGGCATTGTCATTTCATTCTTTCTCCTGAGAAAAGAAAAGAAACTTTTTTCCTATGCAATATTGATGATTAGTTTCTTTGTTCCACTTTTCTTCGCTGAGTCCTACCTTTTCGGGTTTTTCATGCCTTTCCAATGGTTTGTATATTATCTTACACCTACAATGGCTATTTTCGCTGCTGTTTCTTTAGTGTTCATTGAAGAAAGATTTCTCATATACTACACGAAGAACAGCAAAAACGTCTCGATTTATCAGGGCGTTCCTCAATTTGGCGGAGGTGGAGTCAAGGGGCAAAAGGCTGGGAACAGCTTTTCAGCTAAGTTCGCAAGGACCCTTAGGAAGCATGCGCTTAGTTCTGTTCGCAGAAACTGGCTAAAGATTCTTACAGTTTCCTTAGTAGTGTTGATGTGCTTGGTGCTTGTTT
>JBEKPM010000073.1:0-8131 GCA_049520735.1 Bathyarchaeia archaeon | reverse complement strand
GAAGCAGAATTGAACCGACGCCGCCCAATGTTTTGCTTGATTCTATGGTCATCGCTTTTTCCCTCATGTTTTGTGCGTATTTTTAAGAATAAAAGCTTTTCCATGCCTTTCCAGTCAGGAATAAAAAAAGAATTTTAGTTTACGGAGAATGAGCCTGATGTGAGGATCTGCGGTTCAAAAATAGTTTGGAAAACCAGTTCCTCTGCTTCTCCTTGCTCTAACAGACAAGACAGCAGCCACCAAAGTTATCAAGAAAACCAGCACTAACACTAAGGCCGAAACCTCCGGAACACTGGATGTCGCGGTGGGAGAAGAGCTTGAGGGGGATGAAGTAGGCGAAGTAGAGGGTGTGCCCGAAGATGATACTGAAGTAGGGGATGAAGATGAATTTGTCGAAGCGTTAACTGTACCGCTTAGATCGTTGTGCGTAATGGGGTTCGAAGTTTCCCCAGATTGTGGGTGATCGGTAAGAGTGCTCGATAATGTTAAGGGCGATTGCCCGGTGCCTATTACTGTAAAGGTTAAAGTTGCTAATGTTCCACTTCCGCTAAAAGGTTGAGCGGTGCCGGCAGAGGTTGCGAAAAGACGGTACTCACTCGACGTTGATAAGGATGTATTGTAGTATAGGCCTCCTGACTGAAGGCTGTTAATGTCGGTAGTTATTGGGCTACCATATAAAACTCCGCCGCCTGCAATAGCATCCGTGCCTAAATCAGGATGTGCGGTGGTGAGCTGAATAACTGCGCTGTTGTAATCAAGAGTGAAATCAATAGCGTACAGATTCTGTACATTGCTGACTTCGATTTTAACAGTAAACGTCTGGTGAACCAAAACCGTGTTTGTTTGAGGAGTAACGCTTACAGTCACGGTTTGAGCCTTCGCCATTTGAATTGGCAAAGCAGCGAATAACGAAGCGACAAACAGCATCACAATTACGCAATTTTTCAAGTGGTTAACCCGCATTATTTTTCGCCTTTGACTGTTCAACGAGATTCACTATTTTATCCCTCCCCTTTTTAACCCTTCGCACCTTCCCCTCCCGTTCAAGGGCACTTAGCAGCTGACTTGTTTTGGCTTTGGAAAATCTGCATTGCTCCGTAATGGCTGTCTGGTATAAGCCGCCGCTGTTCGAACGAAGGACACGCAAGACCTTGTCTTCCTCAGATTCAGGCAAAGTCAAAGTCGGCAAAGCAGCTGTCGCTCTGATCTTTCGACGTCGATTTACAAAGAGGAACCAGGCTGCTACAACTCCGGCGACAACAGCAATAACTGAGACAGAGAGAAGTAGAAAAGGAGATGATTGCGCGGAATCAGTCTTGGTTGTTCCTTGGGGTTGAAGGATGATTTGAGGCGTCTCTGTCACAAAAAACTGTGTGCCAAGCCAAGTTAAGGTTTGTGTGGATGTGTCTTTTTGATCTGGCGTTGGAGCGACTGACTGTAGCGTGTAGTTTGCTGGGTAGTTGATTTGCAGTTCGCCGTCTCCATAGAGTTGGTTGAAGAAACCATTGACGCCGAAGACGTCGCCAGTTACGAGTTGCCCATGTCTCGTTACACTGAAATCGAGCCATGTAAAAGTGTAGCTTGTACTCTTCGAGTTACTTGATAAGCTGGTGGTGCTCATTTGAAAGGAGCTGTTATCTACAATCATTTGGCGACTTGTTTGGTCTGTTGCTGCTGAAATAATGGAAGTTACTTTTTGCTCAAAACCTCCCCAAGTGTCGACTGTGCCGTTTATGCCTGACACCTGAGTTATGATCCAAGTGGCTGAGTTGTCGCTGTTAAGCTGGATTTTATATTGGGTATAAGTCGTCTGAGACTGAACTCTGCCAGAGAACGCTGCTATCAAGATAAGCGCGATTGTTAGGATGAGGGCTGTTGAAGTCCGAGGCTTCATTTGAACCTGTATAGGCATTGTTGGCATTTGTTATTTAAGGGTTGCAGAATTGTGATTAGTTTTCTGAATTCTGATTTTTCTTCTCGCGCCAAAGTCGTAAGTGAGTTTAGCTATCTGAAATCACACTACAGGGGTTATCGCTGCAAATAGACCAATAAACCGTTATCGAAACCGTTGGAGGGTTGAAAACGTTTAATAAACCTGGACAAACGATTGTGAACGAAAATGAACGGTTAACATGCCGCAAACTGTGAACGGGCTTCAGAAATGCTTTTATTTCCCGCTCAGCAAGAGCTAAATTGCACAAAAGGCGAAAGAAAAATGAAAAGCAAATTTGGAATAATACTGATCGCAATCCTTGCAGTCAGTTCGTTCAGCCTCATCGCAGGCGCTTACGCAATGCCCTTTATGAACTACAACACAGTTCCTACAGTTTCAAGCACAGCCCCAAACGCAATTAGCATTATGCGGAACTCCGTACGAATGTATGGTTCCGTTCAAGAATGGCAAACTACGCCCACAGTCACACCTGTTAGGGGTTCAATCGAGGTATTAGCCAGAACTCAAATTGGTCCAATAAACACAATCCAGGGATTCGCAGCTTCAGCCATCTGGACAACCAACACTACCCGGCCAATCGCTGCAGTCAGAACCCGAGAAAACTTCACTTACATCTTCTACACAGCCAGACTGATAAACGGCAACTTCTCAGCTTTAGACTACAACGGCAACGCCTTCTACCTGAATGGCACCTGGAATGTTTGGCAAATCACTGAGACCCTCACCATTAAGACCGACAGCACCACCGGACAAATAATCTCCGTTGACCGTGACCAAAATGCAGTGCCGTTGGCGACAAAAGCCTATGGAAACTTTACAGTTCCATCTGGGTGGAGCACCTTTACCCTTGACATAAAAGGTATAGCTCCGCTGACTGGGAAAGTCATTGCTGAAGTTACTCTATCTGCAGTCTTCAACCCATTCATGTTAGGCACCGATAGCAGCTCAACCACTGTAACACGATCCGACCTCCACAGCATCGTAAGCGCTTATGGTTCAGTTCCGGGCTGGGGCAATTACAACATTAACATGGACTATTGCAATCACTACCAAATAGATATCTGCGACCTCGCAACTGCAGCAGCAAACCTTAACGCAGCTTAAGCATCCAAACCTCTTTTCTTTATTTCAAATCTTTTTCAGAACTTTTCTTGTTGTTTATTCTAAAGCCTTAAGCGAGTAGTAGCCTGATTTTTTTTAGATCATTGGAGTTAAGTTAAAATTGTTTTGCTCGCCTATTTCAATGGGACGGCGCTAAAACCATGGCTGAAGCTGAAAAAAGCACGGGAAAACCTGACGAGAATAGAACCGTAAAGTTGCCGTGCGGCTGCGTTTATCAGGATGAGGGTTGGATGCTTACTCGGGTAAACGAATGCGAGTACCATAAACGTAGGCGAACAGCTAAGCGTCCGTATCGCCCTAAGGCTGAATGCGTCAGGCCCTAAGCGATTACATTGCCGGACCTATGTGTCCAACGTCCAAATTTCGGTTTTTTCCCACAAGACATTTAACAGTCAAAACCGAATGTTCAAGGCACATTGACAACCAACGAGTCGGCTACTGAGCAAAAAAAGTCACGTTCCAGAGGGATACTAAGAATCGCTCTCGAAGTAATTTTCATGGTAGCGATTTTGGCAGCCCTATTTTGGTATGTTGGTATAGGTTCTTTGTACAATGCTCTTCTTCACATTAAAGTAGAGTATCTTCTTCTAGCTTTTCTGATGTATTTTGGAATAAACCTACTTTTCACTGTAAGACTCAGACGAGTCCTAAGTAAGAACGGTGTAAAGACGTCGTTTGGTAAAACATTACTCGCACAATATGGCGGCATGCTAACGAGCGACGTCACACCTGGACGATCAGGTTACATTCTTACGCCCGTTTATTTACTTGACCAAAAAGTTCCAACATCCAAAAGTCTCTCAAGCGTGCTGGGGATCCAAACGTTCGAATTTCTAATCAAAGTAATCGGCGGAATAGGCGCCGTAATTTACCTTGTAAAATTTGTGCCAGCGAGCGTATGGAACCAATTATTCCCAACCCAGATTGCTGGAATTAACATAGTATTACTACTCGCGGCGCTTGGCATCGCTTTAATGATGACTGGCGCAATCATTCTTGCACTTTTCACATGGTCAAAGAGAGCCATCTCAATATTTGACCGAATCGCAAACTCCAGATTTCTGAAAAGATTCACGGGCGGCTTAATGGGGAAACTGGAAGAATACAAAGAAAGCGCTTCCAGTACAAGCAAAGCGATCCCAGAAATTGTTATTTTAACCGTAGCATGCTGGATTATAAAAGGTTTTGAATGGTACTTTTTAGGCTACGCATTAGGAATTACACAGATACCGTGGATAGCCTACTTCCTAATTCACCCGTTGGTGACAGCTCTAGCCTTTGTTCCTATAACTCCGGCTGGAATTGGCGTACAAGAATTTGGAATTATCGGCATTTTCGGACTGCTACTTAACGTTCCTGCTCATCCAGAACTGATACCGACAATCGCCGCTTTCGCTTTACTTGCTCGTGGCTTGTTGATTTTTGAAGACCTCGCAGGCGTGCCTCAAATCGTAAGGTCAACCAGCTTAATTTTCTCCCGCAAAAAGCCAGATGAGCGGTTGGAGCCAAAACCTGGAAGCCCGCCGGTAACCCCGGTTTGAGAAAAAAGATTTTACGTTGAAGTTATTTTTACTTGTTATCCACGTGGAATGATGCATTGGCTACTCATTTTACACTAAGGGTAATGTTGTCAACTGACTGCGTAAAGGTCAAGGAAATCATAGACTTGTCATTTTCAAGATTTATGGGCTTTTTCGCGTATCATAGCGTTCAAGAAGAAGGCCAAGTGCTTGTTTGTGAGGTACAGGAAGCGGTGGCTGGGTTCGCTAAGCTTACCGAGTTTCAAATAAGCGGTGGCAAATACGGTTGCATCCTTTGGATTGCCGTTCACCCAGATTTTCGCAGAAAAGGTGTCGCAAGTGTACTCTCCCTCGTAGGCATCAACCGACTCAAACTTAACGGTGCAAAAGCAGTGTTTGCTTCCACGCAAAGACGAAACGCTTCTGCCTTAGCTGTCTTGGGCCGAAATGGTTTTCGAAGGATAGGGTTTTTGGAGCTTCGGCGGCTTTTCGGTTGGCGTGTCTTCCAGTTCTATAGGGATATTTGGCTTGCACCTGGAGAAATCGTGTTAATGCACGACTAAACCTAACCCATTAGCTATTGTAGATTGCCGCCGTACATATGGCAAAAAGGTCAGCCTTCTGCACATACATAGGCTCAACAGGCATAACAAAAGAAAAATATTTCATTTTGGGCAGCGCAAGGCCGCCGCCAATCATTTTACTGCAAGCATTTAATGGATAGTGCAGCAAAGTTGAAAATGAAAAAAAGTTAGATCTTGAAGATGAATCCTTCTTTTCTGTGTTTTCACGATTAAATATTTAAGCTTATTAGCCCACGTAAATATGTAGGGAGCTGGTATTATGGTTGACCCAGTAAACAATCCTCTTATTGCGTACAACGTGTTAGAGAAAAAGATAATTAAGCCTGGCCTTTGCACGGCCTGCGGAGCCTGCGAAGTTGCCTGTCCTGTAGGTGCTTTGCAGATTGAAGATGAAAAAGTTAAGCGGGTGCGTGACTGTTCAAAGGATCTTGATCTTTGCCCCATCTGCTACGAGATCTGTCCCCATTCTGACAGGCTTCTTCTAAGGAGTTTGCGTCCAGTTTCAGATGCCCCTGTCAGAAGTGAAGCATTGGGCTATTATAGGAAATTGCTCCTTGCACAAGCTGCAGATCAAGGGTTAAGAAGACAAAGCCACAGTGCATCTGTGGTTACAGCGCTCTTGAAGTACGGAATTGAGCAGAAGATTTTTGATAGTGCGATAGTTTCTGAAGGCGAAGCTGAGAATCCGTCTAAACCAAAGCCTTCTGTAGCCATCGTCCCAGATGATATTCTGTCTGCAACTGGTTCGAAGTTCTTTCCTTCCGCTGTAGCAAAGGCATTTGGAAGTGCCGTGACTGGATATGGGAAAACAAAGATAGCTTTTGTGGGTGTGCCTTGTCATATTTTGGCGCTTCGTAAGATGGAAGCATGGCAACATAAGTTTAGCGCGAATCTAAGAATAACGATTGGGCTCTTTTGTTTTGGCTCTTTTTCGTTGACTCCGCTGCTGGAACATATCACAAAGACCTACAAGATCAAGCCCTCTCAAATTAAGTCAATGCGTCTTTCAAAAGAGTTCGTAGTGGAGACTGAGAAGGGGGAGATAAGAATCCCAATGGAAGAAATTGAGCAACACATCCTTCAAAGTTGCCGAACATGCATGGATTTCACATCTGAGGCGGCTGACATCTCGGTCGGAAGCGCTTATCCCTTAACAGATTGGTCAACGGTTATTATCCGAACTAAAGCCGGAGAAGACTTCTTTTATGACGCCGTGGAAAAAGGCATAGTCAGCACTTGGGCTATAGAAGGAGAGCCGAAAGTGTTTGAGCGCGTGGTTAGAGCAGCATTGACAAAGAGAACGAATGCTCTTAAGGCAGTTAGCAAATGGGAGAAGGCGCATGGGTTCCTGCCTGTCCGATTGCTAAGAGATACCGAAGCACTTGCCAACGTGAAAGTCAAGGATATTATGGAGCTGCATCTCAAAACAGTTCCAAGTACTATGACAGTCAGCCAACTTCTTGAGTTGATGGCAAAGCACCAATACACTGGATACCCTGTCACAAGCGAGAGCGGTGAACTCGTCGGCATAGTAACCATTGAAGAAGTATCAATGGTGGACAAGAAGAACAGAGATCAAACACTTGTGGGAACTATAGCTAGGCCAAACCTCGATGTTGTTTATCCCGAAGAAACAGCCCTAGATGCATTAAGGAAAATGAGTAACCAAGAAACTGGAAGAGTTATAGTGTTGGACCCATCGGACCCAAAAAAAATGATCGGCATAGTCACCAAAGCCGATCTGATGCATGCACTCGTACGCTCCTGCGAGTAGTAAGCGCTCAGAGAAACAGAGATCTTGACAACATGAAAATGCGGGCGTAATGCTAAAGACGCTTAGACTATAACACAGAACGCTATGGTGGACCAACTTCTAAATTACGAAGATATGACGACGGGGCTATAAAATGGTAAACGAAAACATCAAAGCAGATGCAGATTTTAGCGAACATAAGCAACCGCTAAATCACTTTATTAAGGTAATTTGCCTTAATTTATGAATCAATCTGAGGCTGCCTTGATTTTATGGCTGAAAATCAAGTGGAAAGCAAAAAACAGTTAGTTCCTTAACGGTTGCAGTAGTTTCTATCGTTGTTCTAGCTGCCGTTGTCGGCGCAATTTTAACATTAATCAACCCGAAGTTTGTTTTCACGTTATTGCCTGGCGGTACAACATGCACGGTTGGCGGCTCAGTTTATGAAATAGTTTACGTAGTCCTGACCTTGGCAACTGATGTTTTATATCTTTTCGGCGGCGGCGTGATTGTTTTCGGAGCTTCTTTGGTAATGGTTAGGTTTCTGCGTCGAAAACTTCAGGATCCCTTTCAACCATCTTTGTCTACGCATTATTTGTCTGGGTATTTAACGTTGGGTTTAGAGATTTTTATTGGTGCGGAGCTCATAAGGACTGTGGTTGTGGGGGCTTCTGAGATTGAACTGCTCATTCTTGTCATCGCTAGCAGGGGTCTTTTCAGTTTGATTCTTTATTTGGAAAGAAGATGGCATGGACGGCGGAAACTGAATGAGTAGTTTTCATTTTTTTAGTCTTAATTCACGGAAAACCATGAATTTGCACTTTTTTAGTTCTTAATATTTAAATGTTAGAACGTTACTTTATTGCGAACTAGCTCGGGGTAGTGGGAGAAGAAAGATCAGTGCGAGGGAGCGTATTCGATAATTCAGCTGATGACACTTATTTTGGGTTAGACGACAATCTGCCAGTTAACGATGTTGTTGCTTGTCTGCAAATTTGTCGCGAATTTGATTCTACTCTTGATGCCGCTTTAATGTTTAAAGGCAAAATGTTAGTTGAGGAGATTCCGCATGCTTGTTGAAGCTCTGTACCCGCCATTGATCGCGTTTGTATTAATATTCGTATCGACACTTGTAATCTACAATTTAGGCAAAAGGTCTGCGCCTAAAACCACCATGGGCGAAAACGCGCAAGCCTCC
>JBEKPM010000072.1:0-8161 GCA_049520735.1 Bathyarchaeia archaeon | reverse complement strand
AAACCGGCTAGTATCGTCAGTATGGATCCCCACCAAAGTAAAGTTGCGGTTGTTGCAAACGAGTGTTCTCCTGATTTCTGCGCGAGCGTATTGAAGGTTTGTCTTAGGTGCACTGCTGCAAGAACGTAGAATATGAAAGCAACAATAAGGGCGCCTAAGAAGACTGCTAATCCGATTCCGAAGCCTGCTGTAAGCGTAAAGCTTGAATTAAATTTGAAGCCTGTTGCGCTTCCAACGCCGATCACTATTGCTGTAATGGCTACTGCCGCAGCTATCAAAGCGACTATGTAGAATTTGACGCCTGTCAATGCATTCTGGTAGATTTGGTTGTCTTGATAGTAATTTGCAATTTCCTTGAGTCCTCTCAGAAGCAATATTACGCCGATGATTCCCAATACCCATCCGACGTAAGGAACTAAGCCCAGTATGAGCAGAATTGATCCTTCGCCGCATAATGTTTTGCTGTATTCGAAACTTGTACCCATTTGTTTTTTCCTCCTAAATTTTTTTGATTCCTGAAAAGCATACTATTGGGCTGCTGGTTATAGCCCTAACATTTAGAGCTGCATCTCTAAGAGTTAGAGTCATAAGCAAAACGGCAGAATATAGTGAATTCATGGATAGAAAACTTAGCAGCAGGGCTTCGTTTATCTTCCCGTTGTTAAATGTCTGGAGCAGTGTGTGCAAGTGTCAAAGCCTCGCGGAATAAGCGCTGATATTCAATCGCCAAGAACCAAGCTCCTGTACTTCATCTACTCTGCCCCAAACAACAGAATCAGGGCTGAACCAGGCTTAAAATCAAGCATCAGCTCCGCGTTGGGTTACAAGTCAGACGGCCACTTCCACTATGACTGGAACTACCTGTTGACAGCGGGCATGATCGAGGAACAACACGGGTTCTACGTTGTGACTGAAGATGGAAAGAAAGAGTTCGCCCTGCACGCTACAGCTGCCAGAAGCAACTCGACCATGATTCTTATCGGAATTGCAATAATTGTTTTCACCTTCGGGCTTGAATTGAAGCTTGTCCCCGTGCTAAGTGTCACGTTCTTTGGCGCAGCGTTAATCGTAATTGGATCTTTATTTTTGGTTGTAAGCCGAAGAAACAAGCCGAAACTGGCGCCTGAAGCCAAGGCTCTACTCAAAGAGCTAAATCACCATTAGAAAGGTTTCAAACCATCTACTGATTAGGTTTCGTTCTCCTAAATGTCTAGCGCGCGAGCTTACAAGATATTTTTCAGAAGGGGTATTCTGCGAAAGATAAAATGCGTTGTTGCAAAGCAAAGTGGAACGCAAATAACGCAGAGCAGGAGCCATTTTGCAATCGGGTACAAAGCAAGCGGGCTCAGCAACAGCGTGATTGGGATGATGATCATTGGATGGAACAGATAGACGGCAAACGAGTTATCTGATAATGTTTTGACCATCTTGCTCTGGTGGTTGAATTTTTCCCTGAAGACGCCTATCAGTCCGATGCTCATTGCCACCGCTACAAAAGATTCCCACACCGAAAACGCCGCGCTCTGCCATGTCAACCCCCCCTGCAAAGCAGCCGTGCTTCCCGTTGCAGTAGCAACTGCCACCAACACAAACCAAACGGCAAAGCCCAAAACAATGGTGTTAATCAGCCATCTTTTCCCGGTTCGATAGCTAACCTTGGCGAACAGATTACTTCTGTAAGCAATTATCCCTACGATAAAAAGGACAATGTATGAGGCGAAATAGCAGAGCTGAAAGTTCAGGATGTCAGTGCCGATGGGTTGGAAAATCCTAATCAAGAAGGCAAAAACGGCAATAATCAGGATAAGGCTGATTGCCAAGCCCAACGTCGGCTCAAGTTGCTTCCCATCAGAGGCAGCTGCGGATCTGCGGGATGCCAGATGCGTCAATCCGTAAATAAGGGAAAAGCCAAAAAGCGCCGCTGCAAACCACATTGGTCCAGTTCCTGATAGAAAGCCAATCAAGTTAAAGCCAGTCGACTTATTGCCGAGTTCCACGATTTCGATGAACGGCGTTATTGCAATCATAAAAATTAGGGTGGGGATGACCAAGCGCTTGAACCTGTCTCCGACGAACCCGCCAAAGCCCTTTCGGTCGTAGCTTCCGGCGACAAAATAACCGGAGATCAAGAACAAGAGGCCAAGGAAATATCCTTGTGTAAACGACTGGTAGAAGGCGAACCAAACGGTCGATAATGGTCCAGATGCGTACCGTAAACGTAGTACCAACTGCCAAAGCCACTCACCGTCACAGCCAAATGAATCGACACAACAAGAACAATCACAAGCAGCCTCAGATTGTCGATGTAAAGCGCCCTTTCCTTGGTGCTTGGTGTTTCATTGCTGATTAATGGGGCTGCCAAGGCGGTCATTTCCACTTCGTCAGTATATCTTCCCGCTTGAACGTAGATCTGCTCAAGAAAAACAGAACCACGTCTGCGATGGCTACAACGGCGGAGAAAATCAAAAGGTTAACGACATTGAACGAGAAAATTCCTTCCGCGCCCGCAAAGAAGACCGCGACAAACGGGATGAACATTAGGCCTGCAATCTGGTTTGCACCCCGAACGTCGCTTACTCGCGACGATGCGATCACCCCAACTTCAATGCTGAGAACTGCCGCAAGAGGAGCAAGAAGCAAAAGCATGACGCCTGCGTTCCAATTGGGAAAATAATAGTAGCCAAGTCCCCCGTTGAGCAAGATGTAGTCCGTTGCCGCCATGAAAATCGACGCTCCCATCCACGCGGACAGCATAGGCGGCAAGAATGCTGCAATGCTCTTCCCAAGGAGAATTTCGCCGTCAGTCGTGGGGGTCGCAAGCAGCGGCTCCAGGGTCTTCTCAACTTTTTCACCCACTATACTATAGGCTGCAATGGTGCTGGGAAGAACAGTTGCCAGAACAACGAAGATGTAGATGATTGAGTCGGCGCCTAGGGATATTGTCTGGGGGATTCCGTTGGCTATTTGGTTCCTGAGGACCAATGTGAAAACTATGGAGATGAGGAGGGGAAGCCCAATGGTGTAGAAGATGATGCTTCGCTTTCTGCCAATTACCTTCAGCTCTTTGCGGGCTATCTTCCACGGCATCCACGCAGTCATTTCGCAGCCTCCTTCACCAGCTTAAGATAAGCATCTTCCAGCGAACTGCTGCGCATAGTAACCGACTCAACGCGCCCGCCTGCCGCGACAACCGCGTTCACCAAGTCAGGGTTCTCCTCCGCCGGATCCGCAACGTCAACCGTCAGCTTGTTGCCTTCCCGCATCAGGTTTTTTACCCGCAGCTTCTCGAGCGAATCGATGATGGCGTCGGTTACCTGCCTCAGCTGGATCACAGTTTTCCGTCCGTGGATTGAGCGTTCAAGCTCTTCAGGCGTACCCACAGCCATAAGTCGGGTGTTTAAGATGCCGATTCTATCGCAGATTCTCTGCGCTTCGTCAAGGTTGTGGGTATTGAGAAAAATCGTTTTTTTCTGCTTTTTGAGCTCCAAAATGAATTCACGAACTGTCTTCGCCGACTCCGGGTCCAAGTTCGCCGTGGGTTCATCCATGAACAGGATTTCAGGGTCATGAACCAAGGCGCGGGCTATAGCGAGCTTCTGCTTCATCCCCTTTGAAAACGAACCCGCCAAAGCATCGCGTTTTTCCCAGAGCCCAAGCAGCTTAAGGAAGTGTTCGTTGCTTTCCCTCCGCTCCGCGTCAGTGCGCCGATAAAGCGTCCCATAATAGTCCAAGTTCTCATACGCGGTGAGGGATTCGTAGAGCCCCACGTTGTCGGGGACGAGCCCGATGAGTTTCCTGATTTTAAGAGCATTTTCGGGGCTGCCGACTTCGTAGCCGCCGATTTTGGCTGTGCCGCTTGTCTTGGATATCAGGCAGCAGAGCATTCTGACTGTTGTGGTTTTTCCAGCGCCGTTAGGTCCCAAAAACCCGAAAACTTCGCCGTCGCCCACACGAAGACTCAGATTGTCCACCGCAGTCAAATCGCCGAATTTGCGCGTGAGATTCTCGGTTTCAATCATGCATGGCAGCCAGCGTTCAGCTTCATTTCTTTATTTACATTGAATGTTGGATATAAAGAGGGGCAGTTGTTCAATTTTTGAACTGATACCGGTAGAAGATCAAGTCGGTTTTGCGACGAAAATCTAACCATCGCTTCAAGACATGCTGTTGAAAGCTCAGAGCGATTTCAATGGTGTCTGATTTAGAAGGGGAACGTCAGCAGAACCCGATAGATATCGCCTTAGCAGTCTTCAGATTTAGGGCTAGAAGAGGTATCGGAGTTTATTATGGCCTGCTTTCGACGGCGCCTATCCTTGTAGGCGTTTTGGAGTCTTTGTCCCCGCCCCTTTACATTATACTAATTTCTGTGGCTCTGTTAGTTCTGGGGATTTTGTTTTTTGCTCGCTTAGCAGGAATGAAACGCATTTATCAAATGAGCCTTGTTATGGATCTTTTGGGGCAAAAGCAAAAAAAGGAAAGGCACGGGCACAGGTTGAACAGGCTTTTGGAGAGTGCGAGAATCGTTCTCGTTACCCTTTTGCCTCTAGTTGGTGCTACAATATTTGCAATAACGGGCAGCGCGATTCTCGGCTCGGTGGTGCTGATTGCATTTGTCGCTTACGTTGTAGCCTACTATTTTCTTGTTTTTTCAAAAAAGTCGGCGGAAAGTGTCCTTCCTTGGCGCATAGAAGACTGGCTGGTCGCACTTCTTTCTCCAACACTGTTGCTACTATCATTTTTTCAGGTACTAAAAACGTCGAATTATTTGGTTTCCCTATTGCTTTTGTTTCTGTTGGCAGGCATCAAATCGACGTATGAAGCACCTCAGGAGCTTGTGCAAGTACTTAGCGACAAAAGCAGCTTTGGCAGAGAACCATTATCTTCGTCGAGAAAACAAGATGACGTTAGCCTTTCCGAATTTGCTTCAGGAGGCACCTTATCCAGTCTTACAAGGCTTGGAATAATGCTTGCTCTTTTGGGAGTGGAACAAATCACTTTCACAGATCTCATGCTTGCTATCAACATTTCAAAAAGTTCTTTGAGCTACAGTGTGAATGCTTTGGCGGATGCTGGCTACGTAACCGTGCGCAAAGGCTTCAAAACAGAAGGAGGACCACGCACTTTCATACAAATCACTGAAAAAGGCAAGCACGTCATCAGCAAGCATTTAGAAACCATGAGGCGACTTTCCTCCAGGTACCTGCACTAAAACACAAACCTTATTCACAAAATGGGATTGGTGCGAGGGTCGGGCTTACATTCACGTTTAAATTTCACGTCTCTCAAAATTCTATTAACACGCCATTTTTTGCTGGTTTTTTAGCTTGACTTGTCAAATACTACGCATGGTACGCCCTGAAGTATTGAAAAGGTTATTACTTGCTGTTGGCGGTTTTTCGATGTCTAACCATCACAGCAACAAAAAATACAGAAAGAAGCAAAGACACAATTGCTATGGGTGTTAACTCTGGAATGGTTGGAGAGAATGTTGGAGAGATATTCACTTGTTGAGTTAGTGGATGGTGGTCAACATTGTTTTCATTTATAACGTAAGTCCCTTGACCATTGTAGTCACTCCAATAATTGCCAACTGTCCCGTTATCCCAATTGCTTGAAGAAGTAAGGTTTGTATTAAAACTCAAATCTACCTGCTTTTTATTGTCAATAAATGAGTTACAATAGATAGTATTTCCATTTGCTTGGAGAAAGGCTATTCCAATACTGTTGTTTTCAACCGTGCAGAATTGCATCAAATTCCCTGTATCATTATGAAACCCCATGCCCATGTTATTGTCGAACAAAGAGTTTTGACTAACCAAGTTTCCCTTCGACCTTTCGATTTCAATTCCCTCATCGCAGTTTGCGATATAGTTGTTCTCAATCTTACAACCAGAACTGTTTCCATCTAAATGCGCCCCGATAATCCCACAATCATAAAACTGGCTGTCAGAAATAGTGCTGTTCTCGCAAGAATAGAACAGCATGCCCATTGTAGTTGTGTCAGTTACTGTATTGTTCTGGCAATTCAGCGCCGATGAAGCGTACGGCAACAGGCCTACCGTTGCCTCACGTATGTAATTGTTTGTGACTGATACGTTGGCGCAGTCTAGTAAATAGATGCAGCTATCGGGAAAACCCTGCCCCGTCCATTTTGAAGTCCCAGCGTTCTCTATTGTGAAGCCTGAAATTGCAATGTTGCATATGCCGGTGGCTTGAATCACATCGCCGATATTTCCACCATCAATAACTGTATTTTGAGGACTTTCCCCTATCAAGTTCACGGGTTTATAGAGTGTTAATTCTTCGTGGTATACTCCATTTTTTACATAAATTGTATCTCCGTAATTTGCTTTGTCAATTGCCCCTTGAATGGTTGGGCATTGGTCTGGAACAACAAGGGTCCTGCTTTTTGCTTTTACAGATGCGGGGTGAAAGGTAACCATAGAGATTAGGAATAATGTAACAAGCAGTAAAGCCATTGTTATGCTCTTGCTACCCATGTTCATCTCTCTATAACCTGTTTGCGATAAAAGGCTATGGCTTAACTAAAGTAGGGATTTTATGTTAGTCTGAACTGCCGTTTTATAGAAACATCGCTTTCCTGCGTAGAATCAAGTTAGCATCGCCATCAGCAATGGTCACATGATCATCTACTATGAAATTCGATAGTCTTATTCGTCAAGAGCTACAGTAATGAAATCATGCAAGTCTACAACCGTCCTATCTACTATGAAATTGCATTTAGCTTCTTTGACGCAAAAAAGCAAGTTGACGCGTTTGAGTCGCTCATTGACGAGTTCAGCAATATCAAGGTTAATCGTTTTCTAGACATTGCGTGTGGACCGAGTCTGCAATTAAGAGAGATAGCAAAGAGAGGGTATGAGGCAGTCGGGCTGGACCTTGCTCCCGAGATGCTAAATTATCTCTCTGAGAAGGCGGTGGAAGAAGGAGTGAAAATCGACACAATGCGGGCTAATATGTCTAACTTCAGGCTTGATAAGAAAGCGGATTTTGCATTCATTATGATGGGCTCGTTGGAGTTTACTTCTAACCGAAAGTTCCTAAACCACCTAAATTCCGTGGCAAGTTCTCTGAATAAGGGAGGGCTTTACTTCATACAGAACAAGGCTTTGAACTTGACAGGCGACGCGGAGCAAAGCTGGGAAGTTGAAAGAAAGGGAATCAAAGTTAAAACCGTTTACAAAACTGTCTGGAAAGATAAGTTAAACCAGATATTTACTGAAACCATAACCCTTGGAGTCAATGACCACTCACAGATACTCACATTCACAAGTGAGGAAGACCTCAAATTCATTTTTCCACAGGAATTCAAAACAATCATCGAATTCAATGGGAAGTTCGAGTTTCTAGGATGGTGGGAAGGCACCGAAAGCGACTGGTCAATCGACAAGCCTATTGAAAAAGCAAAGTTTCCGAGCAACCTGAATGTAGTGCTCCTCAGAAGAAAGTAGTTAACCTAAGAACATTGGTCAACAAAACGTTTCTTGACCGCACAATCTGAGGGTGAATCCCGTGTATCATCGGAAAAGATTAGGTTGAACTTGTCAGCACTTTGAGTGCTATTTAAACAGTCGAGGGTTTTGTCTCTTTAGGCGGCAGCACTAAACTAAATGTTAAACGTTTTTTTTAGGTCTATTTAGCTAAATGACATAGTATCAGGCTCTATTTGGCAAAAGGGGCAAAGTGCGGAGGGTGGGATTTGAACCCACGAACCCCTGCGGGATAGGAGCCTCAGTCCTACGCCTTTGGCCATGCTGGGCGACCTCCGCATGTTTGCTGTTGCTGTTTGAGGCTGGTGCGGATTATAGAATTCGCCTTGACATTTAAAGGCTTTACTTTAACGTGGGGATTATCTGCTCTGTAAGAAGGAAAATGACTTAAGAAATTGGGTAAGTTAGAGCAGACGGAAGTTTTCTTTTACGGTGGCTAAGACTACATGTGTGTTTGTCCGCTCAATGAAGGGCAGCGCCAACAGTTTCTTCGTGAAGTGCCCGAGGTCTTCTCTGCTTTTAAACTTAGCAACGATGATGGCGTCTGTTAAGCCTGTTACATCGTAGACGCTGCAGACATTAGGGATTTTGGCTATTTCGTTTTCAGTTTCCACAAGTTTGCCCTTGGAAACGGTGATTTCAGTAACGAC
>JBEKPM010000071.1:0-14482 GCA_049520735.1 Bathyarchaeia archaeon | reverse complement strand
AACGTGTTTTGGGCGAAGTATAGGCTTTTATCTTCGTTAAACGGAATTAGTTGTTGCCGGATGATGAGAAGGCATTAGCTTGACATTATTTGGATGAAAGTTCAGAGTTACTTTGACGGCAAAAACTTTGTTAACAAACAGTTACTCGGACGTATCGTCGGTGCAATCATGTTAATATTATCTTCAATAGGGTGAAATATCTATTTTCTCCCACTCAAAGCCGATAGATATGTGATATGAACCAGTTCTAAATTTTGAGAGAAGCTCGCGCAAATCAGTTATTGTAATTCCCTCACAGCCCTTTTCGCAGACCAGAATTGCTACGATATTATGAGCCCCGTAGCATTTCCAGAGAAGCTTAATGTGAGGCAGTTGGCTTGAGGGCTTCAGTGACTTTTTCAGTGTCCTCGTAAGCCACCTGCATGCCTATACAAATAGCAGAGAGATTGAGAACTTTAAAGTTTGGTATTGCCATAATTTTCTTTTCGATGATATTGTTTTTTTCCAGCTTTTCTATTCTTCTATAGACCGTTCCTCTTGTCACATTTAGCGTTTTAGCCAAATCGTCATAAGAGTGAATTCCCCCGCAAATTTCATGAAGAATCTTCTTGTCTAATTCATCCAAAACCATTGACAAAACGAGCACCCCTGAATATGTTTACCATTAAGTTACTTAAGAAATATTGCATTTTCATAAGACCTTTTTTCGAGGGAGTATTCAAAACTTATGAAAATAGTCATTATATATGATATAATTCTCAAAAATGCCTGAGAGAACATGGTTTTGTATCACGCGGTAAATACTAATTGTACAGGTATGATTTAGTTTCTCAAATGTAGGCGGCTTCGAACGAAAAAAAACCCACAAGAGAAACATAAGTCGAATTCGAAACACGGAATTTTCAGCAAAGAAAAGACTCAGACTGGCGATTCTGTTCAACAGGAATCTTTGCGTATTTTGCATGTTGATGATGATGCCTCTTTCCTGCAAGTTTCGAAGATGATTTTGGAGTTAGAAAACAAGTTTGAGATTGACGCTGTAACTTCGGTCAATGAAGCGTTTGGCAAAATGAAAATGCAACATTATGATGCAGTTATCTGCGACTATGATATGCCTATAAAAAACGGTTTAGACTTTTTGAAGGAACTCAGGGAACAAGAAAACAACATTGCATTCATCATTTTCACTGGCACAGGCAAAGAAGAAGTTGCGATTTTGGCCTTAAACCTAGGTGCGGATCACTACATCAACAAGAGTGGTTCCCCCGAAAAGGTTTACTGTGAATTGGCGCTTGCAATTCGTAAAATTGTGAAACGCAAGAAAGAAGCGAGCGCTTAGGTAAACCAATCCAATTACCTTTCAAAAAGGAATTGTTTCCTCATATCGATCAAAGAACTTAGGGCGAATTTTCTTTGGGCTTCGCGTAAATTGCCAAGCCGCCTATAGTAATTCTTTTAAAGGCTATGGGACACTCTTGTATGCTATTCGGCAAGGAGATAACTGTTTGGCTTCAGGTTCAGGGGTAAAGATTGTTTTAACGGCTTCGGCTACAGAAATGAGCGACTTTTACAATAATCCGTTCATAGCCTTCACCGCGGGTTTCGCAAGAGGTCCCTTCCCTCTTACACTTGTCAGAAAAACCCTGTATCCTCCAGTCGATCGCAAGCCTGACGGCAGAGCACGGTTCGCTCCGTATGGCTTAAGAAAAGTAGAAGCGATGCTGCTGCAAAACGGGTTCACAGAAAAAGAAGTAGTTGTGGTTCACCCTGACGATCTAGAAGACTTCGTAGGCCCAGAAACAAAGGTCGTAGGCATATCCTCCATGGATCCAACAGGCATGGGTTACGTTAGCAAAACTTACTCTTCAATAATCGGCGGCGGCGAACCTATGAACGCCGTTGAATTCCAAAGACTCGTCACTAATCCAAGCATCAAGAAGTACAAGCCGAAAATCATAGTCGGAGGCTTCGGCGCTTGGCAACTGGAACGCAAACACGTATCCGACAGTTACGGCGTTGACTGCGTATTTATCGGCGGAAGACCCGAACCGATCGTTGACATCTTCAAAAAAGCAGTTAACGACAAGCCGCTCCCACGCATCGTTAAAGCAGACGAATCAATCAGCAACTGGGATTACAACGCATTAATGCCGTTGACCAAGCACGCGGGTATCCATGGCGCCGTGGAAATTTCGAAGGGCTGCGGCAGAAACTGCCAGTTCTGCACACCAACGATGCAGCATAAGATTGATGTGCCGTTTGAAAAAATCATGCGCGAAGTCGCATTAACCACAGCTGAAGGCAGTGACCACGTAACCCTTGTAACGGAGGACCTGTTCCTCTACGGGGCAGACAAGAATTTTGTACCAAACAAGGACGCTGTCGTAAACTTAGTTAAGAACGTCGCAAAGTACCCTGGAGTCAAGAGCATTCAAGCTTCACATATGTCTTTGGCGCCGGTGGTTCATAACCCGCAGATGATTAAGGAACTCGCGGAAATCCTCATTGAACGTAGCTGGTACTCCTTCGGGAAAAAAGCGATCATTACCGCTGAAACCGGGATTGAAACCGGCAGCGTACGCTTGATGAAAAAGTACATGGCCGGCAAGATGTTGCCTTTTAAACCTGAGCAATGGCAGGAAATCGTTGAAAGCGCGTTTGGCATCCTAAACGATAACAATTGGTATCCACTTGCGACATTGATTATTGGTTTGCCCGACGAGAAAGAGGAAGATGTGCTGCAGACGATTGAGTTAATGGATAAACTGAAAAATTACAATGCCTTCTATGTGCCCCTATTCTTCGTTCCATTGGAGAACTGCGTGCTCATGAACAAAAAGGGCGCTGAACTTGATTCGCTGTCGCAGGTACGCTGGGACTTCTTCATTAAATGCTGGGAATACAACGTCCGCATCTGGAAACCAACTTTCTTAGAAAACCGCATCCGCAACCCATTCCTCTACAAAGCGCTCGACCACATCGTTATCCCTTACGCTGGAAGAATCGCTGGCTTCTACTTTGGCTTAACAAGGGGCGAACAACTAAAACAAGCCCTATGGACTCTCAGCATGTACGAGTCCGCCACAGTCAGAGGCCCTAAGGGTAAACAAAACTCAAATTGATCATAGGGGGCTCATCTGACGAGCCCTGCTTTTTCTCTTCTTTTAAGGGCTGTTCCTTGGCGGGTTTCGCAATGGGTTGAGACGGCATTTTAAGGATTTTGCGCGCATGAGTAATGTAACCCGTGTGCCCAGTCATGAGCGTTTGAGGTCGCGTCTTTCCTCGTTCAACCTGCATCGCGCGCATCATGCACTCGATGGTTTCGATGAAAACGAACCCGTTTTCTTTGAGCGCCTCAGTTGTCTTGACTACCTGGTCGATGGTTGGGCTGAAGGAAACAAGTATGCCTGAAGGTCTAAGCGCCTCGTAAGCGTGAGGAACAACAAGCCAGGGAACCGCCAAATCCAAAATCACCGCGTCAACGTCTCGCTCCTCGATTCCTATTGTGACGTCGCCGCTTTTCATTTCAACACGGTCGATGAGTTTTGAGCGTTCGAGGTTTTTGGCGGCGTTCTTCTGGAATTCACTGCGCAACTCGTAAGTGTAAACTTTTCCTGTGGAACCAACGTAGTGGGCTAACGCTGTAGTTAAGGAGCCTGTTCCCGTTCCTGATTCGACAACTCGGCTTCCTGGGCCAATTCCGCTGAACATAACAATTAGAGCGGCGTCTTTAGGGTAAATGATTTGCGTGTTACGAGAAGACTTCATAATGTAATCTGTTAAGGCTGGTTTTAACGTGGTGAAGTATATGCCAAGGCTGCTCTTGATCGGCTCGCCATATTCTTTCCCAATTAACTCGTCAAGCTTAAGGTATCCTTTGTGAGTGTGGAAAGTTTGTCCAGCCTGCATCTTGATCATGTATGTTCTGCGGGCGTCCAAGTAAATGAGAACGTAGTCCCCGTCGCATATTTTTTCGTTAATCAAATCTCGTTGCCTTCTTAGGAAAGTGAAAAAGCAAATTGTGCCATTTAAGCTTTGAACTCTATCTGAAAATGCATACCCTGTTCACCACTAAATCCAAAGGTCAAGGCTTAGGTTTGGCGGTCGTCAAGCGCCTCATCGAAGGATTAGGCGGCACAGTAAGCTTTGTAAGCGAAGAAGGCAATGGAACAAAATTCACAATAGATTTACCTTTGTTAGAAACCACCGTTCTGTAAAGCAATAAACCTAAGCAAAATGCTATATTGATAGATCCTTGTTTTTGCTCTCCAATTCGTCTACCATACGTTTTACTTTCTTTTCAAGTCGG
The DNA here is from genome assembly GCA_049520735.1 of Bathyarchaeia archaeon. Taxonomy (GTDB): domain Archaea; phylum Thermoproteota; class Bathyarchaeia; order Bathyarchaeales; family Bathycorpusculaceae; genus Bathycorpusculum. The sequence continues at coordinate 10,173 of JBEKPM010000071.1, read as the reverse complement.
CGCTCGTAGACGTGTTCGGGTATCGGGGGTGCAAGGACCTTTTTGTCGTGCAGTTCAGTCGGTGTCACTATGCGTCTTTCGCCCACCTTGACAGTGACCCGTCCGCCGTCGACAAAATCATCAAAATCCTCCAATGCTTCAACAATCCAGTAGCCTTCACTCTTGGTGATAGCCTTAACTCTGTAGAGTCCTTTGTAATACAAGAAATCGCTCATAAAAACCATTTATACCAATGTATCGAGCGCTAAATAAACCTCACGATGCAACAGCTAACGAAACTCTTCACCAAGGGAAAAACAGCGGATTACTCACCCACAGACTCGAGATCTTTCGGAATTGATTCAGGAAGAATGATTGCAACTCTTCTCAACCGCTCAAAAGGGCTACTTCGAAGCATCGAACACGCCGAAAACCATGTTTTCTTTGTTCATACTTTTAATCAAAACGGTTTCCCCTTTCAATAGAGATTTCTTCGACCCTCGAACAGCTTGCTGTCCCCATCATTATCCGAAACAGAAGCATCAAGACGATCAAACCCCATTCACTATGAATGTGAATCAACTCTATCCTTTTTCGCTTCAGTCAATGCCCTGCGCAGCACGTTGCACCGTCGACATCTCTTTTGCAGCTGCCAGATCCTTCTTGAAAAATCTTGAGCCATCCCACTTTTAGTAATGTCGTCCGGACAGTAGCTGCACAATTTGTTGCGAGCTTTTTTGAACGAGGAAAAAATCAGCCCAAACTGCCAAGTCTAATGAAAGCGTTAACAAAAGACAAGCTGTAACAAAACTTATAGGTAATCTGCCCCTAAACAGTCCATTCGAAGGGGGAATGGAAAGAAGATGGCAAAAACAACTGTAGACATTGGGGGACTCTACGGAAAATGTCTTTCTGGAAACCCTGCAGACATAATCACCGCCAGAACAGTCTACAATTACTGCGTCTCTCCCTTCATGGTTTTCTGCAACAAATTTGCGCCGCAAGACAAGAAGGACCCGCCAAATGAATACAACAACCTGTTGTTCGAGCAAGGCAGACCCCATGAAAAGCAGGTAATCGAGAATAACTATCCCGATCTAAAAACCGTAAAGTATGCAACTTTTGAGGAAGGTTTCAAGCTTCTCTTGGAGGCTATGGGTAGAGGTGCCCCCGTGGCAGCGGGCATGCCTGTTTTCTATTTGCCTGAAGCAATGTCTGGAGTAGTCGATGTTTTAGAGAAGAGGCAGGGACAAAATTCTGTTTTCGGCAATTACCACTATATCATAAAAGAAATCAAGCTTGCAAGAAATATTCGAAAAGAGCACATTTACCAAGCAGCTTTCTATAATTACGTAATCGGAAAAATTCAAGGCTTTACCCCGCCATCATTTTACCTCATCAACCGTGACATGGAGGAAACTGAGCAGAAATTCGTTGAAACCGAATTGCTCGCAATGATTCAGGATATCAGGGAAATCTTGGGCGGAAAAAAGGTAATTCCGACTTATAACACATGTATTTGGCCATGGCAAACCTACAACAACGACGAAGCCGTCAGATCACGAGATGTTTCTCTTGTCGCCGGGGTTGGGCAATCAACCAAAAGGAGATTGATCGCCCGAAACATCAACACCATTGAACATTTAGCAAAAGAAAGCCCACAGAATTTGACATCAGTTGAGGGGATAGGGGAAAAGACTGCAGCGAAACTCCAAAGTAAAGCAGCCGCCCTTGCTTCCGGAAAACATCTTCGGCTTGGATGCTGCAAATTTCCAGAAAAGAAGACAGAGTTGTTCTTGGACCTTGAAGGGACAGGAGAACAAGTTCAAGATGAAGGTTTAATCGCTATGGATTATCTAATCGGGCTACTCGCCAGGTCGAAAGGTAAAGAGGAATACGTTCCCTTCGTAGCACACAAAGTAAATCAGGAAAAAGAAATGTTTTCAGAGTTCCTAAAGTTTGTTGCCGAACAAGAAGATTATGTGATTTATCATTGGCATAATTACGAGAGAACCCATGTGGAACGGCTTATTGAGCGGTACGGGTTTTCACATGAAGCAGAACCGATCTTGGACAGCATGCGAGATCTCTACAAAGACGCCGTCGCTAACTTCGCCTTCCCAACCTACGGAAACGGCCTAAAAGAAATCGCTGCCTACATTGGCTACAAATGGAAACACGCCGACGTAAACGCCATGGAATCAATAGCCATGTACTTTGAGTACGTCAAAGATCCTTATACAAATAGAGGAAAACTGGAAAAGGTAATCGACTACAACAGAGACGACTGCAAGGCAACAATGCTCATAAAAGATTGGCTTGACCGTGAGTCAAAAAAATGAAAAGCATCTTGAAAAAATAATAATGGGCTTCTAATCCAAAAGCGTGCCCGATGCATAATCCTACCTTTTTTAGTTCTTCACAGGTGGGGATTCTGCTTTTCTGCAAACGTTTGCGATGACTGAGATGATTGACCACATTGTGAAGATACCGAAAATCCTGGTGTATTTGGAAGCCCCAGCCGTTTGAATGTCATTTACGTCTCCGCCAGCTTTCAAGTACCCTTCTATGAATGCTTTGGTGAAGGCCTCGGCTTTTATACTTCCGGAGTTTAGCGGTTGCATGTAATGTCCCGAGTAGTAGAGGAAAACTGCTATGTCCCAAGTTTTGTCGCCTTTTTGATGGGCTTGAGTAGCTTGCTCGAAATCTATGAGGAAGATGCTTCCGTCGGCTTTGACAAGCATGTTTTCAGGCTTTGTGTCGCCTAAAGTGATACCAAGTGAATGGATTTGGGCGAAGATTTCTGCTGCTTTGCTTATCATGGCTAATTCTTGCGTAATGTCCTCGTTTTTCTTAGCCGCGGCTATCCTCTTCAAAGTTTGATGAAGCCCCTCTCCTTCAATAAACTCCATAAAAACCAAGCGTTCGGCATTGCTTACGTGCAAAATCTTGGGCACATTGAACCCTTCGCTTCTGAGCAGCTCGTTCATGGCACATTCTTTGGCAAGTCTTGCTTGAGCCGAAACCGAAAGTGACCGAACGCCAAGGGACCACACTGTTAGAGGAAACCATTTGAATCCTGACAAATCTTTGTATCGTTTTGCAATGGCTTTGGTTTCGCCGTTTTTTCCCTGTGCTTCAATTAGGTACACGTCATTTAACATTCCGCCAAGCGGTTCAACTTTGATGTTTTCACCCTGATCTTTTAACAGCATTTTCTGGGCGAATGCTTTGATATCAATCTTGTCTGCAAGAGAAACTAAGCGTTCGGAGGTTTGGAAAAACACGTATTTCTGAGGATCAATGAAAAGATAGGAGGGGTCGGCAAGCTTTGGCCAATTAATTTTTTGCGTTCTAAGGAAGATTTCGGTGTTCTGAGAAACTATACTCATAAGCTGGGGGAAAAAACCGAAAAAGGATGTGAAAAGCGTTCGCGGTGCGTTCCTCGTAACGTTGAGAATTCGCATTCTCGGATTTTGGCACTGTGCGGCAAGCTTCTTTGAAATCTTGATGTAGCCATCAACTAAATGGATTTTTCCTTCTGTCTCAAGTAAGCTTAATGCTTCGGTGTAGTTTTCAAGGGATTTTGTTTCGTTGGCGGTGACCCCGGCGATAACGTTTGAAGCATCATAGGCAAGGAGGGGAAAAACCCTTATTCGGCTCAAAAGCACCTCGTAAAGAAAATATTGTGGCTTAATCTGCATTCGACTGGCAAGCTCTGGAAAATTGATTGTCAAATTCTCCAACAGCTCAAGAATCAAACGTTTCTTCAGGGTGACTTCCTGCTTATGCAAGTAGTCAGTCCCCGTGATTGCAGTGTAAGGAAAAACAAGTTTGCTTGCATATGCTCCATTGATCAATCGCCAAAATAAAGACGGGTCTTTCACTTAGTGTTTTTGGGTAACTAATGATTCGGGGTTGAAAATCCCGCAGGATAACCACGACTTCTACCAGAGGCTTCTCGCCAGGGGTCCCCGCCGAAAACCTATCAACTTGAGCAATTGCGATAATAGCTGCTGAACCAGCGATACGTTTACACAAATCCAGCAGTTGATTATTCAATTCTCTGTTTGCCAAATCACTTATTTGATTCAACTAAGTCTTCCGATAGAGAATTGAATGTTCAGATATTTAAAACACGTTTACGCTACGAATTGAGTTTAAGGCAGACTTCTGCACTGAGGCGTAAAGACGGAATATAATCTAAACTAAAACCGCCACAGCTTTCCTCGGCTCATCATACAGCTAGGCAACTTCTTTGCGCGCCGGCAACTTTGCCAGCATGGCCAACGCGGGCGAGACTGACTGATCAATACCTGTCTGATTTGTCAATTTTCGGCATATTAGATTCAACGACTCTTGAGTGAAATCAAGCATACTTTGACCGCTGCTGGTGAGACTGTAAATCTTTCTAGGTCTGTCAAAGCTCATGTTCCAATCACCTTTCACAAGACCTTTCTTTTCAAGTGAATTAAGCAATGGATAGACAGTGCTCGGACCGAAGTAAACGCCATAGCTTTTGCGAATCTTTGTAATAACTTGATACCCATGCATGGGTTGGTTGCCTAGAAACTGCAGTACGACGAGGTCCAGTAGACCTTTCATCAGCTTGTTTGAAACTTCTTTTTGGATGGTTAATGTTTTTAGCATTTTTCTCAACCTGTCTTTCTGTTGAACAGTTCTGCTGTTCTTCGTGGATACAATATGTCCTATTTCAGACATATCTTGAATAGTTAATATTAATATACCATAATATAAATCTTCATACATAATACAAGCATACCAAAACATACCAAGCGAACCAACCAACAGGCATGATCTACATAAAACATATAAACGCAACATCAAACAATTCATACCAACTCACGATCACGGCACAATCTCATGTCAGAAACCTATAAAGACGAAATTGTACAACACATAATCAGAAACCTACTAGAAATCCAATTGCTCCGGATAGTGCAGGCTCAACCCACATGGGGATACCGCATCAAAAAACAAGTAGAGGAACAATTCAACATTAAACTAAGGCACGGCGCACTCTACCCCGCATTAAAAACTCTGGAGAAAAGAGGCTTTCTGGAAAGCAAGAAACAACGACAAAGTGGACGAGCCCGCAAAGTATACGTTATAACTAAAGAGGGAAAAAATTACCTTCAAACCTACCGCAACCTAATAAAAGAAATGCTGGACGAGAAAACAGAATCAACAGAAACGGGCAAATGAGGATTTACTTATTCCTCAATTGATTTAGGAAAACAATTCTTGATTCAGCGACGCTTCATCGCTAGATCAGCCCGAAGTGGACTGCTCAAGTGATGCTTACGTTCTGAATATCGAAGTATCGTTTTGCTAAAAAGCGTAGACGTTCGGCGTTTTTGCCGTTCTTGCCTATTGCGACGCCCTTGTCTTTTGGGTTAACCGTGATGACTGCCATTTTTTTGCCGTCGGTTCTTTCGGTAACGCGAACTTCTCTTACAGCTGCGGGTTTCAGTGCGTTCTTCATGAATTGTACCGGGTCTTCGCTGTACTCGATGATTTCGTGTTTTTTGCCTGTCATGCGTTCGAGTGTGTGGATGTTTCTGCCGCCTTTCCCTATTGCAACGCCTACTTGGCCTTGGTTGACTATGAATATTGCGCGTTGCTCTATTTCGTCAACGATGCAGTCTTTCACGCTTGCGCCGCTTATGCTTTCAAACAATGCAATATAACGCATTTCGTCGCACGTGATTTTTATGCCAGTTGTCAGTTTTTTTCCTCCATTTTTTATTCTTCTGTTTGTTCCTCTGTTATTTTGAGAATGTCGGAGTCCCCGGTTTCACGTATGCTCAAGGCTGAAATAATAAAGAGTTTCTTGCATACTTCAGCCAGATCCATCGAGCCACCTTTGTAAGTTACTACTGGGACTTTAGAGATTTCTCCAAAGTATTCTATCTGTTTTTTTATGTCTTTTGGACAGTTGGAAGCTAAAACGATCATCTTAGCCTTTCCTGTTTTAGCGTTTTGCAACGCGGTGTTTGATCCGAAAGATACTTTGCCAGTCTTAACTGCAGATGCTAATGCCTTATCTATATCTATCATGATTCGGTTTTTCCTTCCTCTTTTACTTGCTTTTCGAATGTTGACATGTACAATTCAACTAAGCCAGTCCCGATTGGTATCGACTGCCCAACTATAACGTTTTCGGTTACTCCTGCCAAGGGGTCACTTTCACCTTTCACGGCCGCTTCAATAATGTTAGGCACTGTAATTTCGAATGCGGCGCGCGCAAGAACGCTTGCTTTTTTGCCGCTGATTCCGTGTCTGCCGATCTGCTGCACGTCTCCTGTTGTTGTCATCATGTCTGCAACGAGCATTACGTGTCGCACGTCCACGTCTAGTCCTTGATCTTCTAGGACTCCTTTGGCTTCATGGACAAGTGCGTTTCGCGAGGCTTCTACGCCTAAGGTTTTAGCTATTTCGTGGATGTTGTTAGTGGTTGTTCGTGAAGTGTCTACACCTTCGACCTCTAAGACTTTTGACAGGTTCGAGCCATCAGTACGTATTACCCATTCGCCGCTTTCTTCGGTTACGAGTACACGTTTAATGTCGGGTACTCCTTTGACTTGGAAGCCGGGAATCTTGCCCAGCATGCGTTTTAATTGTTCAGCCTTCTTTGGCTTAATCTCAACTGTAGTGTCTGTGACTGTGACGGTTGCATTCTGCAGTTGTAACCGCTCATTCAGCAGTTCCATAGTTATGCCTCTGTCATCCATCATCGACTTGTTTAGTTCAACTATGATTTCTTCGCGCACTGGATCTTCATAAATTGCAGAAGCCAAGTTTTCGACCGACGTGTAGATTATGTTTCTTGCGATTTCGACAGCTCCTTCTTTGCTTTTTGCGTGTTCAGGCATCAGGTAGATAGTCATGATTGGGGTTGAGGGGATTCTGCGGGCATCCACAATTTCGATAAGCCTTGGTAAGCCTAAGGTTACGTTTTGTTCTTTGACACCTGCGTAGTGGAAGGTTCTAAGGGTCATCTGTGTGCCTGGTTCACCGATTGATTGTGCAGCGACAATTCCTACTGCTTCGCCTGGCTCCATCAGGGCACGGTTGTATTGGTCTGCGGTGGATGATGCGGCTTTTTCTACGCTTTTTGCGGTAAGCTTGCCTTTTGCGAAGTTCTGTTTGAGCTGGTTCAGTAAGATCGGGGTGAGTTGAAGTTCGACTTTTTTGAGTTGTTTCTTGATTTCTTCGGCGGATGCGACTTCTCCTTTTTCTTGGCCGATTTTTATCTGGTCGATGAGGCGGTTGACGTTAACGGCTTTTCCGTGGTCGCTTTTTGCTGGGTCTACTCCGTCTTCTCCGTAGCGGAATTGGATAATGTCGCCTGCGGAGTCGCGGACGGTGCTGTCGTATTCGAGACGTATGTGCTCAAGAGCGTTGATTAGTCTGCGCTGCATGTAGCCGCTTTGTTGTGTGCGGACGGCTGTGTCGACTAGTCCTTCTCTGCCGCCCATAGCGTGGAAGAAGAATTCGATTGCGTCTAAGCCTGACTGATAAGAGTTATAGACGAAGCCTCTTGCTCTTGGAAGAGGATCGTTCTCTTTAAAGTGAGGCAATGCTCGTCCCGAGTAGCCTCTTAAGATACGTTTGCCTCGGACTGACTGTTGTCCAACGCAAGCAGCCATCTGACCGATGTTAAGGCTTGATCCTCTTGCGCCTGTTCGGGTCATGACAATGCCGGCGTTTTCCAATGTGAAGTCTTCGTCTGCTATTTTGCCCGATTCGTCTCTGGCTACAGCAAGTTCATGCATAACGTAGATTTCAAAGGATTCCTCGAGTGTTTGTCCTGGCAGGCGTGGTAGGGTGCCGTTTTGGAAGTTTTGGATGTGTTCGTCGATTTTCTTCTGGATGCGCTCCATTGTTTTTGCCATGCGGTTACGGGCTCTTGGTGAAAGAACCAGTTGTTCGTAGGTGTAGCTAAAGCCCCGCATTGAAATGTATAATTTGAGAAGGTGGGTTATGTTGTTGAGGAATTGTCTTCCTGCTTGTGTGCCGTAATCTTTGATTATTCTGTGAAGTAAGCTTTCTGATTGTTCTGAACCTATTGAGCGCCTGTCGATGATTCCTGAGATCAATTGCCCATTTCTAACCACAACGTAAGCGTCATGTTTGCATTCTTCCTCTTCGCATTTAGTGCAGCCCTGGCAAATGTTGGCTTTCAAAACGTAATTCAACGTTTTCGGCAAAAATAGGCTAAAGATTTGTTTGCCTGACCACATTGGTACAGGTTCTTTGATTTCTGGTTCAGGAAGTTCATCTGTGTAACCGGTTGCTGTAAGTAGCCTGTCGACTTGGTCTCTGCCGATGTAGTTGCCTTTTCGCGTGAAGTAGTATGCGCTGGTGATGAAGTCTCTGATGGCGCCGATGATGGGTCCGCCGAATCTAGGCGAAAGGATTTGGTCTTGAACCTGCATCAGAAGCAGCGCTTCAGTTCGGGCTTCTTCGCTTTGCGGAACGTGAAGGTTCATTTCGTCACCGTCAAAGTCAGCGTTGTAAGGCGGGCAGACACATAAGTGGAGCCTAAAAGTCTTGTATGGCAAAACTCGAACGTAATGAGCCATAATTGACATGCGGTGAAGTGACGGTTGCCGATTGAAGATTGCGATGTCACCGTTCTTAAGGTGGCGTTCAACCACGAAGCCTAATTCTACGGCTTCTGCGATTTTGGTTCGGTCAACAACGAATTCTAGCCTGATGCGTTTGCCGTCTGGCCTGATTATGTACAAGGCGCCAGGGTAGTTTTCTGGGCCGTTAATGACAAGTTTCTTCATTTCCTCAATGTTCCAAGCTGTGACTTTTTCTGGAACGGAAAGCCGCATGGCCACGTCGACGGGTACGCCGACTTCGTTGATGTCAAGGTTCGGGTCTGGAGAAATGACTGTGCGTGCTGAGAAGTCAACTCGTTTGCCTGAAAGGTTGCTTCTGAAACGTCCTTCCTTACCTTTGAGCCTCTGCGAGAGGGTTTTTAGTGCTCTGCCGCTTCTGTGCCTCGCTGGCGGGATACCTGAGGCTTCGTTGTTAAAGTAGGTGGTAACGTGATACTGTAGCAGCTCTGAGAGGTCTTGGATGATAAGTGTTGGTGCGCCAGCCTCCATGTTTTCTTTCAAACGCTGGTTAATTCGGATGATGTCTACGAGTTTGTGAGTTAAGTCGTCTTCAGAGCGAATACCTGATTCGAGCGTAATTGATGGGCGAACGTAGACTGGCGGTACAGGCAAAACCTGAAGGACCATCCATTCTGGACGGGCAACTTTCGGGTTGAAACCTAAGATTTCAAGGTCTTCGTCTGAAATACGTTCAAGCCTTTCCCTAATCATACTTGGTGTTAAAGGTTCGGAGCCTGCTTCAGTCTGTTCGATAAACTTTGTCGGCTTCTCAAATGTTATTTTGAATTGTGCTGACGCGCAGTAGGGGCATTGTTTAGCTTTGATTTCAGTCATGATTTCCTTGTAAGTTTCATCAGGGATTGTTCCCAAAAGCTCGTTGAGGCGTTCGATACGTTGTCGGGCTTTTTTGGCTGCGTCTTCGGTTAAAAGTATGCGTCCGCAGCTTCGGCAGGTTGATTTTAGGAGGTCAAAAATGATTTTGGTAAATTCTATATGTACGATGGGTACGGCGAGTTCGATGTGTCCGAAGTGTCCTGGGCATCGAATGGCTGTGTTGCCGCAGGTTTTGCAGCGTTGCCTGGGTTCAAGGGTGCCCAGTCTGCCGTCCATTAAGCCGGCGGTGATTGGTGCTCCGTCTTCATCGTAAGTATCAGGGGTTTGGATTTCAACGACCGACTGCTTGCGCAGGTCTTTCGGCGAAATTAAGCCGAACGAGATTTCGTCGACAATCTTATGGATTAATTCTTCCTGTTGTGACATGTTATGCTTTCTCCTTAAGCCTTAGTTTAGGGGTAATACACAAGCTTTGAAGCTCCTGCAAAAGAAGCTTGAAAGCGTATGAGACGATTACTGGCGAAATCTTTGCTTTTTCGTCGCATATTCTACAGACGTAGCGTCTTTGTTTCATGTCAAAGTAGGCGATTTGCCCGCAGTTCTCACATATGTATAGCGTGTACTTGTCTGATTCCTCAAGAAGCCGGTCTCTTAGAAGCATGGCTGCGCCGTGTCCAATGAGGCAGTCTCGCTCCATTTCTCCGAA
>JBEKPM010000070.1:0-8641 GCA_049520735.1 Bathyarchaeia archaeon | reverse complement strand
ATATCAAGCATTGAATAGCAGCGATTCAATATGAACCCTGAAAATTACAAGACAAAACGAAAGGGACAACCAAAATCAAGAAACTCAGCGGGTCGAGCAAAGAAACGAGCCATGATTAAACCGTGGGTCCTAACAGCGACTCCCAAACTTCGCGAAACCTACGCTACTAAAACTGAATGGGCAACAAAGATAATGCCTAAACTAAAAGAGTAGATACGGCAAAAACCCAAATGGGAGTCAGCTTTCGACTTTCTAAAAAGTTAGAAACTAGGCAGTTTACTTAAATTTCTTTTCAAATTAGACTGAAACCCGGGTCAATCAGGGGTTTGTTGGTGGGCCTAGCGCACTTTGAACTATATTGGGTTCAAGTCCAATGGATAAAGTATTTCAAGATTTTTCGGTTTTCGCTTATGTCGGTTATGCATTGTATGAAGTTATCCCATATCAAGCAAGAGAGCCCTTTGATAAAAATGCGCTATGCTTCTTTCTCTGCAGCTGGTGACAATCAGGCATTTTTTATTCACTTGGTAACGCCGCGAGTACGACAGAACCTTTCTCATTGACGGTTCTCATTTGATTGAAAATCTTTCCTTCGTAATTCAAAATTGTCGAATAAGTTGGGTCATCATATTCCCAATACGCATCCAAACCACAGAGCAGGTGCTCATGTCATTTTATGAGCCTATCTTGCTTCACGGTTCTCAACACTGTCGTGCTAAAAAATTTTTACTTATAGAAAACAAGCGCCAAGTTTCCATGGTTCCTTAAATAAGTTAGCAACTAGAAACCAATCACTAATTAATTTTTTTGAAAGGGAGGTGAAAAATTGCATAAGAAGTTCAAGAGAAATCGGAGAGGATTAAGTACAGTAATTGCAACCATCATCATAGTCGCCATAGCCATCGTCATGGCAATAGCAGTAGCTTATTGGGCTATGGGCGTAGGAAATTCATTCACAAGGTTTGAAAAACTTCAAATCACTAACGCTTACGCAAGTTCAGATACCGCTGCAACAATCACTGTTAGAAACACTGGAACAGCCACTGCAACCCTAGACCCGACGTCTTCAGTGTTTATCAACGGCCAACTGATTGCTACCGGCGTCACGGTTAATGGCGGCGCCACTGCTGTGGCCATACCGCCCGGAAGCAGTGCAACAGTAGCTATCGCCATTCCACCGGCTCAAGCCAATTCTGGCGTCAGCGTTCAGGTTACAGTTCAATCAGCAGCTGGAAACCAGTATCCTACGGTGCTCTCTCTTCCATAAAATTTGACAGCCAAGCCTTTCCTAATATTATCTTTTTTTTGTGAAAAAGTATCATTTGCGCCAAGCAACTGAGGATAGATTCGATGAGTGAAGAAGAAAAAAGTAAAGAAGAAAAAAGGTCTTCGAAAGGGCTAAGATCCCTTTTCGAGCTAAGACGAAAGTCTGCAACTTCAGCGTCAGCTAAAAAAGAGCTAGCTCTTAGAGCAAAAATAAGCAATCAGAAGAAATCAAAAAAGGCTGAGAACCCGAATTCTTCGAAGTTTGCAAAAGTATTGCTTAAAGAGAAGACGCCAGAAAATCCTGCGGTTACATTCAAAAACCTGTCGGAAGGCACGCGCATAGTAGAAAAGTACGCTATTGAGGAGCCATATTCAAACATTCAAATTGTTCAGCCTCCAGAGTTAGGCGGAGGGAAAGCCTACTACATAGAAGAAGTTGAGCTGGAAGAAAACGAAAAACTTGTCCTTGTTAAACTCTTTGACATAATAAGCAAGGAAATTGAGCCTTCAAAAAATGTTAAAAACCAAATAGAACAGATGTCCAACGAAGCACGCAGATTAGCCCTAAAATATGGGCTTGACAAAAAAATAACTTCTGAATCTTGGAATAAAATATTGTACTATCTCCATCGAAATCTTGTTGGTTATGGAGACATCGATGTTATAATGAAAGATGCTATGATAGAGGATCTGTCAATAAACGGGTTAGGCACTCCACTTTACGTATGGCACAGAAAATACGAAAGCATCCCAACCAACTTGACATTCACAGACGAGTCTTCGCTGAACAACCTTATAATAAAACTAACCCACATGTCAGGCAAACACATCTCCACGGCATTTCCCCTTCTTGACGCTATGCTTCCTGGGAAGGACAGACTTGCAGCCACCTTCAAACGAGAAGTTTCTCCAAAAGGAAGTTCAATCAGCATTAGACGCTTTAGAGAAGAGCCATTTTCCATAATTGACTTAATTGAATTGGGCACTATCAATGAGGAAATAGGCGCGTACTTCTGGTTGCTTATTGAGAACCGGGCAACTCTGGCAATAATCGGCGGTACCGGCGCAGGCAAAACCAGCACTTTAAACGCCATAGCTAGCCTTGTGAAGCCTTCAATGAAAATTGTGACAGTTGAAGAAATCCCTGAACTTAATATTCCTCACGAAAACTGGGTTCAGCTTGTCAGCAGAGAAAGTTATGGTTTAGGCGAAATGAAAACCGGCTCTGTCTCCCTCTTTGAGTTAGTAAAAACGTCGCTAAGATACAGACCTGACTACATCGTGGTTGGAGAAATCAGGGGAGAAGAAGCCTTCGTGCTTTTCCAAGCCTTAGCAACAGGACACGGAGGGCTAACCACTTTCCATGCTGACAGCCTCGACTACACTGTAAAAAGGCTAACAAGCCCTCCAATGAACGTGGCAGAAGCTTATATTCCTCTTATTAACGTTGCAGTTCTTGTTGAACGCGTCCAATTACCAATTTCAAGCAGTGCCCTCGTAGCGTTCGGAAGAAGAGTAAAAGCTGTGCAAGAAGTTGTGGAATTCGAAAAGTACAAGACAATCAGCACTTGGGATCCAATCACCGACACATTCAGCGTTAACTTAAAGAACAGCAAGCAACTCAGCATCATAGCGGCAAAACACGGCGTACCACTTGAAGATGTCCTAAGTGAAATCCAGGCGCGAGCAGGTCTACTTCGACAATTAAGAGCCAGCGGCATAAGGAAAAATGTCGACCTTGCAAAGAGCATAACAGCATACTATCTTCAAGAAAAATACCTCAACGTCCGAGCATTAAACACTGACGACGACAAACTGACCCTCAAGACGGAGGAGCAAAAACGGTGAAAACAGGTGCGCCACAACCCAAAACCGCCTTTACCCTCTCCGGTTTCAGCTATCAACATTTCAACTCACTAGGCCAATTTTTTGGGCGAGTTTTCTATCAGAACAATCATGCACATTTAGAAGACCTATTAGAAGACGCAGGTCTCAAGATTTTTCCCGAAGCTTACTACTCCATGATTGGATTTGTCTTCATTCTATTATTAGTGTTAGTTACTCCGATTTCAATAATTCTGCGAATATATCCACTTGTTTTAGCACCATTACTCGTGATACCTCTTGGATATTTGGTTCCTAAAACTATGGCTCAAGACAGAGCTCAAAAACTCGACCTTGAGGTTCCCTTTGCAGGCACATACATAAGTGTAATGGCAACTGGAGGCATGTCCCCTTATGATAGCTTGAAGAGGCTTAAAGACTGCAATTTGCTGCCAAACATAAGCAAAGTTACAAAGGAAATCGAAGTTGATGTTCAAATCAAGGGATTCGATCCTGTTTCAGCGATTGAAAAGTCTGCAAAACATCTTCCTTCGAAAGATTACAAAGATCTTATGCTAGGTTATGTTTCAACGCTCAAGACAGGAGGAGACATCATCCACTATCTCCTCGTTCGAACGGATAGCATGTTCAAAGACTTAGCCATTAAAGTCAAAGCCTTCGGTGAAAGAGCCAGCGTATTAATGGAGTCTTATGTTACCATAAGCATTTTGATGACATTGACTCTTGCCGTGATGTTTATGACAACTTTATCCCTACAACAGTTCTGGCAAGGTGGTATGTCACCTAGCACCTTCCAATTGTACGGATACCTCCTAGTACCTGCAATTTCAATTCTCTTCATTTACATATCCGACTCGCAACAGATTAGCCAACCTATCAATGATTGGGCAACCTACAAAGTCTTCTTTGCAACCTTGCCAGTTAGCATATTTCTCGCCATAACAATGTTTATTCCGTTTGCCACAGGAATCACCCTTGGTTTTGCGGCACCATTTTCAAATGCTATTATCTCGCTTACAAAAATTCTTGGATTAGATAGAGGTTATGAAGCGTCTCTTGGCCTGGCAGTAGTTCTGCTCGTGACTGCCGCCCCATCAGCCATAGCCCACAGCTACTACGCACGCCTCAAAAAAGGTGTCGAGAAAGAGGTCTCTAACTTTATGCGCGATCTGACAGAAACCCGTAAAACAGGCGCCTCGCCAGAAGCATGCATCGAAAATCTCGCTGGCAAAGATTATGGAAGATTCACCCCAATCTTAGTTACAGCTTCCAGACAAATCCGGTGGGGTCTGCCATTCGGAGTGATTTATGAAACTTTCAGAAAAAAAATCAAATCCTGGATTGCGCTTGTCAATATCTATTTGCTAGTGGATGCCATCGAGGTTGGAGGAGGGACTCCTGAAACGCTTGAAACGGTTACTCGTTTTAGTGAATCTTTATCCTCTCTTGAGAAAGAAAAGAAAGAATCTTTGCGCCCGCTTCTATTATTGCCCTACATAGGTACAGGGATTCTGCTTTTTGCAACAATCATTCTGTTGAGTTTTAGCAGAACTTTGCTTGGCTCCTACAATCAATCAATTCCCTTCTCGGGCGTTGTTGGAGTAATAATGCCACCTCTCATAATGCAAATTTTCTTTGTCGGATTAGTAACTGGCAAATTCAGCAGCGGCGAAACCTCTGCGGGTTTTAAACATAGCGTTATACTGCTTGCAATAGCTCTCGTTATGATGCCTCTTGCTGGACTTCTAACTTTGCCGTTTAAAGGAGGATTCACGTAGAAATGACAAGTATACACAAGCTTTATATGAAAACGAGAAAACTTCGGTTTTTCCAAAAATTTATGGGCTTTTTTACGAATAAACGTGCCGTTTCAGTGGCGTTATCCACCATGATCATAACTGCAGGGGTCATAGCGGCTGGAATTGGAGTCTTGTACTGGACTTACTCATGGGGCAACGTTGCCGACCGTCAATACTCTACTAGCACAAGCAATAGCATGAGCGCGATGGGAGAACAATTAGGATTTGAATACACAACTTATTCAAGTTCAAACCTCCAATTGAAAGTTTATTTGATTAATTGCGGTACGAGTAACAATTTAAATGTCGCTCGAGTTTACCTTTGGAGTAGCACTTTCGTTCCAATTGTTGTAAGTTTCACATTGTCACCTCTATATTATACTTCGACCGGCACGCAGATTCCGCCAAGCGCAGGCGGCTTAGGAATTGGCCAAGAAGGATTCGTCACCTTGACCTTTACAGCGCCTGGCCTCAGTGTTGGCACGTATTATAATCTTCGTTTGGTAACTGGAAGAGGAAGTAATTTTGACGAAGCGTTCTCGACATAATCAATTCTTGAATGATCGGAAGGGCTTTGCAGGCATCATAGCAGCTATTTTCATGGTTCTAATAGCTCTTTTCTTGGTCTCTAACGTCTTCATGTTTTCAATGGAGCGAAATTTAGCGTTTCAAGACAGGGCCAAACAAGGCAACCAGTTGGTTCTCGACAAGAATAATGAACAAATAGTCGTCGACGTACCCAGTCGACCCATCCCAAGTTTGAACAGCATTACTGTTCCACTTGACATTACTGACTCTAGTCCTTTGTCTATTGAAATAGTCAGCGTTTGGGTCCAAGATTTGTCGATGACTGCAAATCCAAACTTTAAGTGTGCCGCCACCACCATTGCCTTGCAACCTGGCACGACTATAGTTAAAAGCGTAATCGTGAGCATAACCGGTGCTAAAAGTACTGATTCTAACTTCAAAAGCTGGCTCATCACAGCCAGAGGAAACAACGTAACATTAACCTAACTCAAAACGGTTGGACAGAGGAAAAATAGACTTGATTCAAAATTTCAAATCCCGTAAGAATTTCTTGGCTAATCGAAAGGCATATTCAGGAATAATCGCAACCATATTTATGGTTCTCATAGCACTCTTTCTTTTCTTTAATGTTTTCATGTTTGTTTTGGATCGAAATACCGCCTTTCAAGACAGCGCCTCCCAAGCAAACCAACTGCTCGCTAACCGAGTTGCCGAAAAATTTACCCTATCCACGCCAACCTACTCCATAAATGATGCAACTCATCAAGTTAGCGTTTCAGTCAACGTCATGAATGTTAGTCCTCTGTCTGTTTTGATAGAAAGCATGTGGATAAAAGACTCAGCGGCCGCAAATCCAAACTGCCTTAACGCCCCAGAATCGATTGCATTACAACCTGGACAAAGTGCAATTCTAACTGGTGCCGTAACCATACAGAGTGCATCCTCCTTAGACATAGGCAGCTGCACAAGTTGGTTCGTGACGGCACGAGGAAACACCATCAGCACCATCCAAAGTGAAAGTACGATTGGGAGTGGAAGTGGAAATGGCGCCTGCGCAGCAATAATATTCGGCATTAGTGGAGCCAACACAACATCACCTTTCGACCTAAGCAAACCTCTTGGCGGCACAGGTGGTTCCGCAGCCTTCGCTCAACTAGCCACCGGCATTACCACCTCCAACGCCAACGACTTCATAATAGCCTCTCTTGGAGTCCAAAATGGATTTAGTAGAGGAACTTTAACAAATACGATTGGTGTAAACAATGCGCCACCAGCCTATTCCATGATAGGAGCTCAGGTTGACGCGAGTTACTCTCGTTGCACTGCAGACGCATACTATGTCGCATCAAGTGTAAACTATTACACTGACCCGTCTCTTGCTTGGAATTCAGGCTGCAAAGGCACCTGGGGCTTGATCCTCGATGCCGTAAAGAAAAGTTCCAGCGGAGGCAACATTGGGTTTGATAATAGCTTTTCAACGAGTGTTACCACCGGAAGTACATTAACGCTAACTTTGACAACTCACGTCGCGAATGATGTGCTGTATCTCTCGTGGGTTGGGAATAGCGGTGAAACAATAACCGCTATATCAACTGGAGGGTCATCGCCAAGCACCTCAACATGGACTATTAGAGCACAAGTTTCCGCAGATAACGGCAGCCCCCACTACCTGGAAACATGGTACGCAACAAGCACAACCGCAGGAACATATACAATCATTCTCACCCTGAGCAATAGCGGATCCTAAGCATCAACCGCTGCATTATCTTTTTTCCGAGCCGATAGAATTGTTATTGTTAGAAAAGAAGAATTGCCATAGGGTATTGTAGTAAAATCTTCTAGGCAAATGCACCCCAACTCAAATTCAAAAACACATTCAGATGTCATGTAACAGAGAAAACATTTAGAAAACCTGAACCAACGCCAATTGTCCGGCATGCAGCCCCATGTTATCGGTATAGAAAACAATGGCAAGTTTTTCATGCCCACTTAAATAAATCTTCCCACTGCAACAATTGCATTCATGAATGTATTCTAAACGAGTGAACGCTAGCAGGGAGAAAGGAGAAAAAACAGAATGAAAAAAGCAAGAATTGTCGGAGTTGCAATCACACTCTCCGTAATAATTATTTTAGGTTTCAGCCTTTCAACAATCCACCTTGCAAACGCAACTACTACTCCGTCCCTAGACGGAACCGCAGTCGCATATTATGCCGGTGAGAAAAGTCCTATTACGCTTATACTTAGTTCACTAGGTTCGGGTGACGTACTTTATCTAGAATTTGTCGGCTATAAAGATAATACAATAAGTGTGGCCTCAACGGGATTGACTTGGGTGCCAAGGGCGACCCTTACTGACAGCTCTAGTTATGTCCTGAAAACTTATTACGCCACATCGTCTTCAGGCGGAAGCATTACTATTACTGTTACTGTCAGCGGTACTCTTAGTGGTGATTGTGCTGTCATCGCTTTCGCGGTGAAAGGAGCAAACCCATCAATCCATTTGACGGCAGCTACGTAACAAACACGGGACTTGCGAATGTCGTTATCTCGCAAAGTATTTCCACACACTTTAACAATGTTTTCTTGATAGCGGCAGTTGGAGATGGAGCGGGTGCGTCGCCATCGGTAGGAAATGGGGATACCACCAATTTTAAACTCGTTTATGATGCACAAGCTTCGCGAACCGCTGAGGTTGAATCTAGAGCTGCAGCGACACCTGGTAGCTGGACAGTATATTATGGAACTACCAGTACAAAGTGGGGATTGGTTGTGGAGGCATTTTCACCAGCAATTTCAACAACCTCATCAGCCACAGTGTCACATTCGGCAATAGACCAGGGTCAAAGCGTAATAATCACTGATACAGTAACGCCTTCGTCAGCGACGGGTACCGCTGCATTCCAAGTTTCGACCAACGGAGGCGGCACCTGGAGTGCTCTTGGCTCACCACAAACTCTCACTGGGGGGGCTGCCTCCTATTCTTATTCTCCTTCAGCAGGCAATTATCAATACAACGCGGTCTATAGCGGAGATCTAAATTACTTAACGTCAACTTCGACAGTTGCTTCGTTGACCGTGAATTCTGCTCCAACCGTATCAATTTCGTCTCCTACTGGACCAGTCACCATCGATGCGGGGCAATCTCAAACGTTTACAGCGGCTACTCCTAGTGGTGGTTCAGGTAGTTACACAAGTTATCA
>JBEKPM010000069.1:0-11747 GCA_049520735.1 Bathyarchaeia archaeon | reverse complement strand
GATGTAGTTTTCACGTTTGAGGTTCACCAGCCGCACAGGCTCAAGCGCAAGCTCTTTTGGGAGGGCAAAATCTTCAGCCGCCTCGGCAAAAATGAACTATTCAATTATTATTTCGACAATGAGAACGACAAGGAGATTTTCAAGCGCGCTGCACGTAAATGCTATTTTCCCTCAAATCAGATCCTCCTTGACTCAATAGACAAGCACAAACACGACTCCAAGCAGGTTAAGGTCTCATTCAGCATCTCAGGCGTTTTCCTCGAACAATGCCAAATGTTCGACCCAGACCTGCTCGAAACATTCAAGCAACTTGCCGAAACCAAACGCGTAGAATTCCTAAACCAGACTTACTACCACTCAATCGCCAGCCTGTACCCAGACAAAGAAGAGTTCATTGAGCAGGCGAAAATGCATAAGCAAACCGTAAAGGACTTGCTTGGTTATACACCGAGCGTTTTCGAGAACACGGAACTATTGTACAACAACACAATCGCCAAGACAGTGGAATCATTGGGTTACAAGGGCATTTTCACTGAAGGCGTCGAGAAAATCCTAGGTGAAAAATCCTCCAACTACATCTACACTCCGAAAGGAGCCAAGAAAATTCGCATCTTACTCAGAAACTACAAGCTAACCGACGACATTGGCTTTCGGTTTTCAGCAAGGTGGTGGCCTGAATGGCCATTAACAGCTGACAAATACGCTGGTTGGCTGGCTAACGCGTCTGGTCAATGCATCAACATCTTTCCCGACTACGAAACCTTCGGCGAACACCATTGGCCTGAAACCGGAATCCACAGCTTCCTGCAGCATCTTCCAGACGAAATACTAAAGTTTGACAGTCTGCAGATGGCAAACCCCTCTGAAGTTATCGCCAAAAACGACCCCGCTGGAGAAATCGATGTGCCAGAGGCCCAAGGTACAGTTTCATGGGCGGATGTGCAAAGAGACCAGACTGGCTGGTTAGGCAACGTAATGCAGTGGGCATACTATACCGGGCTGCGCCGCTTAGAACCACTCATTAAGGAAACTGAAGACGCTGAGTGGCTCAGGCTGTGGCGTGACTTCCAAATAAGCGATCACTTATACTACATGTTCACCGCAGGCGGGGGACCAGGCGAAGTACACTCATATTTCAGCCCCTATGAGTCACCCATGGATGCCTTCGCAGTGGCGCAAACACTGCTTAACGATTTTGAAGTAAGACTTAGATTGTCAATCTCAGCGGCGAATGAGCCCTTCCTATTCCACACGGGAGTTGGAAAAGAGTACTACACGGGAAAAATAGTTTGGAGCCTCAAAGGATTCATTAACGCTATCAGCGAAGTCGACCCGAGAGCCATCGAGTTTCATACTGAAAACGGAGACTTTGAAAGCTGGATGCAATACTCTTTAAAAGACCAAAAATTGGCGTCACAATTCAAACAGCAAAAGGATTCAAAGAAAAAAGGCGAAAAACTAAGAGAAGCCATATTGGATTTGGCAAAAAAACGTTATGCAACATTGAACAAGCAAACGCAGGATTCAACCAAGATGTTCTAAGAACTAACGCGTTTATAAGGAAAGCCAACTAATAATTAACTCGGTACGGTGCATTATCTATGAGAGACGAGCTTCCCTTTCCTGACAAGGTCTTGCAAACGCTGCATAACTTATGTGCCACAGCTGCTGATTTGGCAAGAAGAGGCGAAGAGGTAGCAAGGCTCCTACAGAGAGACCCAAGCGAGATAGAAAACATCTTGGATCGGTACAAATCTGAAGGTTTCGCTGAAAGTTTCTACGATAATGAAGGAAAGAAACGGTACTATCTCACTGGAAGAGGAATAATTAAGGTCTGCTCGCTTTTCACGTAGTGGAAACATGCGTGTCATCTTTTTTTCTTGGGAGTATCCGCCAAGGGTCATAGGTAAACTCGCAGAGTACGTGAAAGCATTGTCAACTCAACTTGCAGCTAACAGTGTAGAAGTAAATGTGGTAACATATGACGATGCCGCAACAGGAACCGCAAAGGAACCGACAGGCGTGCAAATAATCCGGGTTTCAAACCCTGTTCGAACACACATCGGCGTTTTAACTTGGGTTCTAACCCTTAACCAAGAGGTTGAAAGAGCAGCTGCCAACCTTTATTATCAATCCAATAAACAAATTGACCTAATAGATGTGTTCGATTGGCATTTTATTCCTGCGGCAGTGACCATAAAAAACGGGTTAGGCATACCGTTTGTTTTTTCCGTTGAAAGCCTAGAGGATCATCGTTCCCAAGGTCTAAGCACACCTTACAACATGGCGATTAAAAGTATTGAGTGGCTGGGTTTCTATGAGGCCGAAAAAGTCAGCGTTAAATCAGAATGGATGCGGGACGAAATAGTTCGAATTTACAAGGTTCCTGTGGAAAAAATAGTTGTAGTTTCAGCCGGACCACGTTCTTGGATAAAGAAATTCTTAAACTCTTCGGCAGCATCTCAGGAGGCTTGAAAGCCAAATGAAAGACAACTTAAGTGTTATGATGCTTAGCTGGGAGTTTCCGCCTAGGGTTATCGGAGGAATTTCGCCTCACGTTTTCTTCCTATCGAAGAGCCTCGCGAAGCAGGGTGTAAAAGTTTACGTTGTAACCTGCGATTTTCCTGATGCGCCGACCCATGAAGTGATTGAAGGCGTAGAGGTCTACCGAATTGACTCATACAAGAACCCAGCGCCCGACTTCGCCACTTGGGTTTACTTGATGAACCTTAACATGCAAAAAGAGACAGCCTCGCTAACTAGAAAAATCGGGAATAAAATCGATTTGCTGCACTGCCATGATTGGCTTGTAGCGAACGCGGGAATAGGTCTCAAACACGTCTTTCGAAAACCCCTCCTGGTCACGATGCATTCAACAGAAATCGGCAGAAGAGACGGTTTGCATAATGATACTGAGAAAATGATTCACGAAACCGAAGCATGGCTAACTTACGAAGCGTGGAAAGTGATTTGTTGCAGCGACTACATGATTTCCCATGTCAAATGGGCCTTCGGATTGCCCAACGACAAGCTAGTCATGGTTCCAAACGGAGTAAACACCAGTATCTACAATATGGCTTCAGAGGACTTGAAGGACTTCAGAAACAAATTCGCGCTGCCAGAAGAAAAAATAGTTCTTTTCGTAGGCAGGCTGGTGTACGAAAAAGGCATCCACATCTTGATCAACGCTGTTCCTAAGATCTTGGAAAAAGTCAACGCCAAATTCATAATTGTCGGCAGCGGCTACATGAAGGAGCAGCTCCTCAACATTGTACGCAGCATGAATCTTGAACATAAAGTTTTATTCGAAGGTTTCATGGACGAGCAAACACTGCTTAAGCTCCAACAGTGCGCAGATGTTTCCGTTGTGCCTTCACTATTCGAACCATTTGGAATTGTTGCGTTGGAAGCTATGGCTGCAAAAAGCCCGGTCGTCGCATCAGACACGGGCGGCCTATCTGAAATCATCCAGCATGAGGTAACAGGAGTCAAAGTTTATCCAAACAACCCTGAGTCTTTATCGTGGGGAATAACAAAAGTTCTACTAGACGATAGCTACAGGCAACGCCTCAGAGAGAACGCTTACAAGAAAGTTCTAGAAATGTACGATTGGGAAAAAATCGCGCAGCAAACTAGAAACATATACGAGAACGTTTTAGGCGAGTATTCAAACAGCTTCTGGGCGTAAAACCCAGCGCTATTTGCCTATGACCCTTACATTTTCAACTTGGATCCACGGGGAAATCAGTTGCCCCATCTGCCGCTCGTTGCTGCCGATCAGGCTGATGTTTTTGAGTACTTCAAAGATGTTGCCTGCTAGCATGACGCCTCTGCTGCAGTGGGTTATTTCGCCTTTCTTGATCTTCCAAGCAGGTGTTGCCACCACTGAAAATTCGCCGCTTACAGGGTTACTGCTGTGTGCACCCTGCAGATAATACACCATCAAGCCATCATCGATCTCACTTAGCATTTCATCTGCTGTCTTGTCCCCCGGTAGTACATGGAAGTTTGTGGTGTCGATGTTTGGGGTTGACAGGTACCCTGCACGTCCAGCGTTTCCGGTGCTTTCTTTGCCCTCCTTTTTCGCCGAGTAACTGTCATAAAGGAAACTGCACAAAACGCCCTTCTCAATGACCGCTGTTTTCTGATGTGGCACTCCTTCGCCGTCAAAAGCCCATGTTCGAAGGCCGCCCGCGAACAATCCGTCATCGTAAACTGTCAGTTTTTCAGAAGCTACTTTCTCGCCGATTTTCCCTTTAAACGCAGACTGGTTTCTCTGCACGCTATCAGCTCTAACTGCGTTAATCAGCGTGTAGGCCAGAAGGTCTTGTAGCGCAAACTGAGTAAGAATTAGAGTGGTACTTTTGGTTTCCACTGACTTGGTTTTTAACGCTGAAAGAGCCAGTTTCGCCGCTTCTTTGCCGACCCAAACTGGGTCTACCTCGTAGCTTCTTGACGCGTTAAATTCGAAGCAGACGGGCGTGACGGAGTTGCCTTCTTTAGCCAAGGTGGCTATGCTGCATTCGACAACTGTGCCCTTGTCAAAACCTGAGATTCCGTTTGAGTTGGCCACAGCGTTAGAAATGTAAGCGCCGCCTATTCCTCCTTCAATCGGGAACACCCTTTTGTCAACTTGCTCAGCAGCCTCCAGCATGGTTGCAGCCACTTTGACGAGCTCATCTGACTCTAGTTCAACAACCCGTTGATCAAAGGTTTTTTCCAATAAAGCGTAGGGTTTACTTCCCGGCAGTCCTTTCCAGTCTGGGTCAGGTTTGCTTGCTTTTGCCGCGCTTAAGGCTCGAGCGATAACGCTTTCGACTGCGGTTGGGTCGTTGATGACGTTTGTGTAAGCAAAACCCATCGCTTTGTCAGCGACCACACGGATGCCTAAGCCCCGGTCAATTATCCTATTAGTCTTGCTAATTTGCCCCAACTCTATGCCGATGTTTGTCGCTTGTCCTTCGTAAACGTAAGCCTCTGCTTCAGAAGCTCCCTTCCTTAAGGCTTGACTTACCGCGTCCTCCGACAAACCCACCATTACGTCTTTCTTAAGCACTGCCACCGACAACAACCTCCTTAATGCTAATGTGCGGCCCGCCATCACAAATGAACGCCGTTTGACCTTTACCGCATCTGCCAGGATCCAAAAGAAAATCCTTGCCGACCCCATCGACTTTATTAAGTGTTTCAAGCGTGTTGCCGCTTATTGAGGCGTCACGTACCGGCGCGCCTATTTCGCCATTGATTATTTCGTAGCCTTCTTGGATACCGACCTGGAATGTGCCGTCAAGATTTGCCTGTCCGCCCCTAAAACTCTTGAAGTAAAAGCCGTGTTTCACGTTTTCTACCAATTCTTCAAGGGAGTGATCCCTTGGCTCCATATACGTGCAACGCATTCGGATGATCGGTTCCACCCGGAAATCTTCAGCTCTCGCGTTGCCCGTGGGTTGAGCGTTGAATTTTTGGGCAGTTTCACGGTTATGCATCAAGCCTGCGACGACCCCGTCTTTTAGAAGCAGTGTTTTTTGGGTTTGAACCCCTTCATCGTCATATTTGAATGCGCCAAAAGAGCCTTTGATGGTACCGTCATCATAGAACGTGACCAGGTTAGAGCCGATTTTCTTTCCCAAGTTGTCTGCTAAAACGCTCCCTGAAAGAGCTAGGTCAGCCTCAGCCAAATGCCCAAATGCCTCATGAACAAAAACTCCGACAACGTTGGGACTCAAAACAACAGGGAATGTTCCTCCTTTCAAAGATTTAGCGCCCAATTGCTCTATCGCGCGTTTGGCTACTTTTTCTCCCAACTCTTCAGGAGTCACTTCATCGAAGACTTCGTAGCCCGCTGTGGAACCTAACTCTTCCCGGCTAAAAGTGAATATACCTTCGTTGAGGGCTGAACCGGCGATTCTTGCCCAAACATACAATTTGTCCTGCTCTATGCTCGAACCTTCGCTGTTCACAAAATAGCTGGTTCCCATCAAATCAAGATAATCGATGGTGAAACTCTTTATTCGTTTATCGTAGCCCAAACCTGTCTTGTTCACGGTCATGGCTACTTTGATTTTGTCCTCCATCGAAATGTCTGCTGGGTTCTTCTTCGGTTTAGACCTCACGCGGTCGGTAACGACTTTGGCGTCAGAAAGCTTGATCGGGTTTTTGAGGTACGAACTTGCCATTTTTGCCATCCTGCAAGCGTCTGAAACTGCGCCCTCCAAAATCGCGTTGTCCAGAGAGCCGACTGAAGCAAATCCCCATGCACCATCTACAAGTACGCGCAAGGCAACGCCGCTTTCGATGCCCTGCTTTGCCGCTTCAACCCGCTCTTCTTTGAGAGTTAGCATTGTTTTGACCATTTTTTGTGCTCGGGCTTCCGCGTATTGTGCTCCGAACTTTTGGGTAGCGATGTTGTTGATTTTGGTCAGAAGGTCTTTCAAAGTTATCTGCCTTTGTAACGTTGAATATTTACTAAAACTAGTTTGCAGGAATTAAACCGTTTTGTTGCATGTATCCCGTGGGGGAGAAAGGCTTGAATTTTACCAGAAATCGTTCATGTTCAGCTGCTTGACTGTAGCCACTGGAGGTTTAGACTTGATTTTTGGTGCGTCAACGCCTAGAACAAGTTGTCCGTAGACGCCATCAAACCCTGGTGTAACTTTTGCTTCGCCGTTCCTAACCTTAATGATTGCTTGGGCAATAGGGGCATCCACCAGTTTGACTAAAGATTCCAACGGAGCGTCAATCAGCACCGAGTACTCGTCGCCGAATTTCTCTGTCAGCAAATTATAGTTTTTCCAAACCGCCTGCGTTGAAGGTGATTCAGTCCCTAATACGGCCGCGATTATTTCGGACAGTGGTAGCAAACGCATGAATCCTGGAGCCTCGGCACGTTTGAAGTCGGTGGGTCTGTCTGCCAGTTCTTCAATTCGTTGCTCCACGCCTTTTGTAAGTTTTCGGCGGCATACCGGGCAGATGTTGCCAAACTTCATCGCTTCCGATGGCGAGAGGGATACTTTGCAATTGCGGTGTCCTGTCCAATGGTACTTGCCGTAAGCGGGGTCAACTTCGATGGTGTACTTAAACCGAGCGGGGTCATTTTTGATTATGGCATCTGTGACTTGTTGATAGGTGAAGTTTTCAAGTTCGAAGACGTTGGCTTCTCTTCCGATGCGCCAGGGCCAAAAACTGTGGCAGTCACTGTTCGAAACCAGAGTGTATTTGTCTAATCCGCTTAAGCGCCAATTCATCGGGGGGTCACTGCTTAATCCAGTTTCCAAAGCGTGTATATGCTGTGTCATGTCTTGGTAGCAGTCTTTCATCGTGTCGAAGCCGCTGAACGCGCCGAAGACGCTGAACCATGGAGTCCAAGCATGCGCGGGAAAAACCATGTTTTCAGCTGAAACAGCCATTATCTCCTCTACAAGCTGCGGCGCTGAAACGTCTAGGATTGGTCTGCCGTCTGATGCCAAATCGCCGAATCGTTTTAGTCGGTCGTTGATTTGGGTGGCTGTCTCCATGCTCGGGGTCAAGATGACGTGGTGGACCTTTTTGGTTTCGCTCTTGTAGTCGAATATTGTGCAGACTTCGGTTGTAAGCATGAAGCGAACCGGCGAATCAACATTGCCTGCCCGCTTAAATAAGCCCGTATTCTGTTCAGGAGTCAAGGTTTCATTGATTTCTTTTAGCCACAAGGGGTGGGTGAAGTCGCCTGTGCCCACCAAGTTTAAGCCTTTGATTCTTGAATAACGTGCTATCTCTGGAATGCACATTCGCTCGCTTGTTGCCCTGCTGTATCGACCGTGAATATGCAAGTCGGCGATTACTCGGATTTAAATCACGTCCTCTATTGTTCTCAAAGTCATCGGTGAAATCTCTTCTTCCTTCAAGAATTAGCTTATCTTCATTTAAAAGTTTTCAGGAATTATTTAACTTGCTGAGAGCCACTGACTTAAAGAAAAGGGGCAAGATAATTTGTATCGCTCTTCCTATAAAGGTGAACCAACATGGAAAAACCGAGCAGTTGTCTATAGAGATAGCTGATTTTATATATAGTCTCGGATTTAAAACAGTAGAATCACACAAAGTCTTTGTCCACCGAACATTAACTCGCGAAATAATGGTTTACGAAAAAACATAGCTTAAGCGTGGTTAACGCTGAGGATGAGTCGAGGGGACTTGAACCCGTTTGAGACTGTGTGAAAAGTCTCTTTCTTTGCTGGCTATTTACCGTTAACCTTAAATCTAGACTAGCTTTAGAGCAACAGAAAGAGCTGAAAAGCCATTAGCGAACACGTAACGGGCACTCACAGAAGCCAAACAGTGATCTTACCAGACACCATCGACAAGTACGTTTCCAAGGGGAATCCAGTCAGGTTCATCGACGCCTTTGTAGACTGCCTCAACCTGGAAAACCTCGGGTTCAAACACTCAATCCCAGCCGACACCGGAAGACCATCTACATTTGCGGCTACCTCAACCAGGTTAGATCAAGCAGAAAATTGGAGAAAGAATGCCACCGCAATGTTGCAGTCATGTGGCTGCACGAAATTTGGATGATAAGACAAGAGGTTACATTGAACAGACTATAGACATGCAGCTTGAACCGTCTCGCTCCTTTCGTGAAGATTATGGCTGGATTTTCGAAGTGATCCCAACGTCTTCAGAGAAGGAATATCTAATTGGATGCGTTGTAGGCGAACTACAGGCTCTAATTTGGGGAACTCTTGTTAAGAAAGAGCTGGACCCAGAAGACGTGCAAGGGATTCTGAAACGAAGACTACCAGAAATTGAAGATAAGATCAATAGGGAACTAAACATATAGTTCTGAAACAGTATATAGCGTGCAAGCCTGTTCCGAAATTGACTTTATGAAAGACGGCCGATGCCAGTTCCGGCATTTCTTATGGTGGCTAATTCTGCAATTAAGATTATGACATGGTCTGCGATGTCGTCACCAGTGTCCTTGAGCTCTAGTGCAGCTAAGAGGGCACGGTAAGTTTCTTGGTCTATTTTTTTCTGTTTTTCAACCATTCGTGCGAGTCTCTCCAAAACCTGGTTCTTTTTGTTTTCACTTATAATTTTGTTTTCACTTATAACTGCATTGGCGTGCGCGCGCAGACAATCCAAGCCTGACCGACCAGATTCGAGATGAGTTGAGCTTTCCTTTTCTAAAACCTGTTCATTCGTACCCTGTTCATTCATACCCTGTTCATTCATACCCGATTGCACCTCCTCTGTGGGCATACAATCTCAAATGTGGTGTTTACTTAGGCTACTTATACTGGTTATGATTTTGAAATTCATATTATTAATATATAATTTAGACTAATGCTTGTGGTGAGCTGGGATTGCTTGGAGCACAATTTGCTTCCACGAGAGGTGAGAAAACGAGTTCTCAAGCTAAGAAATATGAAAAACTCCTAGACGACGATGAACTCTACTTCATCATTCAAGAAGAACTAAGACCAGAGGCTTCGAAAATTGCTATGGGCATCAATAACGCAGAGGACATACCTCAGCAAAAAAGACGCAAAGAAGCAGAAAAACCGTTATACATTATGAGGTACGAATAGAAATGCGATACGCGCGCTTACTACTTAATATGAGCATGACAGATACATCATAAGGCGCGCACCGCTCGCGACGATCTGGTTGAGTGGATGGATCAGCAAATAGGGAAAAGCCCGGTTCGCGTCAAGAAGCCACGACATAGAATACGCTTTAATCCCAGCTTAAAGAAAGCAAGTGATTTCCATGAGCAAAGAGCTAAGCGATCAAAACTGCGATCGCTACGGAAAACCACTCACATATATAGAGGGTGAACGGTTTAGAGAGAAAGGCGAGGAATGGCTTTGTCCTGCATGTGAAATGGAACGCGCGTTAGATAATCCAACAATCAAGAGAAGTACTACCCCTGACAAAAAGAAAGAAATCGAGACCTTAGCAACACGTGAGACGAAGAAAGTAAACAGAAGAAGGCAAAAGCAGAAAGAACCTCACCATACCGAAAACATGTTCTGGTTAACAGATGCAGCTTCAACAAAAGAAGCAAAAAAAGCAGCAAGGATCTTCGGTTTAGAATCAAACGAGAAGCAAGTAGCGGCAATATTGAAAATGCTTAAGCGTAATTTCTCAAAATGCCCCGCCTGTGGGGGTTTTCAACCTGAACTACAACTCATTTACAACGACACAGCTTATTCTTTTACTTGCGTTAGGATAAGGAACAAAGATAAGGTTATTGAGACTGATTATAACAAACTTGCTGAGTGGTTGCTAGCTCAAGGTTACGGTGTCGAGTTTTGCGACAAACTAAAGGCGATAGTGAAAGCAATAGGGATTCTTAAAAAGCCTTAACCCGTTTTTCTCTTTTAGCTTACGTTTTATGTTTGTAGGTCAAATATCGCAGGCTCTTTCCGCACAGGTTCGAGACAAGGTTGCTCAAGACAAGTTTTTGGCGGTTAGCGGGGCCCTCGTGGCAATCATCGGCTTGGCAGTAACAGTTTACGGTTTAGCTGCTAATCGAAAAAATTAATAACCAAATGAGTAAAAACTCTTTTCTATTGTAAATTAAGCACTCTATTTTTTGTTTTAGGAAAGCGTGCGAGTGCTAATAAGAGACAAGCGAAGGAAGAGCGACAAATTCGGCAAGAACTGAGTCTAGTACAATAAGGGCTTTTTGTCGTGATAATGCAACCACTTTATTAATTCAGAGAAGAAAAATAGCGAAGGCAAAAAGTGCACACGGTGAACACGAAGAAACCGAAAAATTGTGGTTATAAGCAAGATTTATCCTTCGCTATTAGGAATGATGTCACTAATAATATTTGGGTTTAGGAAAACTCACGACGCGTTAAGCCGTAAACTTTTCATTTTAGACTTCGAACCTTCACAAAGTTTTGCGGCAGAAGTCAGCTATGAATCTACGCCAACACATACGGTAAAGAAATCAAAGCCTCAAAAAGTAACAAGTGAAGAGGCAACAACCATAGCTAAAAGCGATTCTTGTGTCGGAATTTACGGCAAAGTTGAAATGGAAAATGGGCAAATAGTGGGCTATGGTGTTACAGTCACGTAACTTCTTACGTAATCTTCAAAACGTGACAGCCGTTTGTTATGCGTTCCATAATCTTCCGCATAACAGACGGTTTTCGTAGTTGATTTAAAATCATTTCAGCGGAAAAGCGTGCAGTCCTTTTCTTCTCTCATGGTTAACCCGTGTTTGAGGGCAAAATCGGTTAAGAGAGCTTTTTCGTTGTTCCCAACAAGCCATTTAACTTGCAGTTCCCAATCCTGCGATTTTTCAACCTGTGCTGTAAAAACTATCGGCGTGCCTTTCACGGTTTCAAAAGTGACCAACAACTCGTCAAGTAATGAAAGAGCCTCTTCTCTATTCATAATCCGTAATATGTACGAAACTAATTTAAAGATTTTTGGAATACGGACAAAAAATCGCTTCTCAGCGTGAAATTGCAGTTTTTTATCTTGTTTCATACTTTGCAGTTGATATGTGTCAAGAGTCGGAACATTGCCTATAATTGCCAAAACGGTTTGGTTGTGGTTGTGGAGAAAGGAGAAGGCAGAATAATTATGACTTGCCGAAAGTTTAGGTGGTGCCCCGACTATAAATTAGGCTCCTACGAATGCGACCACGTTGGAGACTGCGACATATCAGGGATTCTGATTAAAAATGTCAACCAAAAATAAATGCGTTTGTGGTTGGTGCTTTAAGCCATTAGAAGAACATGAAAGGT